>NZ_FMDF01000106.1 GCF_900091955.1 Streptomyces sp. Ncost-T10-10d
GCCCGCCCACGCCCTCGTCGGCTATCTGCACTCCAGCTTCGCCAACGGCTCCGGCTACACGCGGATGGCGGACGTCCCCGACTCCTGGGACGTCATCGACCTGGCCTTCGGCGAGCCGACCTCGGTCACCTCCGGCGACATCCGTTTCTCGCTCTGCCCGGGAGGGGGTACCTCCCGCTCGAGCGAAGCCGAGAGTGGGGGAGAGTGCCCGAACGTCGAGTCCGTGGCCGAGTTCAAGGCGGCCATCAAGGCCAAGCAGGCCGCGGGCAAGAAGGTGCTGATCTCCATCGGCGGCCAGAACGGCCAGGTGCAGCTCGCCACCACCGCCGCCCGCGACACCTTCGTCTCCTCGGTCAGCAAGATCATCGACGAGTACGGTCTCGACGGCCTGGACATCGACTTCGAGGGCCACTCGCTCTCGCTGAACACCGGCGACACCGACTTCCGTAACCCGACCACCCCGGTCATCGTCAACCTGATCTCCGCGGTGAAGACCCTCAAGGCCAAGTACGGCGACAAGTTCGTGCTGACCATGGCCCCCGAGACGTTCTTCGTGCAGCTCGGCTACCAGTACTACGGCTCGGGCCCCTGGGGCGGCCAGGACCCGCGCGCCGGCGCCTACCTCCCGGTCATCCACGCCCTGCGTGACGACCTCACCCTGCTGCACGTCCAGGACTACAACTCGGGCTCCATCATGGGTCTGGACAACCAGTACCACTCGATGGGCGGCGCCGACTTCCACATCGCCATGACCGACATGCTGCTCGCCGGCTTCCCGGTGGCCGGCGACCGGACCAAGGTCTTCCCCGGGCTCCGTCCCGACCAGGTCTCCATCGGTCTGCCGGCCTCCACCCAGGCGGGCAACGGCTACACCACGCCCGCAGAGGTCACCAAGGCACTGAACTGCCTGACGAAGAAGACCGACTGCGGCCCTTACGCCACCCACGGGACGTGGCCGGGACTGCGCGGACTGATGACGTGGTCGATCAACTGGGACCGCTTCAACAACGGGGAGTTCTCGAAGAACTTCGACGCCTACTTCGGCGGCTGAGGCCCAGCGGCAGGAGCAGCAGCCCGCACAGGAACCAGCTGCCCAGCACATCCAGCGGCCAGTGATAGCCGCGCAGCACCAGACCGATGCCCGTCGCCGTTGTCAGCGAGACAGCGGCGACGGGCATCATCCACGACCGCCTCGCACAGGGCGAGGTCAGCAACGCCGCCGCCCCGTATGCCACCGCGGCCGTCGCCGCATGGCCGGACGGGTAGTAGCCGGTGGCGTCGGTCAGCGGTCCCGGGCGGGCGATCCAGTCCTTCAGCGGGACGACCAGCAGAGGCACCGCAGCCATGGTGAGCGCCGCGTACAACGGCGCACGGCGTGCGCCGCGCACCAGCGCCCAGACGATCGCGCAGCCCAGCACCGGGAGCGCGAGCTGCATATTGCCGAGGTCGGCGAGGAATTCGGTCAGCCGGGCGGGGCCGTGTCCGACGACGGCCCGGCCGGTCCGCTCGTCCAGCGAGCGCAACGGACCGTCGGCCGCCACCTGCCAGGTGGTGAGCGCGAGGAGTGCCAGGAGGGAAGAGACCAGAGAAATGAGAAGAGCCGGCCGCCGGGGAACAGGGGGGGTGGTTCCGGGGCGGCCGGTCGGACCGGTTTGCCGCGCGCCCCGGGGGTTTGGGGCGAGCGGCCATCCGATCGGTGAGGAGTTCCGGAGCCAGAGGCTCCAGTGGTGTGCGCGAAGGCACGGCCAGGACGGTGCTGGGGAAGCTCCGGCCCGGCGTCGCCGGCAGTCCCCTGCGGGCGGGGTGTTTCTCTCATCTGCGGAAACCGTACGTCAGCCGACGGGGGACCGACAGACGGAAACGAATCCCGCCATCGGCCCCCCACACGTTCTTCACCTCCCGTCCCGAGTGAAGCCAGGAGGTTCGAATAAGTGTCCAATTTGTCGCTCGGGCTGGTGAGTGTCGAGGTTGAGATGGATGCGGCTCACACCTCGCAGCGCTGTCCGCGCTGCAGGCACACAGAGCGGGCCAACCGGCCCGACCGGGACAATTTTCAGTGTCGTCGGTGCGGGCTCGCCGGTCCCGCCGATGTCGTCGCCGGGGTCGACATGCGTGATCGTGCACGCTCGGCGTGGGTGTTCGTCACCGCACCCGCACCCACCCCCTGGCCATCGTCGGGGCGTGGGTGGATGCGACCCGTAACCGTCCCGTCGTAGGGGACAGTCAGGAGCGCGACAAGGCGTGAGCGGCCGAGCGCGTACGCACTCGGCCGCTCACGGCCGACAAGGTGACAGGCCCTCACGCGGGCCCTGCATCCCCGGCGAAAACGCCTTCCGCCACCGCCGGGGTTCACACACGTCAGATCTGGCCGAAAGCCTGCTCGATGACGTCGAGAGCCTCGTTCAGCAGGTCCTCGCCGATCACCAGCGGCGGCAGGAAGCGCAGGACGTTGCCGTACGTGCCACAGGTCAGGACCAGCACGCCCTCCGCGTGGCAGGCCTTGGCGAGCTTCGCGGTCGCCTCCGGGTTCGGGTCCTTCGTGCCGGACTTCACCAGCTCGATCGCGATCATGGCGCCGCGGCCGCGGATGTCACCGATGACATCGCCGTTCGGCAGCTTCGCCTGCATCTCGGCGAGGCGGCCCTTCATGACCTCCTCGATGCGCTTGGCCTTACCGTTCAGGTCCAGCTCGCGCATCGTCTCGATGGCACCGAGCGCGCCCGCGCAGGCCACCGGGTTTCCGCCGTAGGTGCCGCCGAGGCCACCGGCGTGGGCGGCGTCCATGATCTCGGCGCGGCCGGTCACGGCGGAGAGCGGCAGACCGCCCGCGATGCCCTTGGCGGTGGTGATCAGGTCGGGGACGATGCCCTCGTCCTCACAGGCGAACCACTGACCGGTACGGCAGAAGCCGGACTGGATCTCGTCGGCGACGAAGACGATGCCGTTGTCCTTGGCGAACTGCGCGATCGCCGGGAGGAAGCCCTTGGCCGGCTCGATGAAGCCGCCCTCGCCGAGCACCGGCTCGATGATGATCGCGGCGACGTTGTCCGCGCCGATCTGCTTGGTGATCTGGTCGATGGCCTGGGCGGACGCCTCGGCGCCGGCGTTCTCGGCACCGGTCGGCCAGCGGTAGCCGTACGCCACCGGCACCCGGTAGACCTCGGGCGCGAACGGGCCGAAGCCCTGCTTGTACGGCATGTTCTTGGCGGTCAGCGCCATCGTCAGGTTGGTGCGGCCGTGGTAGCCGTGGTCGAACACGACGACGGCCTGGCGCTTGGTGTACACACGCGCGATCTTGACGGCGTTCTCCACGGCCTCGGCGCCCGAGTTGAACAGCGCGGACTTCTTGGCGTGGTCGCCCGGCGTCAGCTCGGCGAGCTGCTCACAGACCTCGACGTACCCCTCGTACGGCGTGACCATGAAACAGGTGTGGGTGAAGTCGGCGAGCTGCGCGGACGCACGTCGTACGACGGCCTCGGCGGAGGCGCCGACCGACGTCACGGCGATACCGGAACCGAGGTCGATCAGACGGTTGCCGTCCACGTCCTCGATGATCCCGCCACCGGCGCGGGCGGTGAACACCGGCAGGGTGGAGCCCACACCTGCGGCCACCGTCGCGAGACGGCGGGCCTGCAGCTCCACCGACTTCGGGCCGGGAATGGCAGTGACGACGCGGCGCTCCTGCGGAATTGCGGTCATGAGGGGCTCCTGTGGGGTGTTTCGGACGCTTCTCTTTCTGCAGGCTATGGGCGAGACCCGGGGTCCGGCATGTTCCGTTCGGGAGTGGTGGCCGGACGCGGTTGTCCTCCACGGACATAGCGACGGGGTACGGGGGCCGGGCCGAGACCGTGCGCGTGCGGGACGAAGGGCTCCGGGGCACGGGCGAAGACTTCCCGCCGGACCGCGTCCGACGGGGTGGTACGGGGCACTAGATTGATGACTTCGGGCGCCTGCGCCCGGAGTTACCGGTCGGCGCTGGTCAGGGGACGAGGGACAGCACATGGACACCGAGGGCACGTACGACTCGCGGGGCACCCGCTCCGGTCATCCGGTGCCGCGCCCGGCCGGCCCGCCACCGCCCGAACTGCCGCCCAGGCCGGGCTACGCCCCCGCGTCCGGCCCCTCCCTCGGGGACTGGCTGCGCACACCGAGGCCCGCCGCGGAACCAGGTGTCTGGCGGCTCGGCCATGCCCCCCGGCCCGCCGAGGAGAAGGAACGCACCCCGGACCGCACGCTGGTGAGCGGCGCGGTGATCTCGCTGCTGGCCTGCATCCTCGTCTGGTCGCTCTGGCGCAACAACTACATCCCGTACTGGCGGGTTCCGCTGAAGCTCTTCACCCCCGGCGACTGGTGGGGGCCGTTCGGCGACGAGCCGCAGACCCGGGGCGCGGTCCGTGCGCTCGACATCTACCGTCTGCTGATCACCGGGGGCCTCGTCTACGGATTCGGCCGGCTGGGCAACTGGCCGGCCGCCTTCGAGCGGTGCGTCGCCGCAAGGGGAGCCGCCGCACGGGCGGGCGGTGCGGCGATCGGTGCGTTGCTGGTCTGGATCCTCGTCTGGAACGGGACCGTGCCGGGGATGGGGCTGGCCTTCGGCCTGGTTCCCGGCTCCTGGCTGGGCCCCGACCAGCCGATGTCCCCGGTGATCAGCTACGGGCTGTACGTCCTGCTCACCCTGGTGATCGTGTGGCCGTTCGCCAGGCTGGGGCGCTGGACCGAGGTGTGGCGCCGCGGCGGGTCCCCGCAGCGGGCACCGGGCCGGGAGGGCCGTGACCCGGCGAAGCCGCACACGCCCGGCGGCGCGGACGCCATCGTCGAAGGCAGCGAGGAGGACCCGGCCGAATGGCCGGATCTGCGCGCCGCCGGACAGCACCAGGCCGCCGCCGCGCTCGCCAGGGAAACCCGGTCCGGACGGATGAACGATGTCGACTACGCCCGCATCCGCCGCGCCTGGACGTCCGTGCGCGCCGACCACTCCAGGCTCTCCGCCTTCACCGACACCGTGCTGCGCAACGGCTCCGCCGCCTGCACCCACCCCTCCGGCGCACGTGACCTCCCGGTCCGCGCCGCCCGGCACGATCTGCTGGTCCAGCAGGTCAGGCTCGGCACCGTCGAGGACGGCGAACGCAACCCGTACGCCCGCCGCGGCAGCGGCATCGCCCTCGACCCCGGGCTGCTGGGCACGTCCCTGCTCGCCGTCGGCCCGCCCGGCACGGGCAAGAGCCGGGCACTGATCCGGCCCGTCGTCGAATCCCTCGCACTGCAGGCGCTCGCCGGACAGGCCGCCGTCGTCGCCGTGTGCGCCGCCGGTACCCAGCTCGGTGGCGACCAGGGGTTCGACGTCGTCATCAAGGTCGGCGACCCGTCATCCGTGCACGATCTCGATCTGTACGGCGGCACCACCGACCCCGACGAGGCCGCGACCGTCCTTGCCGACGGCCTGGTCGGCGACCTCCCCGAGGTGGACAGCAGACGCGCCGCCACGGCCCTCGCCCAGCTCCTCGGCCCCTTCCGGGCCGCCCACGGCCGTTTTCCCTCCGTGCCGGAGCTGCGGGAACTGCTGGACGGTGTGCCCGGTGCCCTCGCCGCCCTGCGGGAGGCGCTCGACGCGACGGGACACCCCGGCATGCAGCGCGAGCTCGACGGCCGTGCCCGCCAGTCCGGTGCGCCCGGCGACCCGGGCCCGGCTCTCGCCGACCGCGTCGCCCTGCTCGACCGGCCCGCCTTCACCGAGTTCTTCGACACCACGGGCAGGGCCCGCCCCTTCTCGCTGCGCGCCCTGGAACACCCGCTCCGGGTCCGTATCGATCTGCCCGAACGCGGCCACGCCGAGGCGTCCCGGGTGCTGGCACGTCTGGTACTCGCCCAGTTCACCGCGAACGCCGCGGCCCGCACCGACCGTTCCCTCTTCGCCTGTCTGGTCCTCGACGACGCGACCCACACCCTGACCCCCGACACCGTCCGCGGAATCCAGCGGCTGCGCTCCGCGCACGCCGGGGCCGTACTCACCCTGCGCACCCTCGACGACGTGCCGGAGCAGCTGCACACGGCGCTGCTCGGTGCGGTCGGCTGCCGGATGGCGTTCTCCGGAATCACGACGTGGGACGGGAAGAAGTTCGCCGAGGCCTGGGGAACGGAGTGGGTCGAGACCCGGGACGTCACCCAGCGCACCGTCTTCGCCGACCAGCCGATGACCCGGGCCATCCACGCCTTCCGCAAACTGGTCACCGGCAAGGCGGTCACCACGGACGCGGTGACCGTGCGCCAGGTCGAGCGGGAACGCTGGTCGGCCTCCGAGCTGGCCCACCGGGTACCGGCCGGACACGCGGTGCTGTCCCTGACGACCGTGCGGGGGGAGCACGCGCCGCCCCTGCTGGTGGATCTGAACGGCTGAGCGGGTACGCAGAGTGGCCCGCGGCGCCGGAGCGGTTACGGCGGACCCTGCCGCCCTGGCAGAATCGGTAGGAGCCGTTCATACGGGACGGCGAAAATCGACTCCCTGAGGTCCCGCGGTCCCCATGCCCCCCACTCTCGCCTCGCTCGTCCAGCATTCGGCGCTCAAACTCACGGTGCGTGCGGGGGCGGACCGGCTCGACGCGCCCATCCGCTGGGCGCACGCCAGCGAGCTGACCGACCCCGTCCCGTACATGGAGGGCGGTGAGCTCCTGCTCGTCACCGCCACCAACCTCGACGCCGAGAATCCCGAGGCGATGCGGCGGTACGTGCGGCGGCTGGCCGGGGCCGGAGTCGTCGGACTGGGCTTCGCCGTCGGCGTCCACTACGACGACGTACCGCAGGCGCTGATCGACGCCGCCGAGGAATCGGGGCTGCCGCTTCTCGAAGTGCCGCGCCGCACCCCGTTCCTCGCCATCGCCAAGGCCGTGTCGTCGGAGATCGCCGCAGATCAGTACCGGGCGGTGACGGCGGGGTTCGAGGCCCAGCGGGAGCTGACGAAGGCCGCGCTCGCGGGCGACGGCCCCGGCGAAATCCTCACCCGCCTCGCCGCGCATGTCGACGGCTGGGCGGCGCTCTACGACGCCTCCGGCGCGATCGTCGCCGCGGCCCCCGACTGGGCCGCACGCCGGGCCGCCCGGCTCACCCCCGATGTGGAGCGGCTGCGGGAGCGCCCTGCCCCGGCCAGCATGGTCGTCGGTGACACCGACGACCGGGTCGAGCTCCAGTCCCTGGGCACCGGCCGGCGGGTCCGGGGCGCGCTGGCTGTCGGCACCGGCGCGGCACTGGGCACCGCCGAGCGGTACGCCGTGCACTCGGCGGTCGCGCTGCTGACCCTGACCACTGCCCGCTCCCGGTCCCTCCAGGGCGCGGAGCAGCGACTGGGTGCGGCGGTGCTGCGCATGCTGCTCGCCGGCCAGCCGGACCACGCACGGGCCGTCGCAGGGGATCTGTACGGCGGCCTGCTCGACGCCCCGTTCCGGCTGCTCATCGCGGAGGCGTCCGCCCCTTCGACAACGGCCCCGCTCGGTGAGGCGATGGAGGCGGCGGCCTTCCGGACCGGCGAGACCATGCTGGCCGTGCCCGAGGGCGAACGGCTCGTCGTCCTGGCCGCGGACGGCGGTGCGGCGGTCGCGGCCTGCGCTGCGTACGCGGCGGCCCAGGAGGCCCAGGAGGCGCGGCCCCCGCGCGAACCGGCGGCGGAGGAGGAGGGCCACGTGGTCGTCGGCCTGTCCGCACCAGCGGGCCCCATCGCCGTGTCCGCCGCGTACAAGCAGGCGGAGCAGGCCCTGTCGGTGGCCCGCCGCCGGGGCAGGGCACTGGTCGAGCACGAGGAACTGGCGACCGGCTCGGTGCTGCCGCTGCTGGCGGACGACGCCGTACGGGCCTTCGCCGACGGAATGCTCCGCGCCCTGTACGAACACGATGCCAAGGGCCGCGGGGACCTGGTCGCCTCGCTGCGGGCCTGGCTCTCCCACCACGGCCAGTGGGACGCGGCGGCGGCGGACCTGGGCGTGCACCGCCACACCCTGCGCTACCGGATGCGCCGGGTGGAGGAGATCCTGGGCCGTTCACTGGACGATCCGGATGTCCGGATGGAGCTGTGGCTGGCGCTGAAGGCCACGAGCTCCCCGTCGACGCCGGAGCCGTAGCGGTTGCCGTGGCCCTCGGTGGAAGGCCAACGAGCTCCCCGCCGACGCCGTAGCAGCTGCAGGAAGGCCATGAGCTCCCCGCTCACGCCGACGCATCCGACAAACCGGCGTGTACCCGTCGCGCTCTGCTCCACGCCGGACAAACGCCAGGTCGGCCGTACGGCCCTACGGTGGGTGCAGCACACCCCACGACTCCGAAGGGCCGGAACCTCCATGACTTCCACCCACGCCTTCTGGCTCGCCGGCCGCCAGGCCACCGGCGAGGACAGCTTCGACGTCACCAACCCCTGGGACGGCCGTCTCGTCGGCACGGTCAGCGTGCCGACCGACGCGCAGATCGAGGAGGCCGTCGCGGCCGCGCACGCCGTGCGCGAGGAGTTCGCCGCGACCCCGGCCCACGTCCGGGCCGCCGCGCTCGATCACGTCGTACGGCGCCTGGTGGAGCGCACCGAGGAGATCGCCCAGCTGATCTCCGCCGAGAACGGCAAGCCCATCAAGTGGGCGCGCGGCGAGGTCGGCCGTGCCGTCTCCGTGTTCCGGTTCGCCTCCGAGGAAGCCCGCCGCTTCAACAGCGGTGACGCCCAGCGCCTCGACACCGACGCCGGTGGCACCGGCCGTCTCGGCCTGACCCGGCGCTTCCCGCGCGGCACGGTCCTCGGAATCGCGCCGTTCAACTTCCCGCTGAACCTGAGCGCCCACAAGGTCGCCCCGGCCATCGCCGTCGGTGCCCCGATCATCCTGAAGCCCGCCCCGGCCACCCCGATCTCGTCGCTGATCCTGGGCGAGCTGCTGGCCGAGACCGACCTGCCGGCCGGTTCGTGGTCCGTGCTGACGGTCCCCAACGACCGGATGCCCGCCCTCGTCCAGGACGAGCGGCTGCCCGTGATCTCCTTCACCGGGTCCGCCCCGGTCGGCTACTCGATCATGGAGTCGGTGCCGCGCAAGCACTGCACCCTGGAGCTCGGCGGCAACGGTGCCGCGGTCGTCCTCGGCGACTACGCCTCCGACGCGGACCTGGACTGGGCCGCGACCCGTATCGCGACCTTCTCCAACTACCAGGGCGGCCAGTCCTGCATCTCGGTGCAGCGCGTCATCGCGGACGCCGCGGTCTACGACCGGCTCCTCCCGAAGATCGTCGCGGCTGTCGAGGCCCAGGTCACCGGCGACCCGTCCGACGCCGCCACCGATGTCGGCCCGCTGGTCAACGAGGACGCCGCCAAGCGCGTCGAGTCCTGGGTCGACGAGGCCGTGCAGGCCGGCGCCCAGCTGCTCACCGGCGGCAAGCGGGACGGTGCCACCTACGCGCCGACCGTGCTCGCCGAGCTCCCGGACAACGTCACCCTCTTCTCCGAGGAGGTCTTCGGGCCGGTGCTGTCCGTACAGAAGGTGGACGGTGAGGCCGAGGCCTTCGCAGCCGTCAACTCCTCCAAGTACGGCCTGCAGGCAGGTGTGTTCACGCACGACCTGCAGACCGCCTTCCGTGCCCACCGTGCCCTCGAGGTCGGCGGCGTGATCATCGGCGACGTCCCCTCCTACCGTGCGGACCAGATGCCGTACGGCGGCGCCAAGCAGTCCGGCGTCGGCCGTGAGGGCGTCCGCTACGCCATGGACGACTACACCTACGAGCGTGTGCTGGTCCTCACCGGCCTCGCCCTGTAGGTCCGCGAACAGGATCGAACCGATCCACCAGCGCCGCCTGTGATCCGCCTGGACAGCACGACAGCAGGCGGCAGATGAACGGCCGGAGCCCACTGTGCGGGGGCTCCGGCCGTTCCTGCGTGTCTACCCCTGACCTGCGACGACCGTCGGATCTTGGCGGGCGGGCGCCGTACTCGATTGCCTGGATGTCAGCTCAGCCGGGTGTGGTGGGTAGGCCCTGGACGGGAGAGGCCCTTTCATCCACCTCTCCTGTTTCGGCGTCGGCGTAGACCGGGTAGACGTCGACGCCGGCCGTGACGGGGATGGCCCACTGCGCCCGCCATTCGCCCTCTCGTCGGATGGCCAGCAAGAGTTGCGCCGACAGGCGAATTGAACAGGCGCGCGGCGAGAACAGGCCAATCGCATGCGCCGGGCACGTCAAACCCTTCCGGTGCGTGCTCCATCAGATGTGGTGAACCTCGCAGCTCAAAAGGGTGATATGCCCGGATTGTCCCTCATGATGGCGTCGTCTCGCCCACCCCTCCCACAAGGAGTACGACCATGTCCGCGACGACCGAGCCCAACGTCGGTTCGTTCACCCTCGGCGGTCCGCTGACCGCCGAACCCGCCGGGACGATCGAGGTGCCGGAGCACGACGAATGGACCCTGCCGAACGGCTTCGCCTGGGTCTTCCCCGGCGAGGGAAACCGCAGCGGTCTCGTCCGGCCCGTCATCATGGCCGACGGCTTCAACCTCGGCCGGAGCAAGCTCGATGTGCTCTACCAAGGGCTGGAGGGCGGCAGCTTCCCGTTCGTCACCGAGCTGCGCCGGCGCGGCCGGGACGTGATCCTCCTCGGCTTCGAGGAGCGCAGCGCGTCGATCCTGGACAACGCACAGGCGGCCGAGGCCGCCATCATGCAGGCCATCGCCGAGCAGATGGGCGACACCCGCCTGGTCGTCGGCGGCTTCAGCATGGGCGGCATCGTCACCCGCTACGCACTCGCCAAGCTGGAGACGCAGCGGATGGACCACCGGACCGCACTGTACTTCTCCTACGACAGCCCGCACCGCGGCGCTTCCATCCCGGTCGGCGTGCAGGCGTTCTCGCACTTCATCCCGTTCCCGAACGACTTCGCGAAGCAGATGAACAGCCCGGCCGCGCGCCAGATGCTGTGGCGGCACTATGACAAGGACACCGACAAGATCGGCATCGCCCCGGAGCGCACGGAGTTCCTGGCCGCCCTGGACCGGGTCGGCGGCTGGCCGCAGATCCCGATGAAGATCGCTGTGGCCAACGGTCGCGCCGACGGGGTCGGTCTGCCGGATGTGAAGCCCGGCGAGGTCGCGCTGCGGATCGACCGGATCTACCCGGGTACCACTTTTTACACCCAGGCCCAGGGCGACGACGTGACGGCCGCCTACCTGAACCGCAGGTTCCCCGAGGCCGAGAAGACCGTCACGACCAGCGGCTTCCCGGAAATGGACGGCGCGCCGGGCGGAACCCTGCACACGTACAAGATCCTCGCTGACACGATCGAGAAGCTCGGCGGCAAGGCGGACCTGCGGCACGAGGACGTGTGCTTCGTCCCCTCGGTCAGCGCGGTCGCGATCCGCGACATCGAGAAGCAGGACGACCTGTACGCGAACATCGACGGACTGAGCCTGGATGAGAGCGAGCTGGACGACTTCCTCTGTTCGTCCACGACCACCGCGCACACGGCCATCACCGAGGAACTGTGCACCTGGCTGATGGACCGGCTCCCCGACTGATGGACCGGCTCCCCGACTGATCCCCTCCACGCGCCGACCGGGGCTGCCGTCCGGTCACACCAGGCGGACTGCGGCCCCTTCGTCGATCCGCGCTCTGACCAGCCTGCCCAACCTTCGTTGAGGAAACACCCACCGACCAGCCTGCGACGCGCTCAGCCCACTCAACTACGACGAGCGGCTTGGCATCGTCGAGACGATCAACGCGGAGATGTGGCTCGACGACGAGGAGAACATCGCCCTGTACGAGCGGGCATGGGACTGGCTTGCCGAGGCCACGGTTGACGGACCGCAGGCGCGTCGGCTGATCGCCCGAGCGAGGGCCTCGCTGGACCTCACGTAAGCAACCGGATTCAATCCGCCGAGCCACGCGTGCAATCCCGCTCAATCGACGGGCCAACTCGATGCCGGCCACCCTGCGGTGCTGGTCATGGCCCCACGGACACGCAATGCGGGCTCGGAGTGGCTGGCGCTTGCCTCATCGGACTCGGGGGGAATTCATCGGGCATGGGCGCAGGGCCGGCTCGCCCGGATTCCTTCAGGCCGGCTCTGGTTGGCGGTCGAAGCCCACCTCATGGAATCCTTCGCTGCGATGCAACGCATAGGGCCGGATCGTCTCGTACAACGCGCGCCCGGCGTCGGTCGCGCCGAGGACTCCGAGGCCGGCACCCTCGTTCAGGGCATGGCCGGCGAGCGTGCGCATCACCAACTGCCCCAGGCCGCGCCGACGGTGGGCATCCTCGGTCCGCACCCGGTCCACGACTGCCGCATCTCCGAGCACCGCCATCTGCCCCTGGGCCGCCTGTTCGCCCGCCGCGTCCAGCACCCGCGCGAAGACGACGGCTCCGACGGTTTCCACCGTCACCGTGTATCCCTCTGGCTCCACCCGGTGGGTGGCCATGAGGTCGGTGACCATCAGGTGCCCGGCCTCCTCGTACGCCACCACCCACCCGGGAGACAGCCACGGCTCGATCACCTCTGGCTCCACGGGCATCTTCATCCAGGTCCGTGGCACGGCAACCGAGGCGGAGGAGCTGCGGACCCGCAACTCATCGGCCTCGGGCAGGACATGGCGTCCCACTTCACCCGGGCTGTCGGCCACCGCGATGTAGAACCCCCAGGGCATCTCGACCGGCGGCGGCGTCCGCCGCGAAACGGCCCAGCCCGCCACCCAGGTCTCGACCAACTCCGCAACCATCAAGTCCTCCCGTGTCAGGAGCAGTTGAGTAATAGTCAATCGCCGAGTGTGCACGTTACATCTCCGTGCGCGGTGGCAGCACCCTTCTGGCGAACGCCGCAGGTTGACACGCCGGCCGCGACCGAGATCGGCAGCACGGTCGGCGCTGTTGCATGCAGGGAGACCGGAAGAGCCGCGTACCACTTGTGGATCCGCAGGTCTTCCGGCCTCGCGAGGCGGGGCGGAGCCGGCAGAAGCCCGTCTGACCAGAGGCTTTGAGCGCCTCCCGTGGGCGGCGCGAGATGGGATGCCAACTCCGGTGTGCGTTAGGTATCTTCGGCGCCTGAGCGACGCCCCTGACCGCCGCCTGGGTATCACCCCCTTTGCGGCGCCTTGGGCGGGCTGGTTCGTTTCATGTCGAGGCGCCGGCCCACGCGACGCATTTCACTGCCTATAAATCGGGGGACGAAAAACATGAGTCGACGGCATCGTCAACTTGTGCGAATCCAGTCGCGTCAGCATTCGGGCACGGGCGAAGAGACATCGCCGGAAGATGCTGTCTGGATCGACACGGGGAGCAACGTAATCGTCGCCGCTGTGGCGGTGATCAGTCTGCTCTTCGCTGGGGTTGGTGCCTATTTGCAGTGGATGGCGACCAGGGATCAACTGGTGCAGAGCACCGAAGCGCGTGAAGAACGCAAGAAGGAGGAGGCGGCCCTTTTCGACGTGCGGTCCGAGGGCGGGAAGCTCTATCTCTCGAACTATTCACGCCACACTGTCCGATCCGTAGAGGTGTACATGCACCACCTCGAAACGAAGAAGCGCGTGCTGTTCCCAGTGCGTAACGTCGGGCCATGCAGGGCGGTGGTCTATAGCTTTCGGTACGCCCCGAAAGGGAAGGCGACCCCGGCCCACCTGTCACTGCACCAGGTGGCTTACAGGGACTGGGAAGGGCTCGACTGGGCGACTGGAGGAGGGATGGCACTTACCAACATCGACGACAAAGCCCGAACCGAGATCCGTGGCAAGTATGTGACCTTTGCGGACTGGGGAAAGCTTTTGGACTGGCCGCGAAAAGAATCCGAGATCGGTGACTGCGCGGGGCGCTGAGACCAGCTGCACCTTCGCGACCGGATACCGGGAACGCGGAGCAAGGCGGCAGGGACGGCGCCTCCTTGAGTGTCCAGCGGGTGAGTACGTGTCCAGCCTCGACCACGCCCCCAGCATCGCCCCGGACGGCCAGCCGTGACCACCAGCCCCCCGATCGCGCTCGACCCCTCCCTGAACCCCTGGGAACGCCACCCCGAAGAGAGCCCGAAGAAGCATGGACAGTTCGTCACTTACCGGGATCTGTCACCAACGTGAGAGTTGACTCTCACAAATCGTGAGAGGAGACTCTCACGTCATGGATTCCAGTAATCGCCTGGGCGATATCGAGATCACTGATCCGCAAGCTATGCGGGCGTTGGCGCATCCGGTGCGACTGGCGATCCTCGACCACCTTCAGCGGCACGGGCCTGCGACCGCCACGCAACTCGCGCCCGACGTCGGAGCGACGCCGTCGGTGACCAGTTGGCATCTGCGTCACCTGGCCGGCTTCGGACTGGTCCGCGACAGTGAGCCCGGCCCGGACCGCCGTCAACGGAGGTGGGAGGCCGTAGCACGCGGCTTCCGATTCGAGACGCCGCAAGACCCGACTGATGAGGAGGGCAGGTCAGCCGCGCGGGTGCTGTCGCAGCAGATGTTCCGGCGCCATGCCGACCTCCCGAGCCGATGGGCTGCCGAAGTCGAACCCGAACTCGATCCGGCGTGGCGCAGGCCGGCCGGGCTGGCGTGCACCCGCGTCGTCGTCTCCGCTGAGGAACTGGCCGCCATCGAGGACGGGATCGAGCGCATTCTTGCGCCGTACGTCACTCGTGACCCGTCCGAGCGGCCCACCGACGGCCGCGGCGTCCGGCTCATGCGCTACGTCCTGCCGGAAGGTGCCGAGGAGCAGACCGGGCAGACGCCGTGAGCAGACCGGAGCAGACCGGAGCGATAGCGCTGTGGCGGGATCGACGATTCTGCCGCTTCTGGGCCGCTCAGTCGGTCTCACAGTTCGGCGACCGGATCACCGAGCTGGCTCTGCCCCTGATCGCCGTCAGCGCGCTGAACGCTTCGGCCAACCAGGTGGCGTGGCTGACCGCACTCATCTGGACCCCGAACCTGCTCGCAATCTTCCTGGGGACTTGGGTCGATCACCAAGCCCACAAACGCCGTCTGATGATCCTCGCCGACCTGGTGCGCGCCGCAGTGCTGCTCAGCCTCCCGGCGGCCCACCTGTCAGGAACGGTGACGCTCGGGCAGTTGTATGCCGTGGCGTTGCTGACGGGCACCGCCGGGGTGCTGTTCAACACCGCCTATCCACCGTTCTTCGTACGCCTCGTGCCGCGCGCTTCCTACGTCGATGCCAACAGCAAGCTCAGCGCCAGCCGGTCCGCATCGTATGTCGCCGGCCCGGCCATCGGTGGCCCATTGGTCCAGGCGCTGACCGCGCCCGTCGCCATCGTCGTGGACGCCCTGACCTTCCTGGTGTCAGCAGTACTGGTCAGCCGCGTTTCGGTCGACGAACCGCTGGCCGCCTGCGGCACCTCGGCGACGCACTCGCTGTTGCGGCGCGCCAGGGAAGGCCTGACATTCATCGTCCGTCACCCAGTACTGCGGGCCGGCCTCGGCTGCGCGGCAACCGTCAACTTCTTCACCTTTGTCGCGGGCAGTGGGCTGATCGTGCTGTTCGCCAGCCGGAGCCTTGAACTGTCCGCCGGAGTGATCGGCATCGCGTTCGGGATCGGCGCGACCGGTTCCCTCCTCGGCGCGGTGTTCGCCCCGAAGATCTCGCGACGGTTCGGCGTGGGGCGCAGCATCTTCGTGGGCTCGGTGCTGTTCCCGGCACCGATCGCCATCGCCGCAACTGCGGACGGCCCGCTCTGGCTCCGCGCCGGAGCCTTGGCCGCGGCCGAGTTCTTCTCAGGCTTCGGCGTCATGCTGTTCGACGTCAACCTCAACTCCCTCCAGGCCGCGGTGATCCCTGATGGCATGCGCAGTCGCGTGGCCGGCGCGTACAGCACGATCAATTACGGCATACGTCCTGTCGGTGCCATCGTCGGCGGGCTACTCGCCACCCTCATCGGCCTGAGGCCGACCCTCCTGATCGCCGCCGTCGGTGGAGCCCTGTCGCTGTTCTGGCTACTGCCTTCACCGATACCCCGTATCCGCTCCCTGGCCCCGAGCAACACTGCGGATACCGCCGGCGACGCGGACGACGACCAACGACCAGTACCTTGTTGACCCGCCAGGCGTGCTCCAGCCCGGATTCGAGCGGATGCCCTCGGACCCGACGGACCGGCACATCCATGCGGGGGCGCCGTCGATCCGAAACACCGCCCTGACCCCCGACAACCGCGCCGCCTTCCGGCTACGAGTTCGGCGGCGTGATCGAGGCCGTCGGTGACAGCGTGGTCTCGTCGCACGTCGGCGAGCGGGTCATGGGCACCACTCAGCCAGGACCGGACGGTGGAGTCTGACGACCGCTTGGGACTGCGTCGGAGAGGCCATGCACGGGAGGAGAAGCCAACCCGCCGGGGGGAAAGCGGCCGTGGTCGAGGTCTGGGCCGCGGCGGACCTCGGTAAGGAGCATCACTACTGCGTGGTGCTCGAGGCGCAGGGTGAACGGCTGCGGGTGCAGGGCGAGTTCCAGCCGACGATGTCGGCGGCGCGGGCCGGGCAGGCGGCGGAGGACGCAGAAGGGCGGCGTACGCCGACGCGGTGTCGGAGTACGCCGCCCCGGGGCGGGACGAGTTGCGGGCGGCGGCCCGCGCTGTCATGGCGGTTACTTCGGGTCGTGGTTGAACTTCGAGGTCGACCAGAAGTATCCGAGCACGGCGAGACCCAGGCACCAGGCGATGGCGAGCCACCCGTTGTGGCCGATCTCGCTGCCGAGCAGCAGGCCGCGCAGGGTTTCGATGGCGGGAGTGAAGGGCTGGTACTCGGCGATCGGCTGGAACCAGCCAGGCATGGAGTCGACCGGGGTGAAGGCGCTGGACAGGAGCGGCAGCAGGATCAGCGGCATCGCGTTGTTGCTTGCGGCCTCGGCGTTCGGGCTGACCATGCCCATGCCTACCGCGATCCAGGTGAGCGACAGGGCGAAGAGTACGAGTAGTCCGAACGCCGCCAGCCATTCCAGGGCGGTGGCGTCGGTGGAGCGGAAGCCGATGGCCACGGCGACGGCGCCGACGAGGATCACGCTCGTGATCGACTGCAGCACGCTGCCGACGACGTGCCCGACGAGCACCGAAGGGCGGTGGATCGCCATCGTGCGGAAGCGGGCGATGATGCCCTCGGTCATGTCGTTGGAGACGGAGACCGCGGTTCCGACCACGGTGCTGCCGATGGTCATCAGCAGGAGGCCCGGGACGAGGTAGGCGATGTATGCGGAGCGGTCCGGGCCGCCGCCGCCGATGCCCGCGCTCATCGTGTCGCCGAAGATGTAGACGAAGAGCAGCAGCAGCATGATCGGCGTGAGCAGCAGGTTCAGGGTGAGGGACGGATAGCGCCGCGCGTGCAGGAGGTTGCGGCGCAGCATCGTGGACGAGTCGCGCACGGCGAGGGGGAGGGAGCTCATCGGACAGCCTCCTTGGGGGACTGGTTGGTGTCGCTGGTCAGGGCGAAGAACACGTCGTCGAGGTCGGGGGTGTGCACGGTCAGCTCGTCCGCCTCGATGCCGGCCGAGTCCAGCCAGTCGAGGATGGAGCGGAGCTCGCGCTGGCTGCCGTCGCTGGGGATCTGCAGCGTGAGGGAGTCGTCGTCCCGGGTGACCTCGTGCAGCGCGAGGGCGGCGGACCGGTACGCGGCCGGGTCGGTGAAGCGGAGCCGGACATGCCCGCCAGGGATGAGCCGCTTCAGCTCGTCGGCGGTGCCCTCGGCGGCGATCTTGCCGTCGTTGAGCACGGCGATACGGTCGGCGAGTTCGTCGGCCTCGTCCAGGTACTGGGTGGTGAGGAAGACGGTGACGCCGTCGGAGACCAGGTCGCGGATGATGCCCCACATGTTGTGCCGGGAGCGCGGGTCGAGGCCGGTGGTCGGCTCGTCGAGGAAGATGATGCGCGGGTTGCCGACCAGCGTCATGGCGATGTCCAGACGGCGCTTCATGCCGCCGGAGTAGGTGGAGGCGGGCTTCTTCGCCGCCTCTACCAGGTCGAAGCGCTCCAACAGGTCGGCGGCGGTGCGCCGCCCCTCGCTGCGGGAGAGGTGGTGCAGGTCCGCCATGAGGAGCATGTTCTCCTCGCCGGTGATCAGGCCGTCGACGGCGGAGAACTGACCGGTGACACCGATCGCGGCCCGCACCGCCTGCGGGTCGGCGGCCAGGTCGTGGCCGCCGACGTGCAGGTTGCCGGCGTCGGCGGTGATGAGAGTGGAGAGGATTTTGACGGCGGTGGTCTTGCCGGCGCCGTTGGGCCCGAGCAGCGCGAACACGGACCCGGCCGGGATGTGCAGATCGATGCCGTCGAGCACGGTCTTGTCGCCGTACGACTTGCGCAGACCAACGGCGGAGACGGCGGCGGGCGACTGCGGACCGTCACCCTGCCTGGGCGTGGGCATGACAGATGAAGGCATGGAGCCCTCCCGTTCGAAGGGTGAAGTGACTGGGGTGAGTGGCCGAGTTTGCGGGGCCGGCGCTCAGGCCCGGGCGCGGCGGACGTCGATGTTGCCGTACCGGGTGCGGGCACGGACCTCGACGGTGTCCTCGGTCTTCTCCGGGGTCTCGGACGCGGTGAGCGTATTGCGCACCTGGCCGGAGCCGGAGCTGACATCGAGCCAGGCGGCGGTGCCCTCGCGGATGCCAACCTCGATAGCGCCGTAGGAGGTCTCCAGCTGGACGGTGCCGCAGGCCACTTCGCCCACGCGCAGGGTGCCATGGGCGGTGGTGGCGACGACCGAGCCCTCGGCGCGCGCGATGTCGATGTCGCCGTTGGCGCCGCGCACCCGCAGGTCGCCGGTCGCGACGCCGACGGTCGTGGTGCCGTGCGAGTTCTTCAGAACGGCGGGACCGTCGACGGTGCCGACGCGCAGGCTGCCGGAGCTGGTGGTGATCTCGGCCATACCCTCGATCCGGTCGACGGTGATCGAGCCGTGGGAGGCGGTCAGCTGGAGCGGCCCGGTCATGTCGAGGCGGACGTCACCGGACGAGGTCTTCACCCGGACCTCGCCGAGCCGGCCCTCACCGAGTACCTGGGCCCAGGCGCCGGTCACGTCGACGCGTGAGCCCGTGGGAAGTTCGACCGTCACATCGACGGTGCCGGTGCGCCCTACGAGATAGCGCTGCTTGGGCGTCCTGACGGTCAGGGCGCCGCTCGCGTACGTGACCTCGGTCTGGTCGGCCGCCCGTACGTCCTGGTCCCGCTTCGGGTCGCGGGGTTGCACCTCGACGACGGTGTCGAGGCGGTCGCCCGCGGTGAACCGGATGGAACCGGCCTCCACGTGTGCCGTGGCCGAGATCGGTTCGGGAGTGTCGAAAGAAGGCATGGCTGTCCCGTCCTCTTGGGTCTTCAGGACGTCCCCGCTGGTGGGACGTGGCGTGGGTGAAGTGGTGCGGGCGGGGGCTGGGTTAGCGCACCCAGCCCGTGAAGTTCTGTCCGATGGTCTGGGTCTTCTCCGTCGTACGCGGCCGGGTGCCACCGTCGACCGCGGCCGACACGGCGCGCACCAGCCACGCGTTGACCGACAGGCCCTCGCGGCTCGCGGCTTCCTCGGCGCGGGCCTTGAGGTGGGCCGGCAGGCGCAGGTTGACACGGGCGGTGCCGCCCTCGTCGCCGTCGGCCGGGGCCGGGGTCTTGAGCAGTTCGACGGGCGCGGCGGGCTCCGCGGGGGTGCCGCCGCCGGTGGGCGGCGGTGTCACCACGAAGTCGGGGTCGAGCCCGCGCAGCCGTACGTCGACCGAGCCGGGGGCGAGTTCGCGGGTGATCTCGTCCATCGCGGCGGAGAGCATGTTGAGCATGGTCAGCCGGGTCGCCGACTCCAGGGGAGCGGTGAGCCTCTCGGCCAGCTCGCGGGCTTCGTCGCCGCCGGCTTCGGCGGCCACCGCGAGTTCGCGGCGGAGGGTGTCGACATACGGGGTGAGGTCCATGGCGCCATAATGGCACCATAATGGCTCCGTGGGCAAGTGGTGAGGTGACCTCTCTGGGTAGGTCGCCGACGTAACCGTCCCGACCTGCGAAAACGTGCTGGTGCCTACCTGGGTGATTGTGGCTCTGTGTGTGCCCATGCGCCTTTGGGGGCGCGGGATGGCGCCGAGTGACGCCGAGTGGCACCGGGTGGCATCAAGTCGTGCCACCCGACGCCATTCGATACCGCAAGGGGGGCTTGCCCTCGCCTCGCGGTCTGCGGCCGGCCACGCTTCTTCTCGGCCGAGGCCCGGAGCAGGGGGCAGGGCGCCGACGGCCTTCGCGAGAGCGGACTTCCGGCGTTCGTCAACACCCGCCGGTCGACCTCGTGGAACCTTGTCCGCCTTGACCGGCCGGTTGCCTTACGCCACGGCTGTGCGGGTGGGGACGGTGTTCGCACAGCGGGTCGACCACCCGGGCGACGCTGCGAACAACTTCTTGGCCCAGGCGCTGCGCGAAGCGCCGCGCGATTTCAGGATCTTCAGGGCGCTTCTAGTCGGGCAGGTGGTAGACGGCGAGGGCCGCGGTGTCGTCGTGGAGGCGGTTGTCGCTGTAGCTGAGGAGATCGTGGTGGAGGCGGTCGAGGAGTTCCCGGGGCTGGAGAGGACCCCAGGAGAGGACACGCTGGCGGAGGGGGTAGAAGGTCCCGGTGTGGTCCCGTGCTTCGGTGACGCCGTCGGTGTAGAGCAGCAACTGGTCGCCGGGACCGAATGGGTACTCGTCGATCCGGTAGGCCTCCGTGAGGAGCATGCCCAGGTTGAGGGGCGGTGCGGGGTCGGCCGTCTCCAGCTCGGTGACGCCGTCGGAGCGGATGAGGAGGGGTGGGGGGTGGCCGCAGTTGACGATGCGGACCACGTGACGCCGGGGGATCTCCGCGAAGACAGCGGTGACGAAGCGCTCGCCCACCTCGTTTCCGGCCAGGCGGGCGGCCCTGCGATTCATGCTCGTCTCCGCCCGTCGGGCAACGGCGGCGAGGTCGGGTTCGTCGTGGGCGGCCTCGCGAAAGGCGCCGAGGAGAGTGGCGGCCGTCTCGACGGCGGGGAGTCCCTTGCCGCGGACGTCGCCGATGACAAGGCGGAGTCCGTACGTGGTGGGGACGGCCTCATACAGGTCACCGCCGATGCGTGCTTCCGCGGCGGCGGACAGGTAGAGGGCTTCGACCAGAATGGGGCCGACGCGGTGAGGCACCGGGCTGAGCAGGACACGCTGCGCGATCTCGGCCACGAAACGCACGTTGGCGAGGGTGCGTTCCCGCCGCACGCGGTGGGCAGCCAGGATTGTTCCGAGGACGCCGACCACAGCGGTGCTCAGGTAGGTGGCCACGTAGTGGCGCTCCCACACGTAACTCACCGGGCGGCCCGCGCAGCACGGGGTACCGGCCAGGACTCCTTCGAAGGCGATCGCGAACACGGTGACGCCGGCCACGACAGTGGGGCCGTGGGCGAAGGCGGCGATCACGGGGAGGGCGATGAGCAGGAAGCTCACCGGCCACTGCACGGGCGTGAGGGGTTCGAGCACCAGGATGCCCGCGATATAGAAGGCGGGCAGCCAGCGCATCCACCCGGGCGCGGCCGGCACCTGCGGGCCCCCCTCGCCGGGCCGCGCTGCCCAGCCGCTCGCCGCCCCGGGGCGGCCCGGCCACCTCACTGCTCACTCCGTCGCAGAGCGAGCGGCGCGAGCACGGACGCTGCCCGGTCGGAGGACGGAGCCGCCGTGTGGGCCTGCATGCGGACGGTCCTCCTGGCGGCTCCACTCAAACAGCCTGTACACGCGGGACTCCTGGCACATGACGTGGTCAAGACGTCCATCCTGCTGCCCCGCAACGCTTCGGACCGGCCATTGCTCCAGCCAATGGCATGTCAGGATCTTCGCGCGGGGTTGACCCGCCGGGACCGGGTGCGGGGTCGTGCATGTCGGGATCGTGCCCCAGTCCTACCTGGCCGGGCCAAGACCACCGCGTGGCCGCACCAGCGCGGACGCGCACACGTACCCGCAGGTCAGGACTGCTTCGTGTGCGCGGTTCCCGTCTGGTGTTCCCCTGGAGCGCGGCGGCGAGTGATCTGCTCCCCTGACGCCGCCACCGCAGCCAGGGCGTTTATCTGCCCCCCGTTGCCCATCGGCTGAGCGCACCGGGGGTCAGCCCCACCTGGAGTTGGGCGGGTAGCCGGATCGCCCCGGTCGGTCGCATCCGGACATGCTGAGCCCGGCATACGCCGCTGGTTTCCCAACAATTCCGTAGGAGTTGATTCGTGCGTGAGCAGGCATGACAAAGGTTCCGTTCTTCCGGGTGGCAGCGGGGTGGTCGGCGCCGAGCCCTGCCGGCTGCGGCCGCGGTGGCCGTGGGCGTCATGACGATGGGTGCCCTGGCGCCGCCCGCGGCGTTTGCCGCCGCCAGGCCGGACACCGTCCAGCAGGGCCTGAACGCGCTGGTGCACTCCGATGGTGTGCCCGCCGCGCTGGCCGACGTCAGGGACCGTGACGGCCGCACCCGTACCTACACCGCAGGGGTCGGCGACCTGGCCACCGGCTCGAAGGTGCCCAGGGACGGTCAGGTGCGGATCGGCAGCAACACCAAGACGTTCACCGCGGTGGTCGTGCTGCAACTGGTCGGTGAAGGGAAGATCGGCCTCGACGCCCCGGTCGACACCTATCTGCCGGGCCTCGTACGCGGGAAGAGGATCGACGGACGCCACATCACCGTCGGTCAGCTCCTGCAGCAAACCAGCGGACTTCCCAACTACACCAACTACCTCGGTGACGACGTCCGGTACTTCGAACCCCGCGAGCTCGTCGACATCGCCCTCCAGCACAAGGCCGACTTCGCCCCCGGGACGAAATGGGAGTACAGCAACACGAACTACGTGCTGGCAGGCCTGATCGTCGAGAAGGTCACCGGCCGCCCCCTCGCCAAGGAGATGGACCGGCGTGTCATCAAGCGCATCGGGCTGCACCACACCTACTTCCCCGCCCCCGGTGACGCGACCGTCCGAGAACCCCATCCCAAGGGCTATTACAGGGACTCGGCCGGTGCGCCTCTGCGCGACGTCACGGAGATGGACCCCTCCTGGGGCTGGGCCGCAGGCCAGATGATCTCCACCAACTCCGACCTGAACCGGTTCTTCACCGCGCTCCTGTCCGGCCACCTCCTTCCGGAAGCCCAGCTCGCCCAGATGCGCAGCGCCACCCTCCCCGCTGAAACCACCTTCGGCCCCGGCGCCCGCTACGGACTGGGGCTCGTGAGCAAGCCCCTGCCGTGCGGCGGCGTCTACTGGGGTCACGGCGGTAGCTTCCCGGGATACGAGACCCGGGGCGGAGCCACCGACAACGGCCGCGCCGCCAACGTCGCGGTGACCATGCAGCTGACCGACGAGGCAGCCAGGGCGCGTGTCGACCGTGTCGTGGACACGGCCCTGTGCCGCTGAACCGCGCCTCCTGGGGCCGTCCGGCGGGTCAGAGAGGTGGGCGGTTCGGGGCAGGCAGGTCCGTCCGGCACCCAAGGGTCCGAGAACGCCACGGCCGGTCGAGGGCCGGCCCTACCCGAGGGCGTGCGGTGCCCTGTGCAAGGCAGCCGCTGCCCCCGTCAGGTACTCCGTTCGCCGGTCCCCGACACGTGCGGGGCACGGCGATGGTGCAGATCGGAGGAGAATCGCAGGTAAGGGCGTTGCGAGGGGCCCCACAGTGCGAGGGCTCCGGTTGCTTCCGCTTCCCCCGCTCACGGCCTGACCGCCGTGTCATCGCGGGGCTGGCCAGTGGAGTGGCTCCCGACCCGATCGGCGTCCGGGGGATGGTGGGAGTGCCGGTAATCGGGTACATCAGGACAAGTAGCACCGGTTGGTACGGCTCGGCAGGCGCCCTTGTGCGCTCCGCGCGGACCGGCCGCGTCCGCCCACCCCACAACGCGGCGAGGTGAGCTCCTCATGTCCGCACCATCCGCTCCGAAGAACACGCCCAAGGTCACCGAGCGTGAAGCACGCCAAGTGGCCGAGGCCGCGCGCGAACAGGACTGGCACAAGCCCAGTTTCGCCAAGGAACTCTTCCTCGGGCGCTTCCGGCTCGACCTGATCCATCCGCATCCGCTGCCGGCCGCGGACGACGTCCGGCGCGGCGAGGCGTTCCTTGCCCGGCTGCGCGACTTCTGCGAAACCAGGATCGACAGCGCCCTCATCGAGCGTGAGGCAAGGATTCCCGACGAGGTGATCAACGGCCTCAAGGAACTCGGCGCGCTCGGGATGAAGATCGACCCGAAGTACGGCGGCCTCGGCCTCACCCAGGTCTACTACAACAAGGCCCTCGCCCTGGTCGGATCCGTCAGCCCCGCGATCGGTGCACTGCTCTCCGCCCACCAGTCCATCGGCGTGCCACAGCCGTTGAAACTCTTCGGCAGCCAGGAACAGAAAGACACCTTCCTGCCCCGGCTGGCCAGCACCGACATCTCGGCGTTCCTGCTCACCGAACCGGACGTCGGCTCCGACCCGGCCAGGCTCGCCACCTCGGCGGTTCCGGAGGGACCGGACTACATCCTCGACGGTGTGAAGCTGTGGACGACCAACGGTGTCGTCGCCGACCTGCTTGTCGTGATGGCCCGCGTCCCGAAATCGGAAGGCCACAAGGGAGGCATCACGGCCTTCGTCGTCGAGGCGGACTCCCCGGGCATCACCGTCGAGAACCGCAACGCCTTCATGGGCCTGCGCGGCCTCGAGAACGGCGTCACCCGCTTCCACCGGGTCCGGGTCCCGGCCGCGAACCGCATCGGCCCCGAGGGCGCAGGGCTCAAGATCGCCCTCACCACGCTCAACACGGGACGGCTCTCCCTGCCCGCCATGTGTGTCGGCGCCGGGAAGTGGTGTCTGAAGATCGCCCGCGAGTGGTCGGCGGTCCGTGAGCAGTGGGGCAGGCCGGTCGCCCGGCACGAGGCCGTCGGCGCCAAGATCTCCTTCATCGCCGCAACCACTTTCGCGCTCGAAGCGGTGGTCGACCTCTCCTCCCAGATGGCGGACGAGAACCGCAACGACATCCGGATCGAAGCGGCTCTCGCCAAGCTGTACGGCTCCGAGATGGGCTGTCTGATGGCCGACGAACTGGTCCAGATCCGGGGCGGCCGGGGCTTCGAGACAGCCGCGTCCCTCGCCGCCCGCGGCGAACGGGCCGTCCCCGCCGAACAGCTCCTGCGCGATCTGCGGATCAACCGGATCTTCGAGGGCTCCACCGAGATCATGCATCTGCTGATCGCCCGTGAGGCCGTCGACGCCCATCTGAAGGTCGCGGGGGACATCATCGACCCCGACAAACCGCTTTCCGCCAAGGCGAAAGCAGGCGCGAACGCGGCCGGCTTCTACGCCCGCTGGCTGCCCAAGCTCGTCGCGGGTCCAGGACAACTCCCGCGTACGTACGGAGAATTCAACCCATCCGGACACCCGGACCTGTCCGCCCATCTGCGCTATGTCGAACGCTCCGCCCGCAAGCTCGCGCGCTCCACCTTCTACGCCATGTCGCGCTGGCAGGGCCGGATGGAGACCAAGCAGGGCTTCCTCGGCAGGATCGTCGACATCGGCGCGGAACTCTTCGCCATGAGCGCCGCCTGCGTCCGCGCCGAACTGCTGCGCTCCTCCGGCGACCACGGCCGCGAGGCCTACCGGCTCGCCGACACGTTCTGCCACCAGTCCCGCGTCCGGGTCGAGGAACTCTTCACCCGCCTGTGGTCCAACACCGACGACCTGGACCGACGCGTGGTCGACGGCGTCCTGTCCGGTGCGTACACCTGGCTGGAGGAAGGCATCATCGATCCGAGCGGCGAAGGCCCGTGGATCGCCGATGCCGATCCATCCGAAACCCATCACCCGAACGTCAGAAGGATCATTCGGCCGAGCTGACACCCACGCAGGCGAACAGGCATCTCGGCTGGGAGCCCGGCCGAGCGGCCTCCTCGCTGTTCGGGCATGCCCCATACCGGGACAGGAGCCGAGGCGGAACCGCTTACGCGGGTCACCGCAAGAGCGCGACGAGGTCGGTTGCCGCCCCGGCTGCACCGGCTCACCGAGGCGACCGCCGGGAGCGGCCGGCGGCGCCTCTCCAGGGCGGTGACCCGATCCTGTGGCGCGTCGATGTCCTGCTCGGTCGCCTCCGTCCGCTGAAGCGCAAGGCCGAGCCGACCGTTCAACCCGGCGAACCCCGTCCGGATCTCCCCGCGCGTCTCGGCCGGTTCGACGGCGACCTGGTCGCCACCCGACGCCGGCGGCGCCATGTCCGGGTCCGGACAGTCCTCATGAGCCCCGGCCCGTCAGCGCTCCCGGACGCAGTGATCGTGCTGAGGGCCGCCGGGAAGCGCGGCACTTCCGGCGAGTGGCAGGCTCTGCCTCCAGCCGGCATCGAGGACACCGGCGGTGCCGGGGCCGAGTGTTGCGACGAGGGTCTGCGCGGTGGTCCGCACAGTGCGCTCCGCCGTCGCGACCCGGAACGTGGCAGTGAAGACCGACGCCATCAGGTCTCCGTGGTGTCGATGTCGACGTCGATGGCGGCCCGCTCGATCGCGGCCTCCACCGCGGCGATGACGGTCTCGGTGTCGGCGCCCGTGCCGAGCTGACCGGCGAGCGCGGTGATCGCGGCGGTCTGGGCGGCCATCCGCTTGTCCATGGAACGGATGCGGGCCTGCATGTCCTTCAAGATGGACTGCGGCTGCCACGTGGGGTTCGTCCCGTGGTCTGCCGCGTCCGTCGGGCCGCCGATCGCATCGGTCTTCCAGACGGCGTCGAAAATGTCGCGCTTGGTGATTCCTGCCATGGGGTCCTCCTCATTCGGGTTCCAGCTCGCGGGGTGCTTCAGCCGCTCAGCCACATCGGCGCGCAGCTCGGGCATGGTGAAACCACGGGGGTCGACCTTGTCGTTCGACCACTCCAGGTGGCCGATCACGGACTTCGCCGACCAGTCGTGCGCCCGGCACAACGCCGCCTGCACCCGGACGATCGCGTCGTACTGGGCCTTGGGCCAGGGGTCCTTGCCGTTGCCGAGGTTCTCGCACTCCCAGCCGTAGAAGCGCGCATTGCCGTCGATTCCGTTCGCGTTGCCCTTCGTGGGCGGGGTCGGCCGGCTGCCGTACGACTCGGCGATCACCTGCTCCAGAACGCGCGGGTCACCGCCGCCCGCGTGATTCGCGCGGCCCCAGCCGACCATGTGCACCCGGCCGTCCTTCGCAATCATCCCGTGGCACAGCGGACCGGGCAGGGACGCGTACCCGTCCCGGACCATGGCCACGGTCGCCGCGGTCCCCTTGGTGACCGTATGGTGCACCATGCTGCCGTTGACCGGACCCCATGCACCCTTCGAGTTCCGGTTGTGCGTACGCCAGTTGCCGACCTCCACCACGCGCACTCCCTCGGCACGCAGAGCGGATATGACCTGTGCAGCGGACATGGGTTCTGCCATGCGATTTCCCTATCCTGCGGTGTGGATGACGTTGCGGAACACCCCCTGCTAACCGTTCTGCCCCTCGTCGGTTCCTTCTACCTTCTCCGCCCGGACGCATGGACCCCGCCACGTGGAATCCCCGGCGGTGGCCGTGTACTTCGCGCCTCGCCGACGGTGCGCGTCCACGTGGCCTGCGTGGCCGGCACATGGCGTCGGCGCTCCTCGCCCCGGACTGCTCGGCGGGCGCACGTCCACTCACCGGACGTACCCCGCCCGGCCGTGCGGGGTACGGCAGGATGACGGTCCGTGACCGTCATCCACATCCCCGGCTCCAAGTCCGTCACCGCGCGTGCCCTGTTCCTGGCCGCCGCCGCGAACGGCACCAGCACCCTCGTACGGCCCCTGCGCTCGGACGACACCGAGGGGTTCGCCGAAGGCCTCACGCGCCTCGGCTACCGCGTCGGACAGGAAGCGGACCGCTGGCACATCGAGGGCCGTCCCTCCGGCCCCGCCGTCACCGACGCCGATGTCCACTGCCGCGACGGCGCCACCACGGCACGCTTCCTGCCGACCCTCGCCGCGGCCGCAGCCTCCGGCACGTACCGCTTCGACGCCTCCGCCCAGATGCGCCGCCGTCCCCTTGCCCCGCTCACCGAGGCCCTGCGCACGCTCGGCGTCGACCTGCGCCACGACGCGGCCGAGGGCCACCACCCGCTGCGGATCAGCGCATCGGGGATCAGGGGCGGCGAACTCACCCTGGACGCGGGGGAGTCCTCCCAGTACCTCACCGCACTCCTGATGCTCGGACCGCTGACCGCTCAGGGGCTCCGTATCACCGTCACCGACCTGGTCTCCGCCCCGTACATCGAGATCACCCTCGCGATGATGCGCAGCTTCGGCGTCGAGACGACCCGCGGCGGCCACGACAACAACGTCTTCACCGTGCCACCCGGCGGCTACCGGGCCACCACCTACGCCATCGAGCCCGATGCCTCCACCGCGAGCTACTTCTTCGCCTCGGCGGCCCTCACCGGCCGTGAGGTCACCGTTCCCGGCCTCGGCACGGACGCACTCCAGGGCGACCTCCGGTTCGTCGATGTGCTGCGCCGCATGGGCGCCGAGGTGCACACCACGGCCCGGTCCACCACCGTCAGCTCCGGCGGCACCCTCTCGGGCCTCACCGTCAATATGCGCGACATCTCCGACACCATGCCGACGCTGGCGGCGATCGCACCTTTCGCGTCGGGGCCGGTACGCATCGAGGACGTGGGCAACACCCGGGTGAAGGAGTGCGACCGGCTGGAGGCCTGCGCCCAGAACCTCAGACGGATGGGGATCACGGTCGGGACGGGCCGTGACTGGATCGAGATCCACCCCGGCACACCCCGTCCCACCGAGATCACCACCCACGGCGACCACCGCATCGTCATGTCGTTCGCCGTCGCCGGCCTGCGGGTGCCCGGCATCACGTTCGACGACCCCGGTTGCGTACGAAAGACGTTTCCCGGGTTCCACGAGGCCTTCGCCGGGTTCGCGGAACTCACGAACCGTTAGGGTTCCCGAGCCCACGCCGTCTCCGGGAGTTCTCATGTCCACGCCACCCCACCACCCGCCGACCTCCTACGGATCCGTTGCGTCGTGCCACATCTGCGGTGCGATACCGGCGGTCCACGCCGTGGTGCGTGGACACCGCGGGCTCGTCGTCACACTGCGTTTCCTGACCGAGGAGGGCGCCTTCTGCCGGACCTGCGGAACGGCCACGTACCGCAGGATGACCTCGGACACCCTCTGGCAGGGCTGGTGGGGTCTGCTGTCGGTGTTCGCCGCACCGGTCACGATGGTGATGAACATCGGCGCCCGCTCCCGGATCCGCGCCCTGCCCCACCCGGTGGGCAATCTGCGGCCCCAACTCGCCCCGGGGCGCCGGGTGCTGGCCCGGCCGCCCGCGCTGGTCATCATGGCCGCCCTGGTCGTGGCCCTGGGCGCGGTCGTGGTCCCGAAGCTGATTCCGCACACCCAGCCCACGTTCACCGCCGGTGACTGCATCCGCAACCATGCGAAATGGCCCGAGCAGGACCTCGAAGAGGTCGGCTGCAGTTCCCCCGAGGCCGAGTACTGGATCTCCGACGGGGACAAGTGCTGGGGCAGGGACTGGCTGCTGTACCTGGAGTACAGCGCGGAGAAGAAGACCCTGTGCGCTCACCCCATGTCGAAATGACCGCCCCGGCGACTCCACGGATCACGACGGCCCGGTGGGCGAGGTTTCGCGCCAGGACGGCTGACGATCGGCCCCGGGCGGACCGCGCCTGCCCGGCCTGGGGGACGCACTGTCCACACTCACAGCCGATGCGGCAACAATGGGGGGCATGAGCGACAGCCCTGCCCCCCTCGCCGACCCGCACATCGTCTTCGACGCCGCGGAAGGCCCCCGGGATCTCGTCATCCTCGGTTCCACCGGCTCCATCGGCACCCAGGCCATCGACCTGGTACTGCGCAACCCCGACCGCTTCCGTGTCATCGCGCTCTCCGCCGCGGGCGGCCGGGTCGCGCTCCTCGCCGAGCAGGCGCGGCGGCTACGGGTGCGTACCGTGGCCGTCGCCGTACCGGATGCCGTACCGGCTCTCCGCGAGGCGCTGCGCGAGCAGTACGGGACGGGTGAGCCGCTCCCCGAGATCCTGGCAGGGCCCGAAGCCGCCACCCAGCTCGCCGCCGGTGACTGCCACACCGTGCTCAACGGAATCACCGGATCGATCGGTCTCGCCCCCACACTCGCCGCACTCGAAGCGGGCCGCACGCTCGCCCTGGCCAACAAGGAGTCGCTGATCGTCGGCGGCCCGCTGGTCAAGGCGCTGGCCGAGCCCGGCCAGATCATCCCGGTCGACTCCGAGCACGCCGCCCTCTTCCAGGCGCTCGCCGCCGGTACCCGGGCCGACGTGCGGAAGCTCGTCGTCACAGCCTCCGGCGGCCCCTTCCGGGGACGGACGAAGAGCGAGCTGGCGAACGTCACGCGCGAGCAGGCGCTCGCGCATCCGACCTGGGCCATGGGACCGGTCATCACGATCAATTCCGCCACCCTGGTCAACAAGGGACTGGAGGTCATCGAGGCGCATCTGCTCTACGACATTCCGTTCGACCGGATCGAGGTCGTGGTCCACCCCCAGTCGTACGTTCACTCCATGGTGGAGTTCACCGACGGCTCCACCCTCGCCCAGGCCACACCCCCGGACATGAGGGGCCCGATCGCCATCGGCCTCGGCTGGCCCCAGCGCATCCCGGACGCCGCACCCGCCTTCGACTGGTCGAAGGCGTCCAGCTGGGAGTTCTTCCCCCTCGACGACGATGCCTTCCCGTCCGTGGGACTGGCCAGGCACGTGGGCACGCTCGGCGCCACCGCCCCGGCCGTGTTCAACGCCGCGAACGAGGAATGCGTCGACGCATTCCTGGCAGGACGGCTGCCGTTCAACGGAATCATGGATACGGTCACGGCGGTGGTGGCCGAACACGGCACCCCCACCACGGGAACTTCGCTCACGGTCGCAGACGTCCTCGAAGCGGAGACCTGGGCACGCGCCCGGGCCCGTGAACTCTCGGCGAAAGCGACAGCGGAGGCGCGCGCATGAGTATTACGACGGTCCTGTTGACGATTCTGGGCATCGTCGTCTTCGTCATCGGGCTGCTGTTCTCGATCGCCTGGCACGAGCTGGGGCACCTGTCGACCGCGAAGCTCTTCGGTATCCGCGTCCCCCAGTACATGGTCGGCTTCGGACCGACGGTCTGGTCGCGGAAGAAGGGCGACACCGAGTACGGGATCAAGGCCATTCCGGCCGGCGGCTACATCCGCATGATCGGCATGTTCCCGCCGGGACCGGACGGGCGCCTGGAGGCGCGTTCCACGTCACCGTGGCGCGGCATGATCGAGGACGCCAGGTCCGCGGCCTTCGAAGAGCTCGAACCGGGTGACGAGAAGCGGCTCTTCTACACGCGCAAGCCGTGGAAGCGCGTCATCGTGATGTTCGCCGGACCGTTCATGAACCTGGTCCTCGCCGTCGCGATCTTCCTCGGTGTGGCGATGACCTTCGGGTTCCAGACCCAGACCACCGAGGTGGCGGGTGTCCAGAAGTGCGTGATCGCCCAGAGCGCGAACCGTGACACCTGCAAGAAGTCCGATCCGGTCTCGCCCGCACAGGCCGCAGGACTCAAGAAGGGTGACAAGATCGTCGCCTTCGACGGCCAGAAGGTCGACGACTGGGCCACACTCTCCGACAAGATCCGCGACACCATCGGCCCCGCCACGATCACGGTCCAGCGCGACGGCCAGGAGCAGACCCTCCACGCGGTGCTGAAGAAGAACGCGGTGGCGAAGAAGGACTCCAAGGGAGAGGTGATCCCCGGTCAGTACGTGACGGCCGGCTACCTCGGCTTCGCCGCCCAGACCGACATCGTTCCGCTCTCCTTCGGCGACTCGGTCGTCCGCATGGGAGACATGATCGAGAACGGCGTCGACTCGATCATCGCCCTGCCCTCCAAGATCCCGGACCTGTGGAACGCGGCCTTCGGCAACGGTGAGCGAGCAGCGGACTCCCCGGTCGGCGTGGTCGGTGCGGCCAGGATCGGCGGCGAGGTGATGACGCTCGACGTCCCGGCGACGAACCAGATCGCGATGATGCTGTTCCTGCTGGCCGGCTTCAATCTCTCGCTGTTCCTCTTCAACATGCTGCCCCTGCTGCCGCTCGACGGCGGGCACATCGCCGGAGCGCTCTGGGAGGCCCTGCGCCGCAATGTGGCACGGGTCTTCAGGCGCCCCGACCCGGGCCCCTTCGACGTGGCCAAACTGATGCCGGTCGCCTATGTCGTCGCAGGTGTGTTCATCTGCTTCACACTGCTGGTGCTGGTGGCCGACATCGTCAATCCGGTCAAGATCTCCTGATCTCCCGACCGGCCCGGTGAACCATGGGTGACGGCCCGGCACACAGCGTGTGTACGGGCCCGTCCCCTTGCGCGGCACTCCCGGACGCGGTGTGCTCGGGGGTGCCGCCGGTGCCGTAACCTCGAAACCCGGAGCCCGCCGATCTCGGGACCTTGATCCACACCTTGGGGATGCTCAGCGCATGACTGCGATTTCTCTCGGAATGCCGTCCGTTCCGACCAAGCTCGCCGACCGGAGGGTCAGCCGCCAG
>NZ_FMDF01000110.1 GCF_900091955.1 Streptomyces sp. Ncost-T10-10d
GGCGAAATTGCATTGGTTGGTGCCCTATACCGTGCGCGTGGATCGGTTCCTGGCCCGTACGGCTGTACACCGCCCTGTCGATGCCTCCACGCACCTCCGCGGTCCCGAGCTGGATGTTCCGAGAAGGGATATTCTTGGGTCGGGGGTCGGACGAGAATCCCGGCCCGATTACGGCGGGCCGGGATTCTGTGTTGTGCGCCTGACCGGAGGGCCCCGGCCCGATCACGGCGGGCCGGAGTTCTCCAGCATGCGCATCAGGCGGTTGCTGGTTTTAGTAATCGCCGAAGTCGCCGAAGTCGCCGCCCTCGCCCTTCTCGTCGTGGTGGCGCTTGATGACGCGGAAGCTGGCGACGACTCCGTTCTTGACCTTCACGCCGCCGTTCATCTCCTCGTGGTGCTTCTTCTCGTGGTGCTCGCCCTTCTCGCCGTTCTCGTCCTCGTCCTTGCCCGGGCGGACGTTGTTGGCGGAGCTGCGGGGGCCGATGGTGGCGATGGGGGCTCCGTTGTCGCACACGGCTCCGCGGAAGACCTCGACTTCGTTGCGGCTGTCGTTGCGGATGTTGAAGCTCTTGGCGCCCAGGCCGCTGACGACGGTGATGCAGCCGTCGGGGCGGCCGGAGTAGTCGCGCTCGTTGATGTGGATCCTGCCCTCCTCGTGATGGCGCCTGCCCTCGCGCTCATTGCCCTCGCGCTCGTTGCCCCGGCGCTCGTTGCCTTCGTTGCCCTTACCCGTGTTGCCGCCCTCCCCGCCCATGGGGGCCTGGGCGAGGACGGCCGCCGGGGCCACCCGGGCCTGGGGGGCGGGGACGGCGGAGGCGTAGGTGATGCCGGTCGCGGTCAGTGCCGCGGCGGCCGCGACGGCCGTGGCGATCGCGTGGGAACGGGTCATGATCATGTCGCTTTTTTCTCCTTCTCGGACTCAGAGACAGTCCCGCTGTGACAGCCGGTGCGTGATTGAACGTACTAACAGCCCCTATTGCTGTCATATCGAGCAAATCGGGACCCCCGGTTTCGTGGGGCTGATCGGGTGTCCAGAGCCTCTTTACGCCGCTCCGCAGAAGAGCTGATTAGCCGTCAAAATTACTTAGAATTAGGGTGATTGAAAGATCGTTAGCCCTTACAGGTGATCTTCTGACGTCTAGTCACCCGCCGTGGCCGTGGGTGGCCGGGAAGTGTCGGCAAGTCGCTGCTTGACATGTGGCCTGTCGTAGGTTCCAAGGAGGCCACGTGAACGGTGGCTGTCCGACGAACGTGACCGCGCATAGCAGGGTTCGTCCAGGCCGGACTGTGACCAATGCCGGGGGGCACGGCCTGCCCGCCGCGGCCTGGGCCGACCGTCCCGAGGACCCGAGCGGGCAAGCGCCAGGACCTGTCCGGGCACGATGACCATCTGCGTGGACCGACCCGCCGCCTGCTGGGCGCCGCCCACACGATCGGAACGCCAGGGACAGCCAACTCGGGACGGTGCACGCATCGCGGCGGGACCGGCGACGCCCGCCCGCTGAGGGGCGCTGAGCGCCTGGTCCTCGCCGCCGCCCCGTACCGCGACGTCCTCGCCCGGCAGGGGCGCGGGCGAAGACGGCCACCTCCGGGACGTCCACGCCGAGCGTCTTGTAGATCGCGGTGTCCAGCAGACGGTGGACGAAGTCGCCTTCCAGACGGTGGACGAAGTCGCCTTCGGGGATCGAGGCGTAGCCCGACCGCGCGGACAGGCGCCGTTAGGGCACTTGAGGTACGCGAGGAGCAGAGAGGCGGATCACTGCCTCGCGGTCCGCTCAGGACGGCCCGCGTAGGGGGACGACGTTGCTGGTGTCCGCGGCGGGTGGCGCTGGCCGGTCGTGGGTGAGGACTGCTGCGGCGAGGGTGAGGCGGGTGATCTGCCGGCGCAGTTCGTGGATCTCGGCGTTCTGTTCGGCCGCGTCCAATCCGCTCAGCAACGGTGGCGGGCCGTGAACGCACCCCACCTGGTCGCCCTCGTTCGAGCCGGCGCCCGCCT
>NZ_FMDF01000111.1 GCF_900091955.1 Streptomyces sp. Ncost-T10-10d
CGCCGTTCCGCTGCTACTGGGCGTTTCTGCCACATCCTCAAATCAGACGGACTTCGTGTATGAGGAGCGGAGCAAACGGGCGGCCATGGCGGCAGTTCGACAGACGCGAGGGAGTACGTTCGATGCAAATGCCGCAATCCTGACAGCCGTAAAACTCGCATACAAGCACGGAACATCTCTGAACGCCCACTGAGATCAGCTGGCCCACATCGGGCAAAGCCCGAACCCCGCCCGGATCGATGCCTGCGCGGCCGTTCCGGTCAGGGTTCCCGCCGCCAGACCCAGGAGACCCCACGACAGCCGTCAGACCCTCTTGCCAGATTTAAATGAAAACGATTATCGTCTTGCTTGTTCGTGCCCATTCAACGCTCTCAAGGGGGGCTTTCTTTTGCGTACCTTCACGCGCACTCTCACCGTGGCCGGCTCCGTAGCCGCTGCCATCGCCGTCGGTGGGCTCACCGCTGCCCACGCGGCCGGGACCACGCTGTCCAAGGGACACGTCGACGTCCTCGACGTCGAGTACGCCGCCGGCGCCCTCGACCTGCACGTCCACGACGAGTCGGTCACCCCGGACGTCGAATACGCCCCGGCCGACGTGGTGCTGCAGGCTCTGCCCGCCTCCGCGTACACCGTTCCGAGCGGCACCTGCTACAGCCACCTGGGCACCGCCGGTTCGACCGTCTACCGGCTCCCGCAGGTCCAGAACGCCAACCTGCTGTGGCCCGGCATCTCCGGCGAGCACCTGTCCACCGGCGTGTTCCAGAACGACAAGGTGCAGGTCAAGCTGAAGTCGGTGACCGGCCCGGGCAAGATCACCGTTTACAAGGACGGTCTCTGCCCCAAGAACAACCGCTACTACGACAGCGGTGACGCGGCCCTCACCAACACGAAGGACGTCGTGGCCGGCGCGCATGACCACGCCAACTGGGTGTTCACCAAGGCCGGTACCTACACCGCGACCTTCGACGTCAGCGGCACCCTGACGAACGGCACCCCGGTCGGCCGGACCACGGCGACCTACACCTTCCAGGCCGGCTGATCCTTCGGCCTCCGTGCCGGGGCGGGCTGTTGGCAGCCGCCCGCCCCGGCACGGCCCCTGATCCACTGACCTCACCGCTCGAAGGAGACGCCCCGCATGCGGGCCTCACTGTCGCGATGTACGACACATGCCGCCGCCCTGACGGCCGTTCTGTCCCTGCTCGGCTCGGCACCCCTGGCGCTCGCCACCGAGGACCCGCCCCGAGAGGCACCGCCCGGAGAGCGCGTCGTGCTCAACGGCGGCCACCTGGACATGGCGGCACGCTTCGAGGACGGACGGCTCGAGTACCGAATCAAGGACGGGACCGTCGCGGGCAAGCCCGTATGGCGTGAACCCTCGGACGTACTGCTGCACTTCGATCTGCGGCACGAGCTCGTCATCCCGCCGCGCGAAGAGGTTCCCCAGTTCGAGGGGTTCGGCGAGCCCGGGGAAAGCCTCTGGGTCGACAAGGACTTCGAGGTGAAGGAAGGGCTGCTGTGGCCCGGCTGGAACACCATGGAGATCCTGCCCGCCGACGTCACGGCGCCGGTAAAGGTGACCTTCCCGAAGATCGAGGGTCCAGGCCGCTTCGTCCTCGGCCAGTTCGCGGACGACCCTGACCTCGGAGTGCGCATCGGCGTCACCATCGACAGCGCCAAGTCCGACCCCGGCTCGGTCGAACTGCCCGCGAACACGCACGCCCACCCACTGTGGATCTTCAACACCAAGGGTGTCTACCGGATCACGATGAAGATGAGCACCACCCTGTCGTCCGGGCAGAAGGTCACCGACCGCGAGACCCTCGCCGTGGCCGTCGGCGACGTGGACCCGTCGACGGTCGTACCGGGAGACGGCACGCCCAAGCCCACACCGACCCCGACTCCCACACCGACCCCGACTCCCACGCCCACCCCCACTTCCACGCCCACCCCGACGCGCACCTCCACTCCCACCGCCACCCCTACGGCGAACCCGTCGCACGACCCGAGCGCGAGCGTGAGCCCGTCCACCACCGCGAGCCCGACACCGTCGGCCACCAGGTCGTCGGCCCCGGTTGCTCCGCCCACCGGCGGTGGCGGCAGTGGCAGGGTCACCGAGTCGGGGACCACCACCACGGGCGGCAGCCTGGCCAAGACCGGCGCGGGTGTGGCGCTCCCCTCCGGGATCGCCCTCGCCGCGGTGGTGGCGGGCGGCACGGCCTTCCTGATCGTCCGGCGCAACCGGCGGAAGGAGACCGTCCGATGAGGCGGATCCGTACGGCCGTCGCGGGCGTCGTCGCGGCCGGCCTCCTGGGCAGTGGGTGCGGTCCGGGCGCCGGAGGCGGGGCCGGCGACGCCGAGCTGACGGTGTCCACCACCACCGCGATCATCGCCGACCTCGTCCGCAACGTCGGCGGTGACCGTGTCGACGTGAGGTCGGTGGTGCCCCACCACGGCGACCCGCACTCCTACGAGCCGAGCCCCGGCGACGCCGCCAGGGTCACGAGATCCGACCTGGTCTTCAGCAACGGACTCCTCCTTGAGGAGCCCGGCATCATGAAGGTGATCCACACCAACAGCCGCAAGGGCACGCCCAAGGTGGCGATCAGCGAGCAGCTGGAGCAGTACGGCGGCAAGGTCATCAAGCTGAAGGAAGATCTGGGCCTCGACGTGCTGTGGCTGGGCTGGGCCGTCGAGGGCGAGGTCACGGGCGACGGCTCCCAGGTCCGTACCACCGCCACCAGGTTGAAAGGGCCAGGCGACCTGCACGTCTATCTGACGGACACCCTGGGCAACCCGCAGAGCTACGTCGACTCGACCGACGGGTTCGACGCCAAGGACTCCTTCGCCCTGCCGCCCGAGGCGCACACCCACGTCAACTGGGTGTTCAGCAAACCGGGCACGTACCGGCTCACCGTGCGGGGACGCACGGAGACCCTGGACGGGAAGACGGCACCGATCGGCAGCGGCACCATCACCTTCGCGGTCGGCGACACCCCGGCCCCGGCCGGGAAGAAGGTGCTCGACGGCGGACACGCGGACGTCGCGCTCAACGCCTCGACGAAATCCGTGTACGTCCGCTCCGACGACCCGTCCACCGGGAAGCGGATGCACCACCCGGCCGACTCCGTCGTCCTGTCCGTACCCGACCGGGCCAAGGAGACCGTGCCCAAGGAGGGCGCCTTCCGATTCCTCGGCGCGCCGGGCTCGGACATCTGGGTGCTGCCGCAGGCGGTCATCGGCAAGCACGTCCACGGGGAGATGGACCCCCACGCCTGGGAGGACGTCGCCAACACCGAGGCGTACGTGCGTCGCATCGCAGCCGAGCTGATCAAGGCCGACCCGAAGGGCAAGGCCGCCTACGAGCGGAACGCGGCGCGTTATCTCAAGCAACTGGCCGAACTGGACGACCACATGGCCCGGACGCTCGCGACCGTGCCCGAGGCCAACCGGCAGCTCATCACCACACACGACGCCTTCGGCTACCTCGCGGAGGCGTACGGCATGGAGGTCACCGGCTTCGTCGTACCCGTGCCGAACCGGGAACCGAGCGCGACGGAGGTCGAGAAACTCCACAACACCATCCGGGAGAAGAAGGTCCCCGCGGTCTTCCTGGAGCCCAACCTTGCCGCCCGGGCCGACGTCCTGCGCCGGGTCGCCGAGGACGAGGGCGTCAGCATCTGCACGATCTACGGCGACTCCTTCGACGACAAGGTCCACGACTACGTCTCGATGATGCGCCACAACGCGAAGGAACTGGCCCGCTGCCTGGGCCGGGAGGGGAGTTGAGCCCGATGAGGCTCGTAGGGAACAGCGTAAGGAACAGCAAGGTCGCGCTGGCCGCCGCCGGTGTTCTGGCCCTCGGCGGTACGGCCATGGCCGCACCGCCCGGCAAGGAGCCGCAGGCGCCCGAGGCCCCCGTCGTGGCACCTGTCACCCTGGCCGACGAGAGGCTGGGCCTCGGGGCGGGCGGCGTGATCGACATCGACGACACGCACCGCGTCGCCGGCCCCGACGGCACGCCCTTCTGGGAGCTGCAGCACGCGGCCTGGGACACCACTGGTCTCCCGGCCGGAGCCGTGCGGGGCGACCGCGTGCGCTGGTCGCTGACCGGGGTCGAAGGACCGGGCGCGCTCACGGTGTACGAGCCGGCCACCGGCCCGGACCACGAGCCCGTCGTACGGTTCGACAGTGCCGACGGCCTGCCCGACGGGTACGGCCTGCCGACCGGCGCACGGGGCGAGACGCGCTGGGTGTTCGGCAGGCCGGGCACCTATCAGCTGACCTTCGCGGCGCAGGCGGAGGCGGAGGCGGGGACGAATACGGACACGAAGGCGGACGCGGAGCCGGAGACCGGAGGCGGTCCGCTCATCGCCGAGACCCGGTACACCGTCCGCGTGGGCGACTCCGCCCTCGCGACTCCCGTACCCATCAGCCCCCCGGCACCGCCCGCCGGGACCGAGAGCCCTTCTCCCACCGCCCCCGTCGCTGGTACGCCGGCCGACGCGGGCGAGGACCGGCGTCCGCCCACCCCCTCCCAGGCGGGCGCCGGTCCACTCGCCGCGCGCCAGGCGGCGAACACCACAGCGAAACCTGTGGAAACGGCGAAGAAGGTCCTCGACCAGGGGCACATCGACATCGCCGCACGCGTGGTCGACGGAAAGCTGCAGATCAACGTCAAGGACGGCACGGTCCCCGGGAAGACGGTCTGGCGGGAGCCGTCGGCCGTCGTCCTGCACGTCAAGCCGCAGGCCAAGAAGGTCATTCCGGCGGCCAAGGACTTCGCGTTCCTGGGCAAGGCCGGTGACCCGGTGTGGCTGCTCGACCAGGTACAGCAGCCCGGGCTGCTGTGGCCGGGCTGGTCGACGGACAACATCGCGGCCGGTGCGACCAAGGGCGACACGGAGTTCAAGTTGGTCAAGGCCGACGGGCCGGGGAACTTCGCGCTGTACAACTACGACGGCCTGTCAGGGGCGGCCATCCGCTTCAACAGCGCGGACGGCGTCCCGGACGCCTTCGGTGTTCCGCAGAACACCCACGCGCACGGCGGCTGGGCCTTCGGCAGGGAAGGCGTGTACCGGCTCACCTTCTCGATGACCGGGACGCTGGCGAACGGCGCCAAGGTGAGCGACACCGAGACGATCGCCTTCGCCGTCGGGGCGACCGACCCGAACGCGGTGCAGCCGGGCGGCGGCTCGACGGGCGGCTCGGGCTCCACGAGCGGCTCATCGACCGGGGGCACGGGTACGGGCGGGGCGACCGGCGGCTCTGGCACCGCAGGCTCCGGCACCAGCGGCTCTGGCACCGGTGGCGGTTCGATGGCGTCCACCGGCGGGGGCTCCTCGCTCCTGCTGGGCGGAACCGCGGCCGTGCTCGCCGCGGTCGGCGCCGGCGCCGTCCACCTCACCCGGAGGCGTACCGCGTGACCGCCGACGAGCCACTGCTGCGGGTCGCCTCCGTCTCCGTCGCCCTTGGCGGCCGTACGGCCGTGGAGGAAGCCTCCCTCACCGTGTCGGGCGGCGAACTGGTCGGCCTGCTCGGTCCGAACGGTGCGGGCAAGACCACGCTACTGCGCGCCGTCCTCGGGCTCACAGCCACCGCTTCCGGCAGTGTCACCGCCACTGACCGGATCGGCTACGTACCCCAACGGCACGAGTTCGCCTGGGACTTCCCCATCGACGTGGCCGGCGCCGTACTGAGCGGCCGTACCCGCTCCATCGGCTGGCTGCGGCGTCCCAAGGCCCGCGACCGCGCGGCGGCCGACGAGGCGCTGGAGCTGGCCGGGCTCACCGACCTGCACCGGCGCCCCATCGGCGAGCTGTCGGGCGGCCAGCGCCAACGCGTCCTGGTGGCACGGGCCCTGGCCGCCGAGCCCCGGCTGCTGCTGCTCGACGAACCGTTCACCGGAGTCGACGTCCCCACCCAGGAACTACTGAACGAACTCTTCGGCCGCCTCGCCGCCGAAGGCAGAGGACTGCTCATGACCACCCACGACCTGGCCGCTGCCGCCCGCACCTGCACGCGGGTGGTGCTCCTGAACCGTACGGTCGTCGCCGAAGGCGGACCCGAGCTGCTCGCCGACCCCGAGCAGATGCTCCGCGCCTTCGGGCTCGACCGGGCCATCGGCGCGGAATCGGCCCCTGGTGTCGCCGAAGCGGAGGCCGCCGCATGACGGACCTGCTGGCCTTCATCACGGCTCCCTGGGACCTCCCGTTCATGCAGCGGGCCTTCGCCGTCGCCGCGATCGTCGGTGTGGTGTGCGGCGTGGTGGGCGTGTACGTGGTGCTGCGCGGTATGGCGTTCATCGGGGACGCCGTGGCCCACTCGGCGTTCCCGGGTGTCGCGCTCGCCTACGCCTTCGAGGGCAACCTGCTGCTCGGCGGTGCGGCGGCCGGGGTCACCACCGCCGTCCTCATCGCGTTCGTCTCGCAGAACCGGCGGCTCAAGGAGGACACCGTCATCGGCGTCTTCTTCGCCTTCGCCTTCGGCCTCGGCATCGTCCTGGTCTCCACCCGCGACAGCTGGACGACGGACCTGTCGTCCTTCCTGTTCGGCCAGGTCCTCGCCGTCGACTCGGCCGATGTCTGGCGGGTGGCCGCCATCGGAGCCGTACTCGTCGCCGTCGTCCTGGTCCTGCGCAAGGAACTGGTCGCCGTCAGCCTCGACCGTGAGACGGCCCGCGCGGCCGGACTGCCGGTCCTGCGCCTGGATCTGACGCTGTACGTCGTCGTGACGGCCACGATCGTGATGTCCCTGGAGGCCGTCGGCAACATCCTCGTCCTGGCCCTGCTCATCACCCCTGCGGCCACGGCCCGGCTGCTGACCGAACGCCTGTGGGCGATGACGGTGCTCGCCTCGGCGTTCGGCTGCGTGGGCAGTCTGACCGGCCTGTACGTCAGTTACGCCCACGACCTGGCGGCCGGCGGCTCCGTGGTCGTGGTCCTGACCGCGTTCTTCGCCCTGACCTGGCTGCTGGCCCCCCGGCACGGGCTCGCGGCGCGGCTCCGGTCACGGGCCGGAGCCCGTACCCCGGCGGTCGTCGTTCCGAGCGCCTGACTCCCGCCGTGAAGGTCCTGCATGCGGCGCCCCTCAGGTAGCGCCGGATGCAGGATCTCGTCGCTCACGTGCGGCAGGTGCGGGGGGGTGGTCGACCAAGCGGACCACGGCGATGCTACTGGTGTTGAGGGCCAGGGCGGCGAGGACCGGGTTCATGGAGCCGCCGGCGCCCGCGACGAGGCCGAGCAGGCTGACGACGATGGCGAGCCCGTAGCTCTGCCGTACGACGCCAGGGTGTGGCGGCTGAGTTCAACGACGGTGGGCGACCTGGCGCAGGTCGTTGCCGGCGAGGGCGAGGGCGGTGGTTCCAGGGCCACATGGGAGGAGTGCTCGCCCATGGTGATGCCGACGTCCGCGAGGGCGAGGCACCGGGGCGTCATTCGTTCCGTCGCCGACCATCGCGACGGTGTGTCTTCGGCCTGGAGGTCGCGGATCGGCTGGAGCTCGGCCTCCGGCAACGTGTACGCGTGCACCTCGGAGACGCCCAGGCGCCCGATGAGGTCGTCGTCGTGCGCCAGACAGATGACGGTCTCGCCGCCTTGACGAAGACGGTCGGTCCAGCCCTGCGCGTCCTCGGTCAGCTCGATGCCGTGCCGGCGCAGCAGGGGCGGCTGCCCACGAGCGGCCGGGTGCCGTCGAGTTCGGCACGCATGCCCATGCCCAGAGCAACCTCGCGCTCCTGGTGCGGGGGCACGTGCAAGAGCTGCTCCTCGGTGGGGCGACGATGGCCTGGGCAAGCGGGTGGACGGCGTGGAGTTCGCCAGAGTCGGTCAGGCTCAGGACCTCGTACGCGCCGAACCGTTCACCGAGGGAGACGACGCTGGTGACCAGGGGCTTGCCGAAGGCACGGTTCCTGTCTTGTCGAAGACCGCGGCGGTGACCCGACGCCTTTTCAAGAGCAGCGGTCGGCAGCCGCACTTCACCACGAAGCGTGGCATTCCAGGAGTTGTTTACTGACCCACGCTCCTAGCTCGACGAGCACACGACGAAGCGGATCCGCCCGGATCAGGCTTCGATACGGCCTCGCCCTGGGTGCGCCGCAGCATGTTCCGTGGGCTCAGTCCTGCTGTTCCAACGCGTCGGCGAAGGCGCGGAGGGCATTGGCCAGCTCTTTCTTGGTGGGCAGCTCATCCACTTTTTTCTCCAGACCGTCGATGCGTTCCGCCAGGTCGTCCAGGCTTGCCGGAGCCGTGGGATTCGATGTGGGTCCGTCCGTAGGAGCTGGGGACTCGGACGATCCCGGGCCCGCATCCGAACCGCCCGAGGCTCCCGCATCCGTACCACCGGAGCTGCCGCCGTCGGTGCCACCTGAACCACTGACGGAACCACTGTCCCCAGCGCCGGTGTCCGCGCCGCCCGCGAGACCGCCGCTTCCCGTATCGGACGACTCCGCGGACACAGAAGCCGGGCCGGACGCTCCGCCGTCCTGGTCGGCCACGGCAATTGCCCCGCCCACACCCAGAACCATCGCGGCGGCCGCGCCGACCAGCGCCACTGTCATTCGTCGCGCCTGGATCTTCCTCATATGTGTCATGCGACGGACACTAACCACTCATCGCCGCGGAGGGATTCCTTCCGTTGATTCGGTGCCGCATGGGCTCCGCGCGCAGGGTGGGAACCTGATTCTGCCGGAGCCCGGGATGCGGCATTCGACCAGCCAGGCTCTCCGGCCGTCCGAGCGAGGCACGCGGGTCGGGGTCCGGCGGCTGGACTCTCGCTTCGCCGCTTACCGGGACGCCATCGGCCTGGACCCCGCGCTGGAGCTCCACTCGCTGCGCAGGTCTTACATCACCCACCTGATCGAGGACGGCCACGACCCGCTGCTCGCCCAGCAGCAGGTCGGGCACGACCACGCTTCGACCACTGCGATCTACACCTGCGTCTCCTTCAACTTGCGCACCCGCTCCCTGCGTCGCGTCCTGGAAGCCACCATCGAGGCGGCTCTGCGGCCGGGAAGGACTTCCTGATGCCACGCCAGATCAACTACCGGTGGCGCCTGCGCGAACTGATGGCCACCCGCGGCATGTTCACCGTCACCGAGCTCATACCGCACCTGACCGAACGCGGCATCACGCGCGGTTCGTGATTCTTTGAGCGGTTTTATCGTTGCCATGTCCGCCTGCACCGAGGAGGAAGTATTGTTCGGGACCGTCGTGGTCGAGAACTCCCCGGATGGGCAGATGACATGCTGAGGGTCGCAGAGTTGGAGGCCGCGCTGCCTTCGATTACACGGTGGCGTGTGCCAGGCGGACGCAGCGTGGACTGGGCCGCCCTCGAGGCGGACCTCGGGACGGCGCTGCCCTCGGACTTCCGCTCTCTGGCGGAGGCATATCCGATCCTGGTCATCGACGACTTCCTGACGGTGTCCGTTCCCCGGCCCGGCGCCGAGGCATCATGGGCGTCCGAGTCCAGGGAGGACGAGATCCTTCAGGATCTGTACGAGATGGGCGACACCGAGGGCTACGTTCCCTTCCCGCGGCCGGGAGGCCTGATCTGCTGGGCGGAGACCAATTCGGGGGACTTCTTCTACTGGAGGACGAGCCCCGCGGCCCCGGACGCATGGCCGGTGGTCGTCCGCACAGACAACGGTGACTGGTCGGAGTTCCCGGTCGGTGCCGTCGAGTTCCTGGCGGGCGTGTACCGGCGGACCCTCGACGTGTCCGGCATGCCCAGGAACTTCCCCGGCGATGACCCGAAGGTGTTGGGCCTGAGCGACCGCATCGACTGATCGGCAACTCAGAGAGCGCTATGTGAGTCGGTGCCCGTGCTCGCCCGCCAGCACCTGCCCTACGCCAGCAGCCGAAGCGCCTGGTGGCTCTTCCCCCGCCGACAGCCCGGACAGCCGATGAACCCAGCCAGCCTCCAGGCCCACCTACGCGAGATCGGCGTCCCTCCACAGCGCGGCAGGACTTCCGCGATCCGCCAACTTGCCCTCCAGGCACCGGCCCCCGTCATCGCGAAGGCCCTCGTCTACGACGACAAGACCGCCACACGGCTGGTCACCGAAGCAGGCGGAACCTGGAGCCGATAAGCACCCGGCGGCCACGCAAGACGCCGATGACTGACAATGCCGGGATGACCCGACCCAGAATCCGTGTCGCCGCATACGTGATCCGGCATTGCGCCAACCCCGAAGTTCTGGTGTTCGGCCACATCGGTATGCCGGAGGCCGGCACGCAAGTCCCTGCAGGAGGAGCCGAACCAGGCGAAAGTCTTGAAGAAGCGGTCCTTCGAGAGGTCGCCGAGGAGACCGGTCTGCTGACAGCCACCGTGGTCCGGCAGATCGCCGTGGAGAACAAGCCCCACCCCGACACGGGGCAGCCACGACGAACCAGCTTCTTCTTGCTCCAGGCACCAGCAGACACCTCCGATGCGTGGGACCACCAGGTCAACGGTGACGGAGACGACGCCGGCCTCACCTTCTCCTGCCGGTTCCTCCCCCTTCCCCTGGAGCAACCACTGGCCGACGATCAGGACGCATGGCTGGGCCGCATCGATCCGCGCTGGACCACCGTGACCGTCGACAGTCAGTAATCGGTAGCCGGACTCATCCGCTGCATATGCGACACCTCAACATGCGCGCCTACCAGTCCCACGGCCGCTGAGGCCCGCGAGTTCGCGGAAACTGAAGATTCTTCAGCCGGATCCCGAGGGTGGATTGCCCTGATTTTGGGGCCCCGTGGGTTCGCGGTCAACTCACGGGGATGTCTCGGTGGCCTGCTCCAGCAGGGCCCGTGCGGAGTCCGCGTAGCGCATCGCGGTCTTCTCGTCGAGCCCGAACACCTGGCCGAGGCGACCTGGAACGCGTGGCCCGGCGCCGGGCTGGTGGCCACATAGCATGGGGCCATGGACGAGATCGGCGGTGTCGAGGTCGTGGCTTTCGCGGATGGCGAGGCGTTCGACGGCTGGTTGGCGGCTCACCACGCACGGCACGACGGCGTGTGGGTCAAGGTCGCCAAGAAGGGCTCCGGGATCGCGTCCGTGACAGCCGACGAACTGGTCGACGCGGGGCTGTGCTGGGGCTGGATCTCGGGTCAGCGCCGGTCGCTCGACGCTTCGTACTACCTGCAGAAGTATGTGCCGCGGCGCCCCAAGAGCCTGTGGTCGCAAGTCAAGGTCGCCGCGCTGGCGGCCGCGGGCCGGATGCGCGAGCCGGGCTTGGCGGAAGTACGCAAGGCGCAGGCGGACGGACGTTGGGCCGCCGCATACGCGCCGCAGTCGACGGCCGCAGTGCCCGACGAACTGGCGGCGGCGCTGGCGGCGGATACCCGGGCGGCAAAAGCTTTCGGGGCACTCGACAAGACCGCGAAGTACTTGGTGCTTCTACCCTTGCTGCAAGCCCGAACTCCCGACGGGCGCCAAGCCGCAGTGGAGCGCGCGGTCCGGGCGTTGGCCCTGAAAGGACGCGGCGCTCACCGGTTGGCTCCGTGACCACTTCGCACGTACGCGGGGCCAACGCCACACCCTCGCACAGCGCCCAGGGATGCCCACGCCTCAGAACGTGCCGACAACCCGCACAAGGGTGACGAGAAGCCCAACGCCGGGGTCGCAGCGCGGCAGAGCCTGAGGGCGTGGGCGATGTTGGCATGGCCGGCTCTGGCCGCCTAGCATCGCCGGTCATGGACATCGCGCTTGTCCGTTCACGATGGCGGGCCGTACTCGCCATGTTCGCCGTGCTTCCGTGGGGGCTTGGCCTGCCGTTGGCGGCCCTCACAATCGGGTTGGACGCCGTCGGGGGGCAGCCTGATGTGCTGGGCACCGCGATGGCCGTGGCAGCCGGTGCGGCGTCCTTCGCGACCGTTCCGGCTCAGGTGCAGACTGTTCGGGCTCTGCTGTCCAGACCCCGGCTCACCCTGGAGACCGACGCCCTGGCCATCCATGACCCCGTGTTCCTCCCCAAAGGCGCCCGGATCGCGCGCGAACGAATCGCGGAAGCCGATCGGCTGGACTGGAAGGACGCCGAGGTCAGCTTCCGCATCGGCTACGACACGACCGAGCTGACTCCGTTCCGCGAACCGCTGAACGTGGAGGTACGGCTACGCGGCGACCATGGCTTCGCCTCGGCCCGAAGGCTTCACCGCGGCACCTGGATCTGGCGCCTCGCCCGCAGATCGGACCGATCCCCGCAGTTTCCCGTGCCGGGCGACCGCTACCGAAGGATCCGGATCCGTGCCAGACACCCGGTGGACGCCCTCACCGCCCTCACCGAATGGGTCACGAGCTCAGCCGCTCCTGACGCCGGGCACCCGCCTCATGGAACAGCAGGCGAGCCCTACTAGCGCATTTCAGGCGGGTTGCCCCGGTTCGCGCTGATCGGCGGGGCAGGAGAGCGGGAAGACTTTCCGGCGGGTGTTGGGCCTGCTGGATCCGGCCCGCCTGAGCACCGCCGCCTTCGCCTACCTGCGCCCCCTGCTGCCCGAGCCCGGCGAACCAGCAGTGACCGCCATGTCACGCCGGACGGGCTCGACGCGCGAACAACGCCGCCACCACGCGACCGTCGGCCATGAGTGCCGCACCCCGTGTCGCCGCGCGATCGCTCGACGGCAAATGCCTGCGCGACGCCCACCGCCCCGACGGCAGCCGCGTCATCGCCTGAGCCTCCGTCGACTCCAGCAGCCGCATCTGGACACCTGGGCGACCGATAGGCCAACTTTGCGCTCCCGTTCCATCCCCTTCCCCCGCTGGAGCACCGCACGCCGCCTCTGTCCACCCGGTCTGAGCATCGAGCACCCAGCCTCGCAACTTCCCGGCCACTTTCAAGCCGAGGACGAGGCCCGAAACGAACTGCTGCGCTGCTTCAACGACGCCGCGTTGCCCCTGGACGTCCGCGTAGCCGCTGCTCTCGTCCGTCTCTACGCCCTCCCTCCGACCCGCATCGTCGAACTCACCGACAACCACATCCGCCGCGACCAGGAACGCACCTACCTGGCGGTCAACCAGCACCCCTTCGTGCTCCCGCCGAAGCTCGCCCGTCTCATCGACGATCAGCTCCGGCACAGCACGCCCCGGCACAGCACGGCGGGGCATCAGTACCTGCTACCAGGCCAAAGCCCTGGACGCCCGCGTAACCCCCTCGGCCTCGCCGACACCCTGAGACACCACGGTCTGCCCGCCCGCGCTGCTCGGAACACCGCCATGGTGGACGCCCTGGTAGACCTACCGCCCGTGGTCATCGCCGACCTGCTCGGCATCCACCCCAAGACAGCCGAACGCTGGGCCACGCTCGCCGGCGAGAACTGCCCTGAGTACGTGTCATCGCTGATGTGACCGGGCCGGGGTACGGCGGGCGGTAGGTCAGCGGGGTCGACGCGATTCGCGTGGACGGCGGCTACGCGGGATGGGGGCGCCGCCCCCGAGGGGGAGCGGCGCCCGGCTCGGCCGGTGCGGATCCGGTCAGGACGCCGGGGTCTTCCACAGGTACACGACACCGTCGGAGCTCGTCGTGGCGACCTGCGTGCCGTCGGGGCTGAACGCCAGGGTCCGGACGTTCCAGTGGTTGCCGACCAGCCGGTACGTCAGCTTGTGTTCGGCCATGTCCCAGAGCCGCACCACATCCCCGTCGAACACGGCGAGGGTGGAGCCGCGAGGGCTGTACTCCACGCTCCGGACCGGCACGCTGGTTGTCTCGTCGACGCTGCCCGTGGAACGGCCGTCGGTCACGTTCCACAGCCGGACCGTCCGGTCCTTGGCGGCCGTGACGATGGTCCTGCCGTCGGCGCTGTACGAGACGCCGTAGATCTCCTCGTCGCGGTCGAGTTCCTTGCGCACCTTGTGCCGGGCCACGTCCCAGAGCTGCACGGTCTCGGTGCCGGTGTTCTGTTCGTGGGAGTAGCCCACGGTGGCGAGCGTCCTGCCGTCCCGGCTGAACGCCACCTGCTTCGCCCGCATGTCGTCGTCGAGAACGGCGACCCGTTTGCCCAGGTCAGGGCCGCGCTCTGCGTGCCAGAGCTGAGCGCCTCCCCGGCTCGCGGTGGCCAGGATCCGGCCGTCGGGGCTGAACGCCAGGCTGTCGATGGAGTCCGAATCCTCGTCGGTCGTGGTGATGGAGGCGATCTGCCGCCGCCCGGCCACGTCCCACAGCGTGACGACGTTCCAGGTCGTTCCGGCGGCGAGCAGCCGGCCGTCGGGACTGAAGGCGACCGTGGTCACCGCCACCGGGGTGTCCCCGGGCGCTGTCCGGGGGCCGAGCCGCGCGCGCACCTTGCGCCCGGCCACGTCCCACAGCCTCACCGTGCCGTCCCCGGCACCCGTCGCGAGGGTGGCGCCGTCGGGGCTGAACGCCACGCCTTCTGGCCCCTTGCCCCGGGGGTAACCCCCGAGCGTGGCAGCCGGTTTCAACTCGGTGGGTGTGTCGCGGTCGGAGGAGTTGCCGGGCAGCAGCACCGCGACCAGTACGGCGACCACGGCCAGCACCCCGATGCCGCCCATCAGCGCGGGCACCGACATCGGCGGTGTGTCCGTGAGCGGGGCGGGCTGCGCCGGGTCGGGTCCGGTGGCGGCGTCCGGCGGCTGCGCCGAACCCCCTTGCCCGGACCCGGGATTCCGCGCCTGCGGCGTCGCGGGCCCGGTGGCGGCGTTGTGGAAGTCCGGTGCGGGATCGACGACGGTCCGCTGCGGCGGTACGGCGGGGTCCGGCCGGTGGGTGCCGTCGGTACGGCACAGGCGGATGACCTCGGCCAGGCCCGGCCGTTCCGCCGGATCCTTCGCGAGGCAGCGGGCGGCCACGGTCCGGACGGGCTCGGGGCAGCCGTCGAGGTCCGGCGCCTGTTCGAGGATGCGGTACAGCACACTGTGCCCGGTGCCGCCGAACGCGGGTCGCGCTGTGGCAGCGTACGCGGCGATGGCGCCGAGCGCGAAGACGTCGACGGCCTCGGTGAGGCTCTCGCCCCTGATGTACTCGGGCGCCATGTAGCCGGGCGTCCCGGCCAGCATGCCCGTACTCGTCACCGACGTGACGTCCGCGGCCCGGGCGATGCCGAAGTCGATGACCTTGGGGCCGTCGGCGCTGAGGAGGATGTTGGAGGGCTTCAGATCGCGGTGGATCACCCCGGCCGCGTGGATGGACTGCAGTGCCTCGGCCACCTGCGCCGTCAGCGCCAGCACCGCCTCTACCGCCAGCGGCCCCCGCGCGGCCACCGCGTCGTGCAGCGCCGGCCCCGGGACGTACGCCGTGGCCAGCCACGGTTCGTCGGCGCTCAGATCCGCGTCGACGACCGGCACTGTGTAGAGGCCCTGCACCCGCCGGGCCGCGGACACCTCCTGCTCGAACCGCTTGCGGAACGACGCGTCGGCCGCGTACTCGCGGTGCACGACCTTGACCGCCACCGCGCTGCCGGCCGGGGTGCGCGCCAGGTAGACCCGGCCCATGCCGCCCGAACCGAGCAGGCCCTCCAGCCGGTACGGGCCCGCGGTGACCGGATCGCCGGATCCCAGCGGGTGGACCGGCGGTGGATCGGCCGGCCACCCCGGGGCGTCGGCCAGGTGTGGAACCGCGCGCGGGCCATGGTCCGGTTGGGACATGCCGACTGTCACCCCTAGCTGGTCGTGCCTGCGCCACGCGGGCAGCTGCCTCATGCGAGGACACGGCACAACGCGCCCTCACCGTACGGAACCCGGCGCCGCGTTGAGGCCCGCGCTGGTTCGAGCGTCAGCGTAATGGAGCCCTGGCTGGGGCGTCTGTCCCGGTCCTGTTACAAGCGGGGGTCCGACGACGGCCGCAGTCCGGCCGCCCGGACCCGTACTAACGTTCCCTCTGATACGAGCAGTTGAATGCCTGACGGCTGTTGAGAGCCGATACGACAGCGGTGCGGCCCTGGTGTGATCACGTGCGTTGCCGAGCGCTGTTGATCACGCCAAAGCCGCGAGGGTGAGTGTGCTGTACGACGCTGCACACGTCGAGTTCCTGGCCGATTTCTACGACTGCAGAACGGTGACTACTCCCGCACACACCCGGTCCTTGTCGCACGGGAGTGGGCCGAGGGCAGCGTGGACAGCTGTGAAGGCCCCATTCCCCAGAGGGAGTGGTCGTGTTTCTGATCTTCACCAACCGGTGCCAGATGAAGCCGCCTCGCGGGAGCCGGCTGACGACGTCCTAGCCACCCTGCGGGCGAATACTGCAACTCTCGAATACCGACACTCCACCAGTGAAACGCGCCGCCACCGAGAACCCCTTGGTGGTGGGCTTCACGGGACCACGCCGGCGTCCGCACCACCTGGCTCTGGTGGTGGGGGACGAGGGAGGGTCGGTTCGGCTGTCGGCTCGGCTGGATCTGGTCCTTGCTGCGCGAATCGGTGCGGCCCTGGGCGACGGGACGGTGCTGGGGGAACGGCGGGCGCACGGTGAGACGTACACACGGGTGGAGAGCGACCTTGTCGTGGAGGTACTGGCCGGGCCGGGGAGGCGTCAGACCCTCACCGTGGTCCGGATGCGGTGAGGGTCCCGTGCCTGGTGCTCGGCGAGGACGACACGGCCGCCGCATGGGGGAAACGTCCCGTCGTTCTCAGGTAAACGTGACCCCTCGCTTGGTCGCATCAGGTGCGACGAACTCGAGAAGTCGCTCGGCCTCGTCCAGTACTGCCTGTGTGCCCGCCTGCGACAGCGGCCGGAAGGGGGAGATGAGCAGTACGGAGCCCTTCACCGACCATGTGCCGTGGACGAAGCCGTCCACGAGGAAGGTGGGCCGCACCATGGCCTGACCGGGCATCACCAGCTTGCGGTCTGCCTCGCTGATCACTCGCGCGCGGTCCGTGTGCCCGAGGAGGAGGTTGTCGAAGGCGGGCAGAAATCGCACGGGGACGGGCAGGTCCGGGTCGGCGCGCGGCGCGTCGGGCAGGTCGAAGAGCTCAGTGCCCCGCTCGTCGTGGAAGACGCGCAGCTGTGACCGCAGCCCGTCGAGAACCTCACGCAGGCGGGTCAGCCCCGACCATGTCTGGATGTCCATGACGCCAGCCGGGCCGAACGCCGCCAGGTAGCGGCGGATCATCGTCTCGACTCGTGGCGCTGCCATCGGTCGGCCGATCCAGTGCTCCGCGAGGCTGATGGCGATGTTGGGTCGGTTGCCCCAGGCGCCCCAGGCGCCGGTGGCCGGGGCGTGCACCATCGGTACCCGCAGCTCCACCGCCCCCGCGAGCACGCGGCCGTCGCGGCCAGGGAAGCGCTCGGCGAGCGACAGGGCGAGCTTCCGCCGAGGCAGGGTGTGGCCAGCCATCAGCTCCCGCCCGGCGTCGGTGAGCTCGGCGATGTCCAACCCGGCTGTCTGCGCGGCAAAGTACTGCGCCCGGGCGGTGCGGTCCAGGACGGGCTGGACGACGGGCCGCAGCCAGCGGAAGTCGTTGCTGCTGGTCAGGTGCTGAGTGCTGCGTAGGGCTGTGGAGCGCACCACGCGCCCGTCGCGGAGCAGTGCCATCAGGTCGTCATGTCGGAAGTCGGCCAACCGGGTCCACAGCCCCACGTAAGGCCAGTTGGGCTCCTGCCCCTGCAGAGCGACCAGGTGTTCGACAACGTCAAGTACCGGGCGAGAGGTTCGGGCGGCCAGAAACTGTCGCTGGAGCAGTGTCCGGTTCAGGGTGCGGGTGGACAGCACGGAGGCGTCGGTCATGTGGTGCCGGTTCTCCTTGGATGGTAGGGACGTCACCGGGAGCACGTCGCCGGTCCGTGTGTGACGGGCGACGCGCTTCGATCCTCAGTCGGCGACCCTGACGGAGACGTTGCCCTTGTAGCTGCCCTTCAGCAGGGAGACGAGCGCCTGGGGAGCCGCCGAGAGGCCGCCTTCCACGATCGTGTGGGGGAACACGAAGCGGTCCTCGCTCAACCACGTACTCAAGCGCTCGGTCCACGCCGCGACCTGCTCCGGGGTGTGATACGTGGAGAACGGCAGAACCTCGATCCCCTTGGCGGCCGCCGCAGCGAGATCCGGCTCGGGGAACCGGTCCTCGTGGTCGCCGATCTGAGTGGCCAGCGCGCCGCACAGCACGAAGCGGGCCCCCGGCGCCGCCGCCTCGACCGCCGCGTCGAACTGCTCTCCGCCGACGTTGTCGAAGAACACGGTTATGCCCTCGGGCGCCAGGTCCCGCAGATGATCGAGGACGGGGCCGTCGTGGTAGTCGAACGCCGCGTCGAAGCCGAGCTCGTCAACCAAGTAGTCGATCTTCGCCTGGCTACCCGCGCTACCGATCACCTTCGCGGCGCCCCGGCACTTGGCGATCTGTCCGGCCAGCGACCCGACGCCGCCCGCCGCGCCGGAGACGAAGACGACATCGCCGGCACCGGCCTTGGCGATCTCGGACATCCCGTAGTAGGCGGTGGGCCCCTGGCTGAGGTAGTGCACCGGACTTGGGAACAGGTCGGGGTCCAGTTTGAGGTACTGGTCGGCAGGCCCGGCCGAGTACTCGCACCAGCCGGCCATGGTGCATACCTGGTCGCCGACGGCCAGGTCCACACTGATGGACCGCACGACCGTGCCCACCGTGCCCCCGCCGATGCGCTGGCCGACCTCCCACGGCGGGATCGGCAGACGGGAGTCAGCCCGCAGCATCTCCAGGTACGCCACTGACAGACCCAGGTAGTCCGTGCGGACCAGTACCTCTCCCGTGGCCGGTTCGGGCGTCGGCACCTGCACGAGGTCAAAGGTGTCGGTTCCGAGGTCTCCCTTCAAGTGTTGGGCCAGTCGCACCTCCCACATCGTGTCGGGGGTCGTCGACATCGTGCTGTCGGTCATGGTTCTCCTCGTTTCGATCAGTCTGCGCACCCGGCCTGGGCCCGTGCCGTTCTCGTGAGACCCACGCTATGAGCCATAGCGGTCACTTTCCGACCTCAATTGGCACCATCCTGGAGGGCATGGCGAACACAAGCTCACGGACTCTGCGGCTGCTGTCCCTGCTCCAGACCCACCGGCACTGGCCGGGCGGCGAGCTGGCCGACAGGCTCGGGGTTTCTGCGCGTACCCTGCGGCGCGACATCGACCGGCTGCGCGAGTTGGGCTACCCGGTCGAGGCCAGTCGCGGCGTCGATGGCGGCTACCAGCTCACGGCAGGCGCCGCCCTGCCGCCGTTGGTGCTCGACGACGAGGAGGCGGTCGCGCTCGCCATTGGGTTGCGTGCGGCCGCCCAAGGCGCGGTTACCGGAATCGAGGAGTCCTCGATCCGCGCGTTCACCAAGGTCGTGCAGGTCATGCCGGCGCGACTGCGCCGGCGGGTCGACGCCCTGCGGGTGGTGACCGTGCCCTCGGCCGAGGGCGGTGTGAAGACCGTCGAGGCCGGTGTGCTGAACGCCATCGCGCAGGCATGCCGGGACGAGGAGCGACTTCGCTTCTCCTACACCGCCCGCGGTGGCGAGCGCAGCGCCCGCCATGTCGAGCCCCACGGGCTGGTCTCGCTCGGGTACCGCTGGTACCTGGTCGCCTACGACCTGACCCGGCAGGACTGGCGCAGCTTCCGCCTCGACCGTCTCGACGATCCGAGCGGGACCGGAGAGCGGTTTCGCCCGCGCGAGCTACCGGCCGACGACGCCTCGGCCTTCGTCCGTGCGGGGAGCGGCGGCGTCCCCGTTCCGCACACCGTCGAAGCGCTTGTGCACGCCCCCGCAGCGGCTGTTCGCGCGCGCGTTGGCCCGTGGGCTGCGGTCGAGGAGGTCGACGAGCAGCGGTGCCGAGTACGGATGACCTCGCAGACCCTGGACTGGCCGACTCAGGCACTGGGCAATGTGGGTGCGGAGTTCGAGGTGCTCGGCCCTCCCGAGTTCGTCGACTTCGTCCGGGAGTGGGCTGCCCGCTTCACCCGTGCCACCGGCTCGTGATGTCCCGTGCCGGAGGTCCGCCGTCGCACGCCCAACGATCAAGATCTTTCAATAAACCAACGTTTGTTGAAGACCGCCGGGTGGGCCACCGAGAGGCCCTCAGAGCCTTCAAAAACTCTTTCAAAAACCGGGGTGGTTCAACAACCCCCGGCCATCGCTTTCCGACAGGATTCCAGGCGTGAGCACGCCACTTGAAGACGCCCGGTTCGAACTACTGGTCGCCGAACCCACCGTCCGCACGGAGATCCGCGTCGGATACGCACGGGTGTCCACCGGCGGACAGAAGCTCGACCGCCAGCTCGACGCCCTCAACGCGGTCGGCTGCCGCCGGTTCTTCGCAGACAAGAAGTCCAGGAGCGACGACGCCCGGCTCGAGCTGACGGCGTGCCACGCCTTCCTCGCCGCCGGCGACACCCTGGTGGTGCCCGCTCTCGACCGCTGAGGCCGCTCGCTGCAGGACCTGATCACCATGGTCGGCGAACTGCGCAAGCGAGAGATCGGCTTCACCTCGCTCCACGAGCGGCTCGACACCACCACCCCCGGCGGGCGCCTGGTGTTCCACGTCTTCGCCGCCCTGGCCGAGTTCATCCGCGAGCTGATCGTCTCCGGCACCCGCGAGGGCCTGGCCGCCGCCCGCGCCCGCGGCAAGGTCGGCGGACGACCCACCGTCGTCAACGCGGACATCATCCGGGCTGGCGACATGCTGCCCAACCCCGAGCACTCGATCACCTCGATCGCCAAGCTGCTCGGCGTCGGCCCCGGCACCCTCTACAACCACAATCCCGACCTGCAGGAGCTGCGGGCCGGCCGCGTCCCTGCCCAGCTCGACGGAGGTACCCGGTGATCCCCGGGCCGCACCGGACGAAGGGCGGCGCCCTCCAACTCGGCGCCGACGAGCCCGGCCTGCCCGGCCCGTTCGGCACCTGGACCGATCAGGGCGGCCAGGAAGACGGGCACGACCCGGGCGAGGACGCCGAGCTGCGCTGCTGATTCACCAAAATCATCCCACTGCCCCTTTTGGGCTCACCTTGGCTGGACCCCACTCCGCCGCAAGTTCGTGACTCCTGAAGGCGCAGCGCGGTGAACTTGCGGGTGTGCGGTCGGGATTTCGGCGGTCGGGGAAGTGGGTTCGAGCGCGTGAGCGCAGGGCAGGGCAGGGAGTGGAGGCCAATCGGTGAGGAGGATGTATGGCTTGTCGGGCCCGGCCCGGTTGGTGAGGCTGAGGCCCCGGGCCGGTGGGTTGCTCGGTCGGCGAGTCTTGATCGCTTCTGGGCCTGCTGGCTAGGTTGGCCGGCATGACCGACCCCAGAGCCCTCGCCTGGCCACCTGTCCCGATCAAGACCGAGCGGCTCGTACTCCGCGAGTCCGAAGCCCGGGACCGCGCAGTAGTCATCGAGCTGAACGCCTCACCAGAGGTGGGCACTTACCTCGGTGGCCCTCGACCGCGTGCCGAGCTCGAACGCACCGTGCCCGAGGTGCCCGGGCGGCGCCCCGGCTTTTTCGTGATCGATCTCGACGGGGCGGTGATCGGCACGATCATGCTCGATCCGCACGCAGAGCGTCCGGGGCACGTCCGTCCGGACGTCGGGAAGACCGAGCTCGGCTACCTGTTCCTGCCGCGGGCGTGGGGATTCGGGTACGCCGCCGAGGCGTGCGCAGCCGCACTCGCCTGGTTCGCCGACGCGCTGCCCGGCGAGCCGGTGGTGCTCCGCACCCAGACCGCCAACGACCGCTCGATGCGCCTGGCGGCAAAGCTGGGGTTCACCGAGGTGGAACGGTACGAGGACTACGGCGCCGAGCAGTGGTTCGGCGTGTGGACTTCGGTCACGCCGCCCGCTTGAACTCGTGCTCGCCAGCGCGGATCCACGGCGCCATCGAGCGGTCGTCGGCCTCGGCGCCGACAACAGTCGTCTACGCCAGAGCCGCGTGAGGGCGCCCGGCGCTTGGACTACTGCTCAAGCGGTGTTTCGAGGAACGCTCTGGCGGCGTCGGTGCGGCGCATCGCGGCGCGCTCGCTATGCCGAAGACGACAGCCAGGTGGAGGGCGTCAGGTCCGCAGGTGAGGGCCTCTTCCAACTGCCGGCCCTGGCGTATCCGGTTAAGGGTGACGCCAACTTCGCGGAATTGGGCGCCGAGCCACGACGGACTGACGGGGATATCGGACTGGGCGGTGCGTTCCAAGACGATCTGGTGCTGATTGATCGTGTGGGGCAATCGTCGATGGCGGTAGCGGAGGCAGGCGTTGATGATCTGCTCGATGAGCTCATCGAGCAGGCGGGGATGGCCGCCGATGGTCAGGCGGGGGTATGTAAATCGTTCGGTGTAACTCCCGATCAAGGAAGATGCACCGATGACCAGTGAGAACGTGACCGTGCCTCAGACTGTCGAGGTAGCCGGGCCGCAGCCGTCGAAGACGGTGGACGACCGAGGCGGTCGCCGACTCGGTCTGACTCCTTCGGGTGCCCTGCCGGGCTGTGACCACCCGGACCGGCAACCACTGGATCAGCGCCGCGATGCGCGGCAGACCGCACCGCTGGAGCGGCTCCGCGTCGACCGGCAGCTCGAAGAAGCCGCGATCCAAGGTCCCGACCGGCTTCACCTCGCCGAGGTCTTCGGGCTCGACGAGAATACCGCCATGCGTTACGCGGACTCCGCACGCGCCCTGCCGGAGCAGGCCGCCGAGGCCGGCCCGGCGAGTTGACCGCGAACACGGAGTTCGCGGACGCCGGTCGGGCAGAGATCGGGCGCGGTGAAGGAGTAGGTGCCGATCACGGTGAGAGGTCGTTTCGTCCCGCTCTTTCATCCAGTGTTGTTCTGTTGGTGGTGGTCTATGTGCCGCGCCGGGTTGGGGTGGATTCACTGGTGAGGCGGCGGGCCACGAGGCTACGGCAAGGACGGCGCGCTGACCGGCCCGGACAAGGAGCACGCCGAGACCTCGATACTCGCGCTGCACCTGCTCCAGAGCAGTCTCGTGCACATCAACACCCCGCTGCTCCAGCAGGTGCTTGCCGAACCGGCATGGGCGAAGAAGCTGAACGACGAGGACCGGCGCGGGCTGACCGCGCTGTTCTGGTCGAACACCAACCCGTACGGAACATTCCAGCTCGACGTGGACAAGCGGCTCGACCTGGGGCTTTCGGTCAGTGTGCCTCGGTCACGCTCCCCGAGTCCGCCTCAGCATTGCCGGGCTGAGCGCGTCGGTGGAGGGCAGAACCGACGCGTTCCGGCTCGCCTTCCTGCGGAACCAGCCGGGCCGTGCCGACGCGTCGTGCCACGCGTGTGAACATCTTCCACGGCTCGGTCGCTTTCGCCGCCGGTTCTGCCCCGGCCGGCCTCAGCCCACCGCCTTCTTGACAAGCGCGCTGATGCGCTCTTCGTCGGCCGTGGTCAGCTCCCTCACGGCGTAGGCGGTCGACCACATGGCGCCATCGTCGAGAGCCGCCTGGTCGCTGAAGCCGAGCGTGGCATACCTCGACTTGAACTTCTCCGCGCTCTGGAAGTGGCAGACGACCTTGCCGTCTCTGGCGTACGCGGGCATCCCGTACCAGAGCTTGGGCGCGAGGTCCGGAGCGGCGGTCTTGATGATCTCGTGGATCCGCTCGGCAAGGACGCGGTCCGCCTCCGGCATCTCGGCGATCTTCGCGAGCACGTCCCGCTCCGCCGCCGCCTCCTTCTCCGCCCGGGACGAACCGCGCCGCGCCGCCGCCTTCTTCTCCTCGCGTGCGTGCTCCTTCATCGCGGCCCGCTCCTCGGCGGTGAATCCGTTGTACTTCTCGGTGGTCGTGCCGGAGTCCTCGGCGAGCGACTTTGTGGACGGCATGGCAGGTTTCCTCTCGTACAGGGTCAGGCTGGGCGGGCGCGCGGGGCCGGGAGTCAGGACGACGTGGGGGCGAGCGACGCGGCAGCCTCCCAGGCGAACCCGTCCGGGTCGGTGAAGGTGTCGGCGGTGCTGCCGAGGACGATGCGATGCGAGCCGGTGCCGTCGGCGGGGACGCCGAGGTCCTTGGCAAGGGCACGGCGCTTGTACAGCGCCAGCTTGACGGGGCTGGACTGACCAGGGGCGAACTCGGTGTACTTGCCACCGAAGCTCTTGGCCACGGTCAGGCCCCGGCCGACGTAGAACTGCTTGGTGGCCTTGACGTCCTCCACGCCGAGCAGCAGGACGACCTCGTCGATCTCGCGGGTGGCGGGGCCGGTGTCCTTCTTCGCCGAGGTAGCGATCTTCCAGATCGTCCCGTCCGGGGCCTGGACGACGCCACCGTAGCCCCACAGCGACTTCGCGGCGGGCTTCAGCACCGTGGCGCCGGCGTCCACGGCGGCGCCGACGAAGCTGTCGACGGTGGCCGGCCCGGACACTGTGAGCGCCAGGGTGAAGCCGCGGAATCCGGTGGAGTGCGCCTCGGACGCCCGCAGGCGTATGTACGTGACCACGCCGAAGGCGCTGTAGAAGCGGCGGGCGGCCTCGGGGGCGGCCACCTCAAGGGTGACGGATGCGAGGGACGTGTTGGCTGCGGTGGAAGCGGTGGTTGCCATGACCATCACGCTAGGGGCTGTGCGGCCGCCGGGGCTTCTCGATTCCTGACCGGTCTGAGACTTGCTTCGCCACGCACGCCGGCATCCCCTCCACCTTGATCGCCGACCCGGCCTCGCGGGCCGTACCCGCAACATCGGCATGGTCGGCCGCCGCATCCGCCGCCTGGCGCCGGAAGGCCCCGGGCGGCATGCCGACCAGCTCGGTGAAGCGGGTGGTGAACGTGCCCAGCGACGCGCAGCCGACCGCGAAGCAGACCTCGGTGACGCCTTCCCAGGGCTCGGCGGACGAGTCGGCTAACGCACCACGCAGTAGCGGAGGTAGACGACTCTGGAGTTGAAGGTGCGGGTCTCGACGAGTTCGAGATCCACCCGGCGCTCGCGCTGGGGAAAGAACGGGAAGCCACCGCCAACCAGTACCGGGTAGACCCTGGCCCGGTACTCGTCGATCAGGCCCAACGCGGCCGCCTCGCCAGCGAGAGTCGCGCCGCCGATCGCAATGTCGCCCTCCCCTGGCTCGGCTCGCAACCGCTCGATCTCCTCCGCCAGGCCGCCGGAGGCCAGGCGGGCAGTGCCCTGCACCGCCGACAGCGTGCTGGAGAACATCACCTTCGGGAGCGGCTTCCAGAGCGCGGCCCACTCGAGCATGGCGTCGTCGAGCGATGGATCCTGGTCGGCGGTCTCCCAGTACAGCATCGTCTCGTACAGCCGTCGTCCCAACAGGTGGACGCCGACCTGCCGAATCTCGTCGATCCAGGAGCGAAAGACATCCTCGCCGGGCGGCGTCCAGTCGAAGTCGCCGTCCGGCCCCACGATGTAGCCGTCAAGTGAGACGTTCATCGAATAGGTCACGCTGCGCATCAGAAGTCCGCCTCGGTAACGGGTTCGACAGTACGACCGCCGGACGCCGCAGGACTCATCGCGGCTCGCGGGATCCCCTGGGCCGAGTCACCTCACGAGATCATTTCGTTGAGAAACCTCAGTCACTCGACCTTCACTGAGAATCGCTCAATCTTCACTGCGAGAGGTCAACCGCGTCACGGAATCCGACGGGGAGGTTGAGGAACACGCGTGTCAGATCGTGCGCTACTCCCCCGGCCGGTCCGTTGTCGCAGATACGCGGCTGGTTCATGCGGCGCAAGGCGTGCCGGACCCGCAGTTTGTGACCTGCGCGGTGGACGGTGGTTCGGGCTTGCCCTGCGGTGGCGGCGAATCTTCTCGTAGCGTGTGTGCTACCGGTCGGCGCGTAGGTGGAGAGGGCAGTGCGGGGCGCTGGTACGTACTGGCGACAGCGAGGTCCACAACACGATCAGCGGCGGCACCTTCCATGGGCCAGCACTGCAGGGCCGGGACATCTTCGGGATCTCCTGTATCACCCCGCCCCCGCCACCGGCCGACCCCGACCTCGGTCAGCCCTCCGAGCGGGGGATGAGCAGCATGGTCGACGCAGACCCGCCCGGCTGGACCGGTTACGCCGCAAGGACCGCGCGCTGCGCGCCGCCTTCGACCTGTCCTACCAGCACCTCAGCGACGACCACGCTCGCCTGTTCCGGCTGTTGCCACTCCACGCCAGCCCGGACCTGTCCGCCGAATCCGCCGCCCTCCTGGCAGAGTCGCTTGTCGGTGAAGGTCTGGTCCCACTCGGTGAACGGCCTGTTCGAGGCGATCGCGATCGCGTGCCGTTTCCTCGCGTTCGGAGCGGGTTGCCGACCTGGGCCCAGGCGGGCTGGTGCTGATGACCTCGAGCGGGACATTGGGGTTCTCGGAGAAGTCGAAGTCCTCGATCCGCTTGCTCCGGGGGAAGTTCGCCTTCTTGACCCTGCGGAACTCGCGCCGCTCGTCCCGGTCCTCGCGCTCGCTCTCCAGCAGCTCGGCCAGAAAGTCCGCGTAGGACGCATGCTCGCGCTGGGCCTGGGCGGCGAACTCCTCCGAGCGACCTCGGATGGGGACGCGGGGCTTGCTCTCTACGACGGGCGAAGCGTCCTTAACGGCTTGAAGGAGCGAAATAGAAGAAAATAACTCATAGAGAACATTTAGGCTAGCTGTGCACCGGTCGCACTGATACCCACCTTTTGTTCAGACCCGACGAAGGACCCTGCTGCTGTGGATGGTGAAGAAGAGCATGACCATGCCAGTACCGAGCTGCCGCCGGTGCCGCTGCACGGCGACCTGCTTCGGATCGCCGAGCAGCTAAAAGATCTGAGTCAGGCGCAACAGAAATTGCAGACGCTGCTGGCGGCAATGTTGTCGGTCAGCCGTGATCTGGATCTGGGTCGGGTGTTGCGGCGGATCGTGACCAGCGCGATGGACCTGGTCGGCGCCCACTACGGCGCGATCGGCGTGCTGAGCGAGGACGGCGGCAGGCTGTCGATGTTCATCCCCGAAGGCCTTACCGAGCAGGAACGCGCAGACTTGGCGGGGGTGGATCTCCCGCAGGGCCGCGGACTGCTCGGCTACCTGATCGAACACCCCAATCCCCTGCGAGTCGGTGACATCCCGCACCACCGGGCCTCGGCCGGCTTCCCGCGCGGCCACCCGCAGATGAAGACGCTGCTGGGCGTGGCCATCACCGTGCAAGGCCGCATCTACGGAAACCTCTATCTTGCGGACAGGGACGATGGCCTTCCTTTCGACTCCCGCGACGAGGACATCATCGTGGCTCTGGCAGGAGCAGCGGCCGTGGCCATCGAGAACGCCCGCCAGTACGAGCACGTCCGCTCCGACTCCGAGGAGTTCCAAAGATTGCTGCTGCCGGAGGTGTCGGACAGGCCGCCGTTCCGAACCGCCGCGGTCTACCGGCCGGCGTCCGAGCCCAACCAGCTCGGCGGAGACTGGTACGACGCGCTCGTCACTGCCGACGACACCTGCTACCTGGCCATCGGTGACGTCTGCGGGCACGACATGGCCGCCGCCGCGTCCATGTCCCAAACCCGCAGCATGCTCCGCGCCCTGCTCCACACCCGGCTCCACCGCCCCAGCCGTGTCCTGACCCAGCTCGACCTGACCCTGCACGCCATCCCCCGCTACCTGGTGACGACCGCACTCGTAGGACGCGTATATCGCCACCACAACGCCTGGGTTCTGCAGTGGAGCAACGCCGGGCACCCTCCACCGCTGCTTCTGGCACCCGGTCGCCCGGCACAGTACCTCGACCGCGACCCCGGCCTACCCCTCGGCGTTGACCTCCGCCTTCCCCGCCACGACCACTCCCAAGACCTTCCCCCTGGATCCACCATCGTTCTTTACACCGACGGACTGGTCGAACACCACCAGCGCTCCCTGACCGACGGCCTGCGCACCCTCGCCGACATCGCCACCGCACATGCCGACCAGTACCCCGCACAACTGTGTGAGACGCTTGCCGAACAGCACCCAGGTGACGGACACGACGACATCGCAGTCCTCGCCCTCCGCGTCCCCAACGGGCACCATTCGTGACCACCCGCAACGATGGCCGCAGTCCGGGATGGGTCGCATGAACGGACGTCTCGCAGGCTCGCAGAGTGCTGTGTCGATCGACGATCGGCGGAAGTCGGTGTGTCAGACGTCGATCACATCACCGTGGTCGTTGGTGATGAGATACTCGGGCCACCGGTCAAACGCGGAGCACGGGTGCGAGATCCCGAACTCGACGACATCCGTCACCTCAAGATTCCACGCGTCGGAGAGCACGGTGTGGTGGTCGTACAGCGAGCGCACACGTCCGCGGACATCGAACTTGTCCTGTCCGGCCGCAGTGCTGGCGGACAGAAGGATTGGCGCCTCGGTGTCGTAGGGAAGGTCGCGCTTCCCGGCTCCGACCACGGCAGTACCGTCCTCGACGGCGGAGACGACGACCGCGCGCACGGCCAGAGCTGGGACGAGGCCGGGAATCGGGCTCACGCGGGCGTAGACGCCGTGATCGTGCGCGACGTAGCACCCGGACCTGAGCAACCGGATTGTGCCTGGAACGTCGTCGTCCGTCGGAAGGAAGTCGACGACACGATCAGGAAAGGCCGATCCACCCATCGAGTACACGGGGCGATCGGTCTCAAAGGGTCCGGCGACGTCGAGGTAGACGTCGCGGACCCGGCGGCAGTGTTCGTCCACGGCCGCAATCGTTTCGTCGATCCTTGTGTTCGGGGCGACGCCTTCGTCCCCGGCGACTCCAACGAGCCGGAGTCCGGGAGCCGCTCGGACGAGGTCCGGTGCACGGCGGGCCTGCTTCGGGTCGCGGATACCGGTGCGGCCACCCGGGGTGCCGATGTCCAGAAGCACCTCAAGTGCGGGGCCGTGCGCGCCGAACACCTGATTCGCTGCGGCGATCCCGGCCGCGGAGTCGACGAAGCACCGGATCTCCCGTTCCCGGTCGGCGGCGAGCCAGGCCCGAACTCGCGCCAGTCCGAATGGATCGACGATCTGGTTCGCGATGAGGACGGTGTTGTGTCCCCAGCCGAGCGCGGTCGCGACCTGGTCGACCGTGGCAACGGTGACGCCGACGGCGCCGGCCGCGATCTGTCGTTCGATGACGGGAGCGGACATCGTCGTCTTGACGTGGGGAGCAAGCGCGACGTCATGGGTCTTGCACCAGTCGGCCATGACGCGGATGTTGTGATCGAGGGCGGCGGCGTCGAGACGCAGTTGGGGGTATGCGGTGGGAATCACGAATCCGGCCGCGCGGGGTCGCGGCACGGCTCTCAGGGCGTGGCCTGTCATCGCCCGTTTCCTGCAGAAGCACAACTACGACGCCGACGTGATCAACCAGTTCAAGGTGCGCCGCCCCGGAGAGACCAAGGCGGTGGGCTGGGGCGAGTTCTGCCACGGCCCCACGTCCGGCGATCAGGCCCGGCTCTGCGCGCGCCCGGCCAGCGGCCCGAGGCCCAGGCACCCGGTAGCCGTCTACGGCCGTGTTGCCGCTGTCGAGCAGGACAGCAATGTCCGGCCCTCCGGCTCGCTGACGGGCACGGTTTCACCGTACGCATCCGGTCCGAACACGCCAGCATCCTCAGCCCGCTCGCGGTCGGAACCTTTGTCCTGGCCGTCGGCGCCTGGAAGATCTGGACACCCTCCAGGGGCAGGCCCGAGCTTGAGATGTTCGCCGAAGAACACTGGTCAGCCCGCTCACTGGACCTACGACGAGGCCACCGGCCGAAGCAGCCCGCCCACCTGCCCGCCGCTCTCCCTCGACCAGTGCGCACTCGGCCAGGCCCGCGCGGCGGCAGCCACACGCAAGCCCGTACCCGGACGGGCTGCCGGTCTCTCCTCCAGGCCACACCCCAGCCAGCCGCCTGAGTCCGCCGGGCCGCCACCGATCGCTTCACCGCCGACGACGGAGCCGCCAGCGACTGCGGCCTCCCCCGACCCGACGATGCTGACGTCCCCGCCCGGTTCGGCCGTCCCGAGTGCGGCACCCCTTGAGCCCGCACCCCCGGTACACCCGCCCCTGCCGCCGCGGCCCTCGGCACCGCCACGGCGGACCGCCCAGCCCCGCCGCCGCACGCGTCGGGGCTGGTGGCCGTTCGGCCGCCGGCGCTGATCGGTCACGTCCATCGCCTTTGTGCAGGCGGTAAGCCTTGCTGTCCGATCGCGGCATCGGCTTCGAGGCGGGACCGCTGGCGGGCAGGCCAGGCGTCGCACGAAGCGCTGACAACGGTCGTCCGGCGCTTCATCGACCGCAGGCTGCCTCGCCGAGCTGAGCGCGAACCCGGACGGCTCCCTGCTCTTCGCCCCGGAGGCGGTCGGCTGCGCCCTCGTGACCACGCTGCACGATGCCGGGGCGCTCTCCCGAGAAGCGATTCGGTGCACGGTCGTGGGCAGTGATCGTGCCGGCTGCCCACGGCCGCGCCGCCGGTTCAGCGGACGTGCACCGTCACCACGTCAGAGGCTTGCAAGCGCACGGCATTCTGGTCATGCGGGCTGGTCAGGCCGTACAGCACCGCACGGAACTCCAGGTTGCCGCGGCGTGCGGACGTGCCGTGTGCAGTGACCCGCGCGTCGCCCTCGACCGCGGCGCTGCAATTCTCCTGGTGCCACCCTTCGCCGAAGCCCTTCTCCTCCAGGCACAGCTGATGCAGGTAGCCGGCGCTGTCATCGCCGCCGTGCGCCTTGACCGTGATGGTCTTGCCGACATACGCCGTGCGCGGCGCCGTGATGTCCACGCCGCCCTTGGCTAACGCCGGCCCGGCTGCCAGAGTCACTGAGGCCAGACCCAGCGCACCGATCACAGCCACACGGCCGCACCGCGTCCTTACCCCGGTCTTCTTCGTCCTGGTCATGGACTTCCCTCCCGCGGATCCCCCACCTGGTGAGACCCACCCCTTCGCGAAGGCGCCCGGTGCGCTTCGCTGACTATCCAGATGAGCCGGCCGCCCTGCACGTTGCCCCTCGCCCAGCGCCGTTACGAATTAACGACATAACCCGCTAACCAGTGTCTGATCCAACCAACATCCACCAAATCGCTTCTTGGGACCGGTAGTCCGATACCTGAGTGCTCCGATTTCGCAAACAGAAGGGGTCGTCCAGCGATAGGCGCGATGGCCCGCCGGGTCGCCGCATGCCTCGAAGTACCGGAGCGGGCCACCGCGTGACACCGGGGGTGCGGTCGTTGAACAGCGCGGATCCAGGCTGGGCCCTGGGCTCGATTGAGCGTGAGCTACGGAGCGGGCGGCCGGCCCCTACCGCAAGAACGTCGACTACGACTCCACCTGTGGCGCAAGGCCCTGCGCAAGACGTTCCCAAATAGCGGCGGCAAGCGGATCACGGTGTTCACCGCTGCCAGCCATGTCCGCTCCCTGCGCAACCGCGCCGCCCACCACGAGCCGCTGATCGATGGCGTTCCCCTCCCGAGTGGTTCCGACCGCCGCGGCCGGAACCGCCGGCGCCCGACCCCGAGATCTCGGTGCGCAGCTCGGTGAGCTCGGTGAGCTGAGCGCCCATCATCGAACATCAGACGGACGGCAGTTCGCTTGAATCACGTAAGTAGCTGTAGAGGCAAAACCATGGTTGCGGTGATTTGATTCCGCCCTGCGCTGCGCGAGACGGCCGTCTTGTGGGCCAGGAGGCGACTACTGGGGCCGGAGAACAGGCCGAACAGCCTTGCAGTAGTAGCGATTGTCTCGCTCTGCGTGCAGGTTCGCCAAGGTCACCGGCTCCGCATCGCTGCGCTGCGGCGTGATACCCACGGCAGGATGCCACGGGCGAGCTGTGGCGAATCCTTCAGCGGATCAACGGTCTTGACGTAAAGTTCGGCTGCGAGGGAGTGCAACTCTGTCTTCACACAACGGTGTTGGACTCCCTCCTCCCATGAGCGAAGGAAGTCTGCAGGTTCGCTTCGCGTCGTTCTTCACATAGAGTGCGGTCGCGAGGGTGTCCAGATTGTTCGTCACACAATGATCACGGATGCTCTCGCCTCATCACTGCGTGGACCAAGTCCTTCCGAGTGCCGGGGACAACTGCGGCCCACTGGTGGGACGTTCGTCGCCGTTCCTCGGTGGGACGAGCGACGGTGTCGAGGCACAGTGTCCGCTACTGAGGGGCTCGCTGACGGTGGCTACGTATGTGTTGATTCCCGGTGCTGCGTCCGGCCCGTGGTACTGGCATCTGCTGGAGGCCGAGCTGTGTCGGCGGGGCCATGAGGTGGTGGCGGTGGACCTGCCGTGCGACGACGACTCGGCCGGGCTGGCCGAGTATGCCGACACTGTGGTCGACGCCATCGGTGATCGCGTCGACCTGATCCTGGTGGCCCATTCCTTCGGCGGGTTCACCGCCCCGCTGGTGTGCGACCGCGTGCCGGTGGACCTGCTGGTGATGCTCCAGGCGCAGATCCCGGCACCGGGTGAGACACCGGGCCAGTGGTGGGCCAACACCGGCTACGAGCAAGCCAGGCGCGAACAAGACGAACGCGACGGCAGGGACCCCGGCAACGACACCGCCCTGTTCCACCACGACACCCCGCCAGTACTGGCCGCCGAAGCCGCAAAGCGCACGCGCACGCAGTCGGCCACCCCGTTCATGAAGCCATGGCCGCTGCCCGCGTGGCCGGATGTGCCCACGAAGTTCCTGCTGTCCCGGGACGACCGCTTCTTCCCTGCCGAGTACATGCGCCGGATCGTGCGGGAACGCCTGGGCATTTCACCCGACGAACTGCCCGGCGACCACTGCCCCATGCTCGGCCACCCCACAGAACTGGCCGACCACCTGGAGGCATACCGCACCGGGGCGTAACAGCCGCCGGGCTCCACGCGCGTCTTCCGCGTCAGCACTGGGCTACTGGCCGACATCCACCTACTCGATATCGACGTAGAGCCCTGCCACCAGGATGTCCACGTTGTTCGTCACACCGTGATCACGGGTGCCCTCACCCACCGCCGCGCATCACCCCGTGGAACAGGTCATCCAGCCATCTATGCGGCGGCGCGGTCTGCCTGCGATCGTCGGCGGCCCGGGGCGTCGTCGAGTACGGGCGGCCGCCAGGCACCGTCCGGCTGGTAGAGATCGATCCCAGGCGGCACGATCTCGTCGATCCTGTCGAGTGCGGTGTCGTCGAGCACGAGTGAGGCACCCTTGAGAAGGTGCTCCAGTTGCTCCCCGGTGCGCGGCCCGATGATCACCGAGGTGACGGCCGGGTGAGCGACGGGGAAGGCAATCGCGAGCTCGGGCAGGGTGTATCCGATCGTGGCGGCGAGTTCGGTGAGCTGCTCGACGGCGGCAAGCTTGGCCGCGTTCTCGGGGATGGCGGGGTCGAAGCGGGCGGGGGTGAGCTTTGCCCGGCCGGTGGAAAGATCGACGGGTCGGCCCTGGAGGTACCTGCCGGTCAGAAACCCGGAAGCGAGCGGACTCCAGGTCAGCACGCCCATCCCGTAGCGCCGGCAAACGGGCAGCACCGAGGATTCGATGCCACGGGCCAGGATCGAGTAAGGCGGCTGCTCAGTTCTGAAACGCGACAACCCACGCCCTTCGGCGACGTAATGGGCCTCGACGATCTCCTCGGCCGGGAAGGTCGAGCACCCGAAGGCACGGATCTCGCCTTCGCGCACGAGGTCACCCAGTACCGCGAGCGTCTCCTCGATGTCGGTCGAGTGATCGGGGCGGTGGACCTGGTACAGGTCGATCCAGTCGGTCTGCAGTCTCTTCAGGCTTTCCTCGACCGCCTGGACGATCCAGCGCCGCGAGTTGCCGCTCCGATTGCGCCCCTTCCCCATCTGGAAGTGGACCTTGGTGGCGAGCACGACGTCCTCGCGGCGACCCCGGAGCGCCTTTCCGACGATCTCCTCCGACTCGCCCGCGGAGTACATGTCCGCTGTGTCCACGAAGTTGACTCCCTGGTCGAGGGCCGTGTGGATGATGCGGACGCAGTCATCGTGGTCGGTGTTCCCGACCGCGCCGAACATCATCGTCCCGAGGCAGTACGTACTTACCTCGATGCCGGTGCCGCCGAGGATGCGGTAACGCATGGTCGTGCTCCCTTGCTGGTCCGTCCACTGTGTGCCGCACTCTAGGAGCTCGAGTTGACTCGAGATCAAGCCCGTATCCTCGGCAGTATGGCTGGGAGCAAGGGAATATTGAGGATCGGACAGGTCGCCGAGCGCACGGGATTGAGCGTGCACGCGCTGCGCTTCTACGAGCAGGAGGGCCTGCTGGTCAATCCCGTGCCACGTGGGCCCGGCGGCCGACGCGTCTACAGCGAACAGGACGTGGACTGGCTGAACCTGTGCATCATCCTGCGGGCCTCCGGTATGCCCCTGCCGGAGATCCGCCGATACACCGAACTCGCCAGGCAGGGCGCCGGTAACGAGCAGGAGCGCATCGAGCTCCTGCGGCGGCACCAGGATCAGGTAGCTGATCAGATGAAGCAGCTCGAGCAGTGCCTGGACGTCATCAATTTCAAGGTCCGGGTGTACGAGGACATCCTCGACGGCGCGGGCGGGCACTCGTGCGATGCCGCTGTACAGCTAGGGAATGAAGAGAGTCGCCAGACCACTGACCCCTTGGAATCAATCATCTAAGAT
>NZ_FMDF01000122.1 GCF_900091955.1 Streptomyces sp. Ncost-T10-10d
TCGTCGTCCGGGCGGGGTGGTCCGGGGCGTTCGTCCCGTCCGGTCGATCCGCGGGGCCGACGGCCCGGCCGGGCGGCCCTCGGCGGGGCCGACGGACGGCAGCGGCGTGGCCGCATCGTCCTCGTCGTCCGGCGCGTCGGGGTGACGGGTCCAGCGGGCCAGCCAGAGGGCGTCGCAGAGCTGCTCGGCGTCGGGGTCGAGCCCGGCTTCGCGTAACCGGGCGACGAATGCGGGCAGCAGGCCTCCGGCGTACGGCTCGGATTCCGGCTGCGGCCGTTGCTGCGGCTCGCGACCGGGCACCGGCACCGGCCCGACAGGTCCGGGAGCTTCGGGACCGGTGTCCGTTGCCTCACCCGGGACATGGGTGCCACAAGGCTCCACGGTGTCACCCGCACCACCGTCGGGGCTGCATCCCTCGTCCGGTCCGTGCCGCGCCTTGCCGTCGGCCATCAGCGCATCACCTCGGCCTGTCGAGTCGCTGGATGAGCAGGTCGGCGAGGCGGTCGCGGCCGGCCGGGGCGGCGGCATCGGTGAGATAGATCGCGTTCAACAGCTGGTCGGTGGCGAGGAGTTCGCTGCGGGAGCGTTCCAGGAAGTGGGCGATGAGGTCGTCCCCGGAGCGCGCCGCCTCGTCGCCCAGGTGGGCGCGTACGAACGTCGCGAGCCGCTGGTGGTCGGGGCGCCCGAGCTCCAGGTGGATGCAGCGGCGCATCAGGGGCGCCGGGAAATCCCGCTCGCCGTTGCTGGTGAGCACCACGAACGGGAAGGCCCGGCACTGCACCCGGCCGCCCCTCACCTTCACCTTGTTGCCGTCGTCGTCGAGGACCTCCGCCTCGCCGTCGGGCAGCCGGTCGGCGATCCGCTCCAGCTCGGGGATGGCGAACTCGCCCTCCTCCAGCACATTGAGCAGGTCGTTCGGCAGATCGATGTCGCTCTTGTCGAGCTCGTCGATGAGCAGTACGCGCGGCCGGTCCGAGGGCAGCAGCGCGGTGCCGAGCGGCCCGAGCCGGATGTAGCTGCCGACGCTCTGTGCCGATTCGGCGCCGGGCGCCCCGGCCGCCGCACTGTGTGCGGCGATCTGTACATCCTGGAGCCGGGCGATCGCGTCGTAGTGGTAGAGGCCGTCCTGGAGCGCCGAGCGGCTGACGATGGGCCAGCGCAGGACCCGGCCGAGCCCGAGCTCGTGGGCGACGGAGTGGGCCAGCGTGCTCTTTCCGGCGCCGGGGCTGCCGGTGACCAGCAGCGGACGCCGCAGATAGAGCGCGGCATTGATCATTTCGAGCTCTTCGGCGCCCGGCCGGTGGAGTTCGGCGATATGCCGGTAGCCGCCGAGGCGGCGGTCGGCGGATCCGTCCCCGTCCTGCTCGTCGGGGGCCGGGGCACCGCGGCCCCCGAAGTCCCGCCAGGGCGGCGGGGGCGGCAGCTGCTCGATGCCCTCGTGCGGTTCGCCGGCCCCTCGGTAGATGAGCCACTCGATGGGTTCACTCATAACGCGTTCCTCGTCGTCACTCGTCCGCCAGGGGCAGCAGTCGAACGTGCATCACGGTAGCGATCCGGCGTACACGCCGTAAGGGCCCGGCCGTTCACGGCGCCTCAAGGAACTGTCCGGAGCCCGGCAGCGGATGATGCGGATCTTCGTAGTACAGGGCGACACCGTTCGACCAGTACGTCTCCGCACGGCCCGCATGCACCCCCTGTCTCAACTCATGGATCTTTTGCGGGAGGTGAACAGCGATGCGGGCCTCGGCGACCGCGTCGGCGGCGCGCCGGTGAAAGTCCGTGCACACCGCGGTCGGCTCGGCCGCCCGGCGCCGCCACAGGGCCACGCCGAAGCCTCCGTCGAGTACCCGCCCGAGACCGGCCGCGGTCTCCGGGTGGGGCCGTTCGCCGTAGCGGCAGAGCACCGGGACGGTCTCGTACGCCAGTTGGCGCAGCTCCTCCACCACGGGTACGGGTGCCCGCATTCCGTCCTCGCAGTCGACGACGGCGGCCCGCATCGCGGCGGTCATGGTCCGGCTCCAGCGCGCCTCGCGCTCGTCGATCCCGTCATCGGTCAGGAGCGGACCGTGGTCCAGGCGGCGGATGACCACGGGGCGCAGTACTCCGAGCGGCCTCCCGTCGGGCGGCACCCGCCATCCGTCGACCTCCAGGTCCATGAGGGCCTGATCCACCGCGACCTGGAGGACGGCGGGCTCGTCGGGTTCGTCGCACCGCCGGAACGCCTCCGCCAGCGGGCCCGCGAGCCGGGCCGGGAGGGCCTCCGATGCGGTGCCCCGGCTGTCCTCGGCGACGGGCAGGACGTCCCCGCCGTGCTGGGCGACGCCGATCCGCCAGTCGTAGCGGTCCCGTTCCCAGCCGCGCGGCTCCAGCGCCAGCAGGACGAACGGGGCGCTGCGCGTCCTGGCGGGTTCGAGCGTCGGTGCCGGGGTTCGCAGGGGTTCGAGGCCCGGAGCGTGCCGGCCGTTGTGCCGGAGCCCGGCAAGCTCATGACGGAACTTGCGGGAGAGCCGGTCCTCGGCCATCCGCTTCACCCATTCCCACAGGGACGCCTCGGCGAGCTGGGTGGACGGCAGGACGTAAGGGCGTTCGGCGGAGATGGCGCTCATGCAGTAGCGCAGGATCAGTTCCAGTGCGCCGTCGCCGCCGGGGGCGTCGTACAACGTGCCCAATCCGTCGCGCCAGCCGCGCGGGGCCGCGTGGTGCTCGGCCGGGTGGGTGTCCGGCAGCCGGTCCAGGAGGTCGAGGAGGCTGCGGGTGCTGAGCGGGGGCGGGAGTTCGGCGAGCCGGCCGAGCAGGTCGACGCGCTGCTGGGGGCTGAGGGCGAGCCCCGCTCCGGCACCCAGTTCGCGCTGGAGATCGGCCCAGGTCCGATCGGTGCCGACCGGGCTGGTGTGCCGGTCGGCGTGGTAGCGGTCGTGGGCATGGAACACCGCCTGGTACGGGTCGTCGGACTCGGCGGCGACCGCCCCGGGGGGCACGGGCAGCGTACGCAGCCGCTCGACGCCGATCGAGGTCCCGCCGGTCGTGCCGTCGGAGCGCGACTTGAGTACACCGACGACCTCGCCGCGGGCCAGGTCCACCACGGGTCCGCCGGACAGACCCGGGTACATCCGGTCGCCGTCGAGCCGCATCTGTTCGTCGTCCTCGGCCCAGTCCCCGAAGGTGCCCATCACCTGGCACCGCCCGCTGAACCGGGTCAGCTGCCCCGACCCGCCGTCGGTCCAGCCCGTGTAGAGGACGGAGCCGCCGCCGAACATGCCCGCCGGACGCTCGGTGACGTACACACAGGGGTGCTCGACGGGCCTCAGCAGCCGGATCAGCGCGAGGTCGGGGGCGGGCCAGCCGCCCGAAGGCGCCGCGACCCGTGCGACGCCGGGCCCGGCCGTGGCGTGACGGCTCTCGGGCAGGGCGGCGACCACGGTGCCCTCGACCGCGGTCTCGGCGCTGCCCGGGTCCGGTTTGAAGACCACGTTCACATGACGCCCCTCCCCCTCCATCGCCACGTGCGCGCACGTGAGGACCCAGCTCGGGGCGATGAAGAAGCCGCTCCCCAGGAAGCCTCTGTCGGATCCGTCAGGGGCATACCCGGGCTCCGGGCGATGGATGCGCACGGTCGCCGCCATCACGAGGCCCGCCAGCGCACGGTACGTACTCTCCGAGCCGCCCCCTGCGCCCCTGCCCGGCGGCTGGGTCATGACCGGCTTCCGGCGTCCGGCCCGGCCCCG
>NZ_FMDF01000090.1 GCF_900091955.1 Streptomyces sp. Ncost-T10-10d
ACCCTCTGTCACCCATCCCCGCATCTCGGGGGAACCTCAGTGTTCTGCAACGTGCCTCAAGCGCTTCCGCCATGCTCGCGCACGGCGATCCGGGCCAGCTTCGTCAGCATCATGCCGTTGCGGACCGCGACGATGTAATCCACGGGGAGTCCGTGCATTCGGGTGCCGGGGCCCCTGAGGGGGTGCCAGTCGAGAACGAAGAGGGTGTTCTCGCCCCAGGGGATCAGGTTCATGGCAATGCGGGCTGCGCCGAAAGGATCTGCCTTTGCCTCCAGTTCGAGGCGGTGCTGCGGTTCGCAGATGCGGACGACGCAAATGTCGTCCAGGGTCAGGGGACCGGCACCGACTCGGACTTTCAGGCGGGCGCCTACTTCTGGCCAGTGCGGGTCCGCGGCGAGGACCTGCTGGGTTCCTGTCACCCACTCCCCGTAGCGGTGGCCGTCGGACAGCAGGCTCCAGACCTCGGACGGCGAGCTGAGGATCAGACGGCAGTTCCGGGCCACGCTGGTCACGTTCCTTCTGGAGGATGAGGGATATGAGAGATGCTGCCGGTCATGGTTCCTCCGGTACGAGGCCGTCCGGCGCGGCAGGCGCTGGGCAGCCGTGAAGCCCGGCGCGAGAACCTGGCGTTGGGTCGGCCGGTGCGCGCGGATCGCCGGGCCGGCCTCTTCATCGCCGCTCGTGCGGGACAACCGGTCGAGCGTGCCGGGGAACTGCGGGAAATCCTTAATGGTGCGGAATCCTGGTCCGGCCGCCCACGGGCTTGCCCTCCAGCCTCATGCCGACCACACCACCTGCACAATCCGACAGGTCCATACGGGGCTGTGATCTGCTTGCCCCCGCGTCGATGCCTTGGCCGGCCGTGGGCACGTTGACGGAGGTTTTGACGCTCTGGGCGTCCAGCCCGGATGCGCGGCTTCCCACGGGGCGTAGTCGTGGCGGGAGGTGGTGCCAGGGAATGCCGGGCCGGTCTACGTACGAGATCGCATCCAGGAACCGGCGCACGTGCTGCGGCGGGCGTCCCATGTCGTTCGCGACGCTACGCCTCGGCTCCCTCCGCCGCCTTGCGATCCGTCTTCTGGCCCAGGAAGGTGTTCCGCTCCGTCCGCACCCGGTCGTAGAGCTCGCGCAGCCACGGACGGCGGACGGCGGGCAGCCTCGCCAACGTGTCCAGGAACACCCGCTTGTCCGGCCGGAACATGTACATCGGGTGCGGCGGCAGCGGATAGTCGTCGCGCAGGACATCGTCCGGCAGCGTGCCGGACGCCGGAAGCAGCGAGGTCTCCCGGGGGAAGGCCAGATACGCCCAGACCTCCGTGGCCGGCGGCACCCTCGCCAGGGTTGCGCTCCCAGTGGGAAGCGGTCCGGGTCGTCGCAGAATGACGACGCGGCGGATCGAACCCGGCCGGCTTCCACGTGCCAGGCGTTGGTGTGAAGTTCCATGCTTGTTGTCACCAGGATTGCCGAGCGTGTCGTCCCTGCTCGCCGACGGGTGTCCCGCCTCAGGCAAGTTGGAGGATTCTCATGGCATCTCACACGAGGCGGCGGATTCTCGCTGAATCAAGGCTGGGCTGAGTTCTGCGGTACTGGCTGCCCGTCGGGGAAGAACCCGGTCGCGCTCCGGCGGCAGAGCCGACAGGATGCTCCCATGGTCAACGATCTCCTGCTCGCTCACGCCCGGGAGCTGTGGGTGGAGCTGGCGGACACACCGGTCGAGTTCTGTCCGTCCGGAGGGGCGAACGTCGTGGTCGCGCCCGGTTCGCGGATGTGTCCACCGATGTGGGCGGGGGTCGTGCGGATCGGTGACGCCGCCATCGTCACTGCGCCGAGTGTGCGGGCCGCCGGGATGATGGACGCCGCAGCGCGGAGGATGTCCCACGAAGATCTCGTCGACGCCGCCCGTCTGCGCGCGGTGCTGCCTGTCCTCGACGTCCTCGGGCCGGCTTCGCTCTTCTATCTCGATCGGGACGGTTTTCGTCCTGCGCATGAAGGTGCCGGGATCGAGCAGCTGCCGAACGGTGACAGCGGCCTGGCTGCGCTGCTGGCCCTGGCCGGGGAGGAGGAGGTGGGCGAGAGCGGTCTGGAGGACATCTCCTCTCCCGCGTTCTGTCTTCGCCGGGGCGACGAAGTGGTGGCCGCGGCCGGGTTCCGGTCCTGGCCGCGGTCGGTGGCCCACCTGAGCGTGCTGGTTGCCCCGCATTGCCGGGGCAACCACCTGGCGCGGGTGGTGGCGTCCGCCGCAGTGGCCCATGCCCTCGATGCCGGCATGTTGCCGCAGTGGAGAGCACGCCCCTACCCATCACAACGTGTGGCTCTAGCTCTGGGTTTCCAGGAACTGGGTGCCCAGCTCAGCGTTCGTCTCGCCGACGCACCCATCGACCGGAACTGCTGAGGACGAAGCGTCCACCTCTCCCGTGACAACCATGTCGTTCGAGAGCAGCGAGCCCGAGGCTCTCAAACGACATGGCAACAGGGCAGGTCAGGTGCCTGGCACCTGCCGAGTACGCAGCGACAGGACACATGCAGCTCAGCCACGGCAGTTGTAGTACCTGACCGTTGGCATGTCGGTGCTGGGCGCCGGTTGCGAGCGGTTCGCCGTGATGGTGGCGGGGACGGCGGCAAGGAGACTGTCGTGAACGCTGATCACCGGGCCATGGTGGGGGAGTGCAGGGGCGCGGTACGGCTGGGGTGGCGTCCCCAGGCGGAGATCAACGGGACGGTGGCTGGTTCGAGCCCGCCCTGCGCCCGTCTGCCAGAATCGCCACATGGCTGAGCACGAAACAGACCGCGGCTACCTGCTGGACAACAGACAGTCGGAGGCGGGTATCCGCTTCGGCGCCCTCGCCGAGCTGTTTGACCCGGTGACGTTTCGGCACGTCGACCGGCTTGGGATCGGTGCCGGCATGCGGTGCTGGGAGGTCGGCGCCGGCGGAACCTCCGTACCCCTCGGGCTGGCCGAGCGAGTCGCCCCGAACGGCACGGTGATCGCCACCGACATCGACGTGTCCTGGACCCGGGACATCGACGGTGGCGTGATCGAGGTGCTTCGGCACGACGTGGCGGCCGACCCGCCGCCGCCCGGCGGCTTCGACCTCGTGCACGCCCGACTGGTCCTGGTGCACGTCACCGACCGCACTGAGGCGCTGCGCCGGATGGTCCAGGCGCTGCGGCCCGGCGGCTGGCTGCTCCTGGAGGACGCAGACCCGGGGTTGCAGCCGCTGTTGTGTCCGGACGATTCTGGTCCCGAACAGCGGCTCGCGAACCGGCTGCGATCCGGCTTCCGCACCCTGATGGCGGCGCGCGGCGCGGACCTCGCGTACGGGCGGACCCTGCCCAGAGCGCTACGCGAAGCCGGTCTGGACGATGTACAGGCCGACGCGTACTTCCCGATCACCTCGCCGGCATGTGCCGTACTCGAGGACGCGACGGTGCGGCAGATCCGCCACCAGCTGGTGGGGGAAGGGCTTGCCACCGACGAGGAGATCGACCATCACTTGGCAAACGTCGCCACCGGGCGGCTCGACCTGGCCACCGCCCCGATGATCTCCGCGTGGGGACGCCGCCCATAACCCCTCCCCGACTGCCCGGCAGGAGGCCCTGGGCGGTCGACCCCCGCCGGCGCACCCAGCCGCACCGCGCCGCGGCGCTCCCACCCCGTGGGCCGGTGATCAGCGTTCACGACAGCGTCCTTGCCGCCGTCCCCATATCTGAAGCCATCCCGCCCGGCCGCTGACCAGCACCGACATGCTGTCGATCACTAAGTGCAGCTGCCGTGTCGGCCGGTCGGCACGGCGCCGATGTCGGTGACGACAACGCGCAGCAAGGCGAGTTGGTGGTGGACAGCAGCACCGGCCCGGCGCTCGTCATCGGTGGCGAGAAGGTCGAGCAGGGCGCCCCGGAGCACGGCCAGAGCCAGGGTGCGGCGGGTCGCGCCGTCCTCGCTGTCTCTCTCCGGCTGTGGCTGGCAGGCGGCCAGGACGTCGAGCCAGTCGTTCACGGTGGCGCGGGCGAAGCCGGCCCAGGCACCGTCGGGCTCGACGAGGGACCGGGCGTAGGCCTCGGCCCACAGCCGTAGCAGCGGGCGATGTTCTTCGGTGGCGAGCCAGGCCCAGATTTGCTCGACCGCAGGGGCCAGGCCTATGGGCTGGTCGGCTTGCGCAAGCTGGTCCAGGACCGTCAGCTCGTCAGTGCGGGCGCGCGCCAGCAGCGCCTTGACCAGGCCGTCCTTGTTCCCGAACAGAAACATCAGAACGCGTGGGCTGGAGCCGATGGCCGACGCCAGCGGGCGCAGGGACAGATCTGCCAGGCCGTGCGCGAGGGCGTACTGATAGGCGGCCTCCAGCAGTTCGACCTGCCTGGCGGACTGGATTGTCGCTTCCTTGGACACGGGACTAGCCTAGCGCTACTGAAACAGTTGTGTCAGTGGCAATCGAATGCAGCCGAGGGGCCAGGAGAGCAACCCATGCCGCAGCAGCAACACCAGCCGCACGTCCTCGTGCGCCGCGCCAACCGTCCCGGTGACCTGGGCTGGGTGGTGATGGCCCACGGCGAGACCTACGACCGGCAGTTCGGCTGGAACACCGATTTCGAAGCCTTGGTCGCCACGATCGTCGCCGACTACGCTGCCGACCACGACCCGGCCAAGGAGGCCGCCTGGATCGCCGAGGTCGACGGCGAGCGCGCGGGCTGCATCTTCCTCGTCGCCGGCGACGAACCAGGGGTGGCCAAGCTGCGCATCCTGCTCGTCACCCCGAAGGCCAGAGGCCTCGGCCTCGGCACCCGCCTTGTCGAGGAATGCCTGGTCTTTGCGTGCGAGGCCGACTACCAACAGGTGACCCTGTGGACGAACGATGTGCTGGTGTCCGCGCGCAAGATCTACCAGGGTCTCGGCTTCACTCTCGCCGACGAGGAACCCCACCACAGTTTCGGCCACGATCTCGTCGGCCAGAACTGGGTCCTCGACCTGCACACCACCCCGGCAGGCAAACAGAAGGACCCGGCCGACCGGGCATGAATGCTTCCCGGGCCATTCGGATGACCGGCGACCCTCGCCCGCGGTCGTCATGTCTCCCGAAGTGCCAGTGCAGGACGGGGAATGGGCAGTCCTTCAGGTCGCTGCCGGCGGTGAAGGCCGGTACGCCGCTCGCGATGGGGAAGGTGTTGGCGTGAATGCTGTTACCTGCGCAGTGACGTCACCGTTTCACCGGCGGCTCGCCTGAAACCCGCTCGCCCGGTGCGGTGCAGGATCCGGCCTCGGTCCGGGCTGCCTTGCGCGCCGCCGGCGCGACAGCGGCCCCGGCCCTGGCCGTGGCCCCGGCCAGGCCGGCGACGACATCCGCTAATAGCCCTACCGACCTGGGACACAGCCACGGATGAGGAGGAGCAGGCGTTGATCAGCTCCTCGATCGTGAGCATGAAGCCGGCCGACTGAAGCGCCCAGTCACATCGATGCGACGCGGCCCTGTCCGGCGGTTCAGGCTGAACAACGGTTTGGTACCGGCGGAATCGACGACGGCCGTGAGCCTCGCGGACGGCCATTCGGTGGGCATCGCCTACGGTCGTCTCACCTCGAACTGGAAGCAGCCGTACTCCAGGGCCCGCACGTGCACCAGTGCCACCTCCGGCTCGGCAAACGCTTCCCCGAGGACCCGGTCGAACCCGGCCTCGGCGTTGTCCGGGATCTCGAAGAAGCGGCCCCCGACGATGTGTCCCTCGGCGTTGTAGCGGCGGATGGTGCGCAGTGCCCCCGGTCGCGAGAAGGGGTAGCCCTGGGGGCGCCGTGGCTCTCCGCATTCGTCGGCGTGGATGAATACGGGTCCCGCTTCGTCGTAGGCTCCGGGGTCGGCCCCCGTTGCCGTCGCCCAGCGGCGCAGCGGGGCGTACGAGACGAGGGCGACCCGCTCGCCGGGCTCGATGGCCCGCAGGCAGCAGCGCAGCGGGCTGCCCACGCAATCGAGGGGAACGCCGTCCTCGCGCGCGGTGTACGGCCGCGGCGGCCGCCCGGAGTCATCGATGTCGCGGAGTTCCTTGACTGCGGCGGGAGGGATGGGGAGAGGCGTGTATGCGGTCATGGGGCCCAGTGTCGGCGGCCGGCCCTTGGCGCGCTGGCGGGATTCGGACGCGAAGGTCCATGGCATTGCTGCGGTGTATTCGGCAGGTCACGAACGGACGAGCCGGATGGCTGCGACGGTGACGGTGCGGTGCCGTGGAAGAGGTACCGCCGCCGCCTCCGCTGCCGTCACTGTGCGTCCGCTCGTTTCCATGTCCGGCTCCAGTAAGGGGAGTTGGATTCGCCTGCGGGCCCTATGAACCGGCCTTGCGCTTGTTCCACACGTCGAAGCCGACCGCTGCGAGCAGGACCAGGCCCTTGATGACCTGCTGCCAGTCCGTGCCGACGCCGACGAGGTTCATGCCGTTGTTGAGCACACCGAGGACCAGGCCGCCGATGATCGCGCCGAGGACGGTGCCGACGCCGCCGCTCATGGAGGCACCGCCGATGAACGAGGCGGCGATCGCCTCGAGTTCGAAGTTGGTGCCCGCCTTGGGGGAGGCGGCGTTGAAGCGGGCCGCGAAGACGAGCCCGGCGAGGGCGGCCATCATTCCCATGTTCAGGAAGACCAGGAAGGTGACCTTCTTGTCCTTGAGGCCGGACAGCTTGGCCGCGGGAAGATTGCCGCCGATCGCGTAGACATGGCGACCGATCACCGCGTTGCGCATCACATAGCCGAAGCCGACGACCAGGACGGCCAGCATCAGCAGGACCACGGGGGCGCCCTTGTAGCTGGCGAGCAGCAAGGTGGCCGTCAGCAGAGCGGCGGCCAGAGCGACCAGCTTGAGCGCGAACATCTTCGCGGGCAGCACATCCAGCGCGAACTCCTGCTCCCGCCTCCGGTCGCGCATCTCCTGGATGACGATGAACGCGATCAGGACAAAGCCGAGCAGCAGGGTGAGGTTGTGGTAGTTGGTGTCCGGTCCGACCTCCGGGAGGAAGCCGTTGGCGATGGTCTGCATGCCTTTGGGGAACGGGCCGAGTGTCTGTCCCTTCAGGACGATCTCGGTGGCGCCCCGGAAAAGCAGCATCCCGGCCAACGTGACGATGAACGAGGGTATGCCGACGTACGCGATGAAGAAGCCTTGCATCGCGCCCGCGGCCGCACCGAGGGCCAGGCACAGCACGACCGCGACCGGCCAGGGCACATGGTGCTGCACCATGAGCACGGCTGCTACCGCGCCGACGCAGGCGGTGAGCGAGCCGACCGACAGATCGATATGACCCGAGATGATGACCAGCATCATGCCGATCGCGAGGATCAGGATGTAGCTGTTCTGCAGCACCAGGTTGGACACATTGCGCGGAAGCAGCAGGTCGCCGCCCGTCCACACGGTGAACAGGGCCACGATCAGGCCGAGCGCGATCAGCATGCCGTACTGCCGCATATTACGGCGCAGGCCATCGAGGACCAGGCCGATCAGGCCGCCCCCGGTCTTGCCGCCACCGGCTCCGTCACCGGACGGAACCGGGGCGTCCGCCGGAGTCCCGGCCGTCAGATCCGTACTCATCCAGCTACCTCATGTCCTTCGTCATCTGACGCATCAGCACTTCTTGGGTGGCCTCCGCCCGCGGCACCTCACCGGTCAACAGGCCGGCGGACATCGTGTAGATGCGGTCGCACATGCCGAGCAGTTCGGGGAGTTCCGAGGAGATGAAGACGACGGCCTTGCCCTGGGCGGCGAGCTTGTCGATCACTGTGTAGATCTCGTACTTGGCACCCACGTCGATGCCACGGGTCGGCTCGTCAAGGATCAGGACGTCGGGACCCGCGAAGATCCATTTACTGAGGACGACCTTCTGCTGATTGCCGCCCGAGAGCTTGCCGACCGGCTCGGCGACAGTCGGTGCCTTGATGTTCATGCTTGCGCGGTAGCCCTCGGCGACCTGCCGCTCCGCGTGCTCGTCGACGATGCTGCGCCTGGCGACCTTGCCGAGAGCGCTGAGCGAGATGTTGCGGCCGATCGTGTCGATGAGGTTCAGCCCGTAGTGCTTGCGATCCTCGGTGACGTAGGCGATCCCGTACCGCACCGCCTCGGGGACGGTCCTGGTACGGATCTCCTTGCCGTCCTTGAGGACGGTGCCGCCCGCATAACGTCCGTACGTGCGACCGAAGACGCTCATCGCGAGCTCGGTGCGGCCCGCGCCCATGAGCCCGGCAATGCCCACGATCTCGCCGCGACGCACATTCAGCGAGACGTCGTCGACGACCTTGCGGTGCTGGTCGATCGGATGGTGCACCGTCCAGCCGCGGATCTCCAGGGCCGGTGCCGTGCCGTGCTCCGGCTGATGCGGGGTGCGTTCGGGGAAGCGGTGGTCGAGGTCGCGGCCGACCATGCCGCTGATGATCCGCTCCTCGGTGGTCTCCGGGGCCTTCACATCCAGGGTCTCGATGGAGCGCCCGTCGCGGAGGACGGTCACCGAGTCGGCGACCCGGGCGATCTCGTTCAGCTTGTGCGAGATGATGACCGAGGCGATGCCGTGGTCCTTCAACTCCAGGATGAGATCCAGGAGTTTCCCGCTGTCCTCGTCGTTCAGCGCCGCCGTCGGCTCGTCGAGGATCAGCAGTTTCACCTCCTTGGACAGCGCCTTCGCGATCTCCACGAGTTGCTGCTTGCCCACGCCGATGTCGGCGACCCGGGTCTGCGGATGCTCGTCGAGGCCGACCCGGCGCAGCAGCTCCGAGGCGTGCCGCAGTGTCTCGCGCCAGCTGATCACGCCGCGCACGGCGTGCTCATTGCCGAGGAAGATGTTCTCCGCGAGGGAGAGATTGGGCACCAGGGCGAGTTCCTGGTGGATGATCACGATGCCGCGCTGCTCGCTCGCCCTGATGTCCTTGAACCGGCACGGCTCGCCGTGGAAGAGGATGTCTCCTTCGTAGCTGCCGTGCGGATGGACGCCGGAGAGGACCTTCATCAGGGTCGACTTGCCGGCGCCGTTCTCTCCGCAGATGGCGTGGACCTCGCCCGGGTGGACGGTCAGGGTGACGTCCGAGAGCGCCCTGACTCCGGGGAAGGTCTTGACGATCGAGCGCATTTCCAGGACGGGTCGCGCCATGGTCGTGCCTTTCTCTGTCGCTGATGTGGGGCTCCCCGGCTCGGGCGCGCAGGCCCGGAGCGCGGGGAAGGTGGACTGCGCCGGCTACTTGAGATCGCTCTCCTTGTAGTAACCGGTGTCGATCAGCTCCTTCTTGTAGTTGTCCTTGTCGACGCTGACCGGGTTGAGCAGGTAGGCGGGGACGACCTTTGCGCCGTTGTCGTACGACTTCGTGTCGTTGGTCTCGGGCTTCTCGCCCTTCAGCGCGGCGTCGACCATGTCGGTGGCGACCTCGGCGAGCCGGCGCAGATCCTTGTAGACGGTCTGCCGCTGCTCGCCCGCGATGATCGACTTCACCGAGGCGACCTCGGCGTCCTGCCCGGTGACGACCGGCCACGGCTTGGACTTGGTCCCGTAGCTGTCGCCACGGAGCGCGGAAAGGATGCCGATGGAGATGCCGTCGTAGGGCGAGAGCACCGCGTCCACGCGCTTGGACCCGCCGTACGAGGAAGTCAGCAGGTCGTCCATGCGCCGCTGGGCGGTGCCGCCGTCCCAGCGGAGGGTGGTGACCTGGTTGAGTTCGGTCTGGTGGGACTGGACGACGAGTTGCTTCTTGTCGATGTACGGTTGCAGGACCTTCATCGCGCCGTTGAAGAAGTAGCGGGTGTTGTTGTCGTCGTTGGAGCCGGCGAACAGCTCGATGTTGAACGGGCCCTTCTCTCCCTTGTCCAGGTCGAGTTGGTCGATGATGTACGTGCCCTGCAGCCTGCCGACCTTCTCGTTGTCGAAGGACGCGTAGTAGTCGACGTGCTCCGAGTTGAGGATCAGGCGGTCGTAGGAGATCACCGGGATCTCGGCGTCGGCGGCCTGCTGCAGGACGTTGTCCAGGGACTTGTTGTCGATGGCCGCGATGACCAGGGCGTCCACACCCTGGGTGATCATGTTCTCGATCTGTGAGACCTGTTGGTCCGGGTCGTCCTCGCCGAAGGCGAGCTTCGTCCTGTAGCCCTTGGCCTTGAGGTCCTTGACGACGTTGTTGCCGTCGGATATCCAGCGCTCGGACGACTTGGTCGGCATCGCGATGCCGATGGTGGCGTCCTTGGTGTCCTTCTTCTCCTCGCTGCCGCCCGAGCTGTCCTGGCCGCAGGCGGTGAGGGAGAGGCTGAGGGCGAAGCAGGCGGCGGCTGCCGCGGTGCGTATGCGCATGATCAGGAGTCCTTCTCGATGTCGTCGCCTGGAGCGTTGTCAGCGTTGTGAGCGGGGTCGGCTGTGAAGCGGTTCAGCGTGCCGGGCAGGCGGGAGCCGAGCGGCGACATGCCGCCGTCCGCTCCGTGCCGGGCCAGCAGATCGAGGGCGAGACGGCCACGGCGGACGCGTTCGCGGGCGGTGTCGAGAGTGAGATCGCGCAGATGCGCCCCGTAGGGGTAGATCCCGGACGTCTTCGACAGGCCGAACTTCAGATACAGGGGTGCGCCGCGCCGGATCAGCTCGGCGATCTCGTACATCCGCACATAGCCGCCGAGGTCGTCCGGTGCTTCGACATACATGTCCATGGGCGCGGCGGAGACCCGGCGGATCTCGGTGAGATGGGCGAGCGTGAGGTCGGAGGGGACGTTGAGCGAGTCGGCGCCGAGTTGTTCGTACACGGCGTACGAGGCGGGATTCACGGGTCCGATCAGTGCGGAGACCTTGAGCGTGGTGTCGGCCGGGACGACGCCCGCCAGGCGTGCCCGGTGGAGCGCCCAGAGCACACCCTCGTCCGCGACGAGCAGGCACTTGACGCCCAACTGCGTGGCGCGTACGGCGTCTTCGACGCATCCGGCGAGTGCGTCGTGGCCGCGGGCGCGCAGCCCGGCGCCGTGCGAGTCGGTGCGCACGGATGCGCCGGTGTCCCAGGTGCCGCGGGGGCCGGTGAAGAGGCACAGTTCGATGTCGCGCTCGCCGGCCGCCTCGACCATCTCCGTGATCTCGGAGTCGGACAGCATCCAGATGCCGCTGCCCTGGCTGATCCGGTGGATCGGGACATCCAGGCGTGAGCTCTCCTTCAGGACGACGGACAGCGCCTCGGGGCCCTCCACCGAGGGGATCTCGGTGCGCCAGGTGCCGCCGTCGGGAAAGGAATGCGCGGAGGCGTCGGCCGGGTCCAGGACGGGTATGGCGTGGCCGATGCGGGCCAGTGCGTCGGCGCCGGGGCGGCGGGGTGAGGACGGGGCGATCACGAGACTCCCATGTTCGATATTTCGGACGACGTTCGAGTTGATGGGTGTACGGCGGTATGCGTCCTGTCAGGCGGCTGCGTACCGCCGTACGGTCAGGGGTCCGTCCGGTGGGGTGGACCCGGTGAGCCGAACGCGCATGTGCGGCGGAGCAGATGTGTGTCGGGGCGGCCGGAAACCTCCCGGCCGCTCGGGCTCAGGGGCGCAGCAGTACCTTCCCGGTCCGCGGATCACCGCCGCCGACCAACGCGATGGCCTCGCCGAACCGCTCCAGCGGGAACTCGTGGGTGATCAGTGGTGCGGGATCGAGCAGTCCGAGGCCGAAGGCCCGCACCGCGTCCGACCAGGCGGACGAGGAGGCGCCGAAGACGCTACGGATCTCCAGTTGGCTCAGCGAGAGGTGCACCGGGTCGATGCCGGTGGCCCCCGGTGTGAACATCCCTGTGAGCACCACCCGGCCACCCCGGCGCGCGAGCAGGCAGGACGAGGCGGCCGTGGTCGGTGCCCCCGCGGTCTCGACGGCCAGGTCGAAACGGCCCTGAGTCATGGCCTCGGCGGCTTCCGGCGACAGGCTCTCGCTCGCCCCGAACCGCCTTGCGTGCTCGCCGCGTTCGGCCCGTGGGTCGATCACGGTCAGCTCGGCGGGCGAGCAGGCGGTGAGCAGCTGGACCGCGAGCAGTCCGAGGGTGCCCGCACCGACCACGGCGATCCGCTCGCCGGGGCTGGGGCGTCCGGCCCGCACCGCGGCGGCGATCACCGCGGCCGGCTCGAGGAGGGCCGCGGCACGCAGGTCGGCGTCGTCGTCGAGCGGGTGCAGCAGGCGTGCGGGCACGGTCAGCCAGTCGGCGAACGCGCCCGGTTCGGTGAACCCGGTCTCGGCGTAGCCCCCGGTGCACAGGCTCGTCTCACCGCACCGGCAGCGCTCGCAGATCCCGCAGGCCCGGAACCCCTCGGCGACGGTCTTGCGGCCGACCAGCGCGGGATCGACGCTCTCGCCGACCGCCTCGACGGTCCCGGACCACTCGTGCCCGGGGATCACGGGATAGCTGACATAGGAGGCGTCGCGATGCCCGGCGTAGACCTCACGGTCGCTCAGGCAGATACCCGCGGCGGCCACCCGCACCAGGGCCTCACCGGGCCCGGGAACCGGCAACTTTCCCAGCACCAGACGGTGTTCGCCGGGACGTTCGATGACCAGAGAACGGTTGCCCCCGTCGGGAAAGCGGCCGGAAACGCGGCGGCCCCCGTCGGGGAGACGGTTCGCTTCGCTCGGGGCGTGGCTCACTTGGGCGCCCTCTGCTCCCAGCCATCGGCCCACAGGTCGAAGCGGGCCTTCTGCTGCGGGAACTCGGCCGCCGCGTCCACATCGAGCTCGACACCGAGCCCGGGAGCATGCGACACCTCGAAGCATCCGGTCGCCGCGTTGACCTGAGGCGCGCCCTTGACCACCTTCTTGATCTCCGCGTCCGCGAAGTCGTTGAAGTGCTCCAAGATCTTGAAGTTCGGGGTGCAGGCTGCCAGTTGGAGCGAAGCGGCGGTGAGCACCGAGCCACCGACGTTGTGCGGTGCGACCAGCATGTAATGCGTCTCGGCGGTCGCCGCCAGCTTGCGGGTCTCCAGGATGCCACCGATGTGGCCGACGTCCGGCTGGATGATGTCGGCTGCCTGCGACTCGAAGAGCTCCCGGAATTCGATCCGGTCATGGATCCGCTCACCGGTCGCCACGGGGATGTCCACTTTCGAGGCGACCTTCTCCAAGGCCCTGAGATTCTCCGGCGGCACCGGCTCCTCCAGCCAGGCGGGCTTGAACGGCGCCAGCTCACGGGCGAGTCGCACTGCTGTCGAGGGGCTGAACCGCCCGTGCATCTCCAGCATCAGCTCGGCGTCGGGGCCGATCGCGTCTCTTACCGCCTCGATCAGCGAGACGGCGTACCGGGTCTCCGCGGTGCCGAGCTCGAAGTGACCGGTCCCGAACGGGTCGATCTTCAAGGCACGGTAGCCGCGCGCCATGACCTCCCGGGCCGCCTCGTGGTACGCCTCCGGGGTGCGCTCGGTCGTGTACCAGCCGTTGGCGTACGCCTTGACCTCATCGGTCACCAGGCCGCCGAGCAACTGCCACACCGGTACGCCGAGGGCCTTGCCCTTGATGTCCCAGCACGCCATCTCGACGACCGCGATTCCGGACATGGTGATCTCGCCGGCCCGCCCGTAGTCGCCGTACTTCATGCGACGCACGAGATCTTCCACGGCGAACGGGTCGGAACCGGCTATGTGATTCGCCTCCGCCTCGTGGAGATAGCCGATCAGTGCGTCGGTGCGACCGAGCATGCGGGTCTCGCCGACTCCGGTGAGGCCCTCGTCGGTGTGGACGAGAACGTAGGTGAGATTGCGCCAGGGGGTCCCGACGACATGAGTGCTGATTCCCGTGATGCGCACGGCAGTTGCCCCTAGAGTCCGGGTCTGGTTGTTCGATATTTCGTCACACGTTCGAAATGTTGGCGTGACGGTATTCGGGCCGTCCGGGAGTGTCAATGGGGTGCGCGGCAGTCGTTTCCGCAGGACCATTGCCCGGCGAATGGTGCCGTGACTAGCCTGTGCACGTCATACCGGTCATTGGCCGGAGTTTCGAACAACAGGGGCGGGTGAGGGCCATGGGACGCCTTGTCCCGGCGGTGAACAGGGCGCTGGACGTACTCGAACTGTTCCTGGAGGGCGACGGAACCCTCTCCGCACCGGATATCACCCGCAAGCTCCAACTGCCCCGCACCACGGTGCATGAGCTGGTCGCGACGCTGGCGGCCCGCTCCTATCTGGTGGCGGTCCCCGAGCAACCGGGCCGCTACCGCCTCGGCGTGCGCAACTACCAGCTGGGCAGCCGGTACGCGGAACAGCTCGACCTCGCCGCAGAGGGTCGGCGGGTGGCCCGTGAGGTAGCCGAGACCTGCGACGAGACGGTCCACGTCGCGATCCTCGAAGACCTGGACGTCATCTACATAGCCAAGGTCGACTCGACCCACGCGGTCCGCATGGTCTCGGCGGCAGGACGCAGGCTCCCGGCGCACTGCACGTCGGTCGGCAAGATGCTCCTTGCCGCGCTCCCGGCCGACGAGCTGGACATCCGGATCGAGAAGGAGGGCGATCTGGCCGCGATGACCCACAACAGCATCACCGACCCCGACGAACTGCGGGAAGCCCTTGCCGAGATTCGCGGGCGTGGCATCGCCACCGAACACCGCGAGTCCAATCCGGACGTGAGCTGCGTGGCCGCACCCGTGCGCGACAGATCGGGCCGCGTCGTCGCCGCCCTGTCCATTTCGGTCCCCTTGATCCGCTGGTCGGAGGAGCGCGAGGCCGAACTCGCCGAGCTGGCCGCCAAGGGCGCGGGCGACCTCTCCGCGAGCCTCGGCCACCGCGGTGGCAGCCGGTGAAGGCAGTCGAGGTCGCGGTCAGGGAGTCGGCCGCGCTGGGGGAGGGCCCCACCTGGGACCCGGTGTCCGAGAGGCTGATCTGGGTGGACATCCTGGGATCCCGTATCCACATGTACGAGCCGGGTAGCGGCCGCCGTACGGTGCTGGCCACGGAGCAGCACGTCGGCGCGGCCAAGCCACGTGCGGCCGGTGGTCTGGTGGTCAACCTTCGTGACGGCGTTGCCGTGTACGACGTGGACGGCGCGTTCTCCTGGCTCGTGCACGAGCCCGTCGCCGGCCGCCGCGGCAATGACGCGACCGTTGCGCCCGACGGCTCCCTGTGGGCCGGCACCATGCGCTATGACGAGCGGACCGGCGGTGGCAACCTCTCCCGCATCGCCCCCGACGGTACCGCCACCGAGATCTTCCCTGCCGTGTCCGTCAGCAATGGCACCGGATGGAGCCCGGACGGGAGCTTCGTCTACTACATCGACAGCCCCACCCGTCGCATCGACGTGTGCCGGATGGACGGCCGACTTCCCGTCGACCGGAGCCCCTTCGCCACCGTCGAGGAAGGGGCCGGGTTCCCGGACGGCCTGACCGTCGACGCCGACGGCTGCGTATGGGTCGCCCTGTGGGACGGGGCCCAGCTGCGCCGTTACACCCCGGACGGAGACCTCGACCGCACCCTCGACCTCCCGGTCCGCCGCCCCACCGCCTGCACCTTCGGCGGACCGGGCCTGCGCGACCTCTACATCAGTACGGCCCGTACCGGCCTGGCCCGGCCTCACCCGCTGTCGGGCTCGCTCCTGGTGGTGCCGGATGCGGGGGAGGGGCTGCCCGGCGTCGCCTTCGGGGCGGCCTGACCGGCTGCGCCGACAGCCCGCTGCTGCTGGTACAGGCCGGCCGACGGCTACCGCCTGCGCCCGGCATGGAGTGGATCGGCGAATTCAGCGCCCGGTTTGCACAAGGGGTCTCCGAGGAGCTGGCCGTGCTCTCCCACCCCCGGCCGACGATCAGCTTCAACCGGATTGACGCCACCCATCTCATGAACCTGGAGACTCCAGAAGCGGTGGCGACGCTGGTCGCCGGGTTCGTTCGAGGACTGCCCGACCAAAGAGTCCGGCACAGCTCCCGAACCCCGCCTTCGCCCGTTTCCCCGCCGCCCGAATGCGGACTCGAAGAAGCCCCGTTGACCTGTCAGGGCAGATCAACGGGGCTGTCTGCCATGAACTCGTTGTTCATGGACGGGGGTTCGCGGACCTTGGAACCTCCTGTCCCGTCTCACTCGATCGAGTCGTGTTCTCAACGAACCGAGCCGTTCGGGCTTCTGTCTCAGCGAGTCCAGTCGCGCGGCTGAATGCACTGGGCGCGCTGAACGGCTGTACCAGCTGGGGTGGATCCCGCAGGACCTTGCATCGAGCTGTCGTACGTTGACGCGGTGCACAGGCGTCGTCGACGCCCGCTACGGGGCTGTGTGACGGGCCGGTTCGAGGATGTGGCTCCGGTACGCACGTCCCGCTGGTCCCGCGGTGAGCGTCACCCGAGCTCCACCGCAACGCGCCTCTCATGACAGGGAGCGGGTGAGCCAGACCAGTTCGCCGCGGTCATCCGTCGATACGTGGTCGCGCTTGAACCCAAGCTTGTCGAGGACGCGAAACGATGGCGCATTCCAGGGACGCACCGTCGACCAGAGCCGCTTCCGTCCGGTCGCGATCGCGGCGTCGAGTACCGCGGAAGCCCCCTCGGTCGCGTAGCCCTGTCTGTGCACGCGCCGGAACAACTCGTACGCGATCTCGGGCTCGTCGACGGAAGCCCGACCGACGGTGAGCCCGCAATACCCGATGAAGTCGCCCACATCGCGGCGGATGACGGCCAGCAGAGCGATGCCTGTCAGTGCCGACGCGGCGCGCTGATCCTCGATCATCCGCCGGTTGTGCTCGATCGACGGCATGCCATCGCCCCGTTCGGCGACGAGCTCGCGATGGGCGTCGACGTCGGACTCGGTCCACGGACGCAACGTCAGCCGGGCGGTTTCGAGTTGGAGCGGCATCGGCGGATACGACATGGCGACAGTCTAACGACGCCGCCCCGGACCCGACCGGATCGACTGAGATCTGCAGCCTGTCTCCACGAACCGAGTCCACGCGTCTCACCCGATCCAGTCCACGCAGGTCAGCGGCGTGCGGACGACTGATTTCGTTGAGACGGGACACCTCCGCAGAATCTGACCTGCTACAAACTTGCGATCCCCCGACCATGATCACGGGGGCATCCTCCCAGGCCAGAGGCCATCCGTCCTGGCACCGCCTGCGCCTCGACCTCGCCCCGGACCTACATCGGATGATGTGGGTGACGGGATCACCACGGCTACGGCCCTGCACGGGCCGGGGCGCCGCGGCGAAGCAGCCCGTCAGGCGTCGACCTCCTGCGAGCAGTTCTCGCCCCCGAGCACCGGGCTGACCTGCGCGGGTCAGGTTGCAGAAGCGGGACCGGGTGGCAGGTGGACCGTCATGATCAGGTTGCAGGTTTTGGTGCCGGAGCCACGGTAGGTGTGGGGGGCGTCGCCGTCGAACGTGGCGGTCTGACCGGCTTCGACCGTGTGCTCGGTGCCGTCGACGACCAGGGTCATCCGGCCGGAGGTGACGCTGACGGTTTCCACGACTCCGGCCTGGTGGGGGTGGCTGGGGTATTCCTCGCCGGGTTCCAGTTGCCAGCGCCAGACCTCGACAGGGGCCGGGCCTGAGGTCGTCAGCATGAGCCGGGCCTCGCTGCCTTGCGCTCCGGTCCACAGCGGGGCCATGGCGTCAGCGGTCACGACGCGGACGCGGCCTTCGGCCGGTCCCTCCATCAGCGCGGACACCGAGATGCCGAGAGTGTCGGCCAGCCGGACCAGGGTGGCGAAGTTGGGGTTGCCCTGGGCTTTCTCCAGCCCCACCAGGGCGCCCTTGCTGACCTGGGCACGCCGGCCGAGCTCATCCAGGGACAGGCCGGCGCGAGTGCGGGCCGCCCTGACGTTGTGCGCGAGAGTCCGCAGGGCAGCGGCCGTCTCGGCCATCCGTTCACCATCCTCACAAGTGGACCACTGGAATGCACCATGCGGTCGTTTTATTGACACGACCCGGTCGATTCGTTGTACGGTTTAGTCGTTCCATTGAATATTAAGGGATGTGCCGTGATCGCTCTGCTGCTGGCCCTGGGCAGCTCACTCGCCTACGGCCGCAGGCCAGCAGCGCCGCCGCCTGGACCGCATCGGCCCCTGGAAACCCTGACCCCAGCCCGCCCGCACACAGGAAACGGAACTGCCCATGCCTGCCTTCCGCCTCACCCGCGCCATCACAGACGCCTTCCCCGACACCCTCATCGCCCTGGTCACCGCCACCGGGCTGCGCAGCCACGAGCCCTGGCCCGGCACCACCGCCGCCCTGCAGGAGCTGGAGCAACAGCTCGCCGAGGGCACCTGGCAGCCCGCCGACGAGACCGACCCACGCATCGAGGCGTGGCATACCGCCTACCGCTCCTTCGGCACCAACCCCCGCCGCATCCGCCCCAGCGTCGACGCGCTCGGCCGCCGCCTCGCCAAGAAGGGGACGCTGCCGCGCATCAACCCGGCCGTCGACTCCTACAACGCCGTCTCCGTCCATCACAGCCTGCCCGCCGGCGCCTTCGACCTGGACCACGTCACCGGCGACGTCGTCATCCGCCACGCGGACGGCACCGAGTCCTTCACCCCGCTCGGTGAACCCGACACCGTCGAGAATCCCAAGCCCGGCGAGATCATCTACGCGGACACCAACGGCGTCCTGACCCGCCACTGGAATCACCGCGACGCCCACCGCACCCGCGTCACCGAGGACTCCACACGCGTCGCCTTCGTCCTCGAAACCCTCCACTCGGCCCGTGACGGCCACATCCTCAAATCCGCAGCCGACGAGCTGCAGGGACTGCTCGCCTCTCACGCCGAACAGACCGCTGTGTATTACCTCGGCCCGGCACAATCCCGGGTCACCGTCTGAGACCTCAACCGGCCCGGCGCCGGCGTCGTCGGCCCGCTCATCGAGGCCCTGGTCCTGATCGGCCTGGTCCATGTCGCCCTCGCCGGCCGGTTCTTCCCCCGCCCCGATCCGGCTGCCGCTGAGCCGGCAGCCGGCCCGGCACGGATACCTACAGCACTACCGCGATCCGGTCGGCACCTGGCCCGGACGCGCCTGCGAGCCCGGCGGCTCGCCCGCGGCCAGCAGCGGATCACCTGTCGGCCCTCGGATTTCGTCGGGATGAACAGAGATCCTGTCCTCTTGTGGACGAGAAACGGGGACGGCGATGAAGACATTCCTGGTCGAGCGGTACGGCGACAGGGCCGGGGTGCGCGCCGGCGAGGTGTCTGTCCCGCAGGCGGAGTTCCCCCACCCCACCCGTCGTCGTACAAGAGCGCGCCGCCCGTTCCGTGTCCGCGCACAGCGGGGACTTCGTATACCGGCAGCTCGGACCGGAGGACGGCATGCCGTTGAGCCTCCTCAACCACCTGGCCGCGGACCTGGACAACCGGGATCCACGTGTCATCGACGGACCCGCTGCCCGACTCTCTGCCCCGGCCTCGAGATCAGCGGGGTTGGGGCTCAGAAACCGGTTCCGGCTTGCGGGCCATGAAGGTGGCGATCGTCCTCGTTGCCCCTTCGTCGGGTTCCTCCACCAGTTGTGCGCTGACGGCCAGGCCACTGCGGCCCAGCATTTCGGCGATCCGGGTCGGTGGCAGCAGGTGGGACTCGTAGGTCACCGGATGTCCGCCGTAAGCCTGCGTTGGACGCCGACGCTCGCCGTTTCCCACATGGCCGACCAACATCAGATGGCCACCGGGCGCCAAAGTGCGATGGAACTCGGCGAACACGAGTGGGAGCAAATCAGGCGGCGTGTGGTGAGTGGAGTAGTAGGCCAGGATGCCGCCGAGTCCGTCGTCGTCGAGCTCCAGCTCGGTCATTGAGCCCACAGTGAACCGCAGGTCCGGATAAGCCTCTCGGGCCAGGTCGATCATCTTCGGCGAGATGTCAACACCGAAAGCCGGCACCCCCAGCTCTGCCAAGTGTGCTGTCACCTTGCCGGGGCCGCAGCCCAGATCCGCGACGGGTTTTCGATCAGAGGTCTCCACGATTTCGGCGAACGCGGCCAGCGTCGCACGTGACAAGGGATCAAGCTCGGCGGGGGGCGCGACGCGGGCGGCGTAGTCGGCGGCGACAGTGTCGTACGACTCTCGGACCGCTGCGAGGTAGGCGGGTTCAGTCACGCCGCGAATCTAGACGAGCGCACTGACATTGATGCTGATACTCAGGTTCCGGTGGTCGTGGCTCGGCACTGACTGACGTCCTGCCGGGCTGTCTTCGCGGTGTACTGTCCGGCTGCCGGAACCTGTTCTCATGGCTCCGGTCGGGAAGGCATCATCAGCATGAAACCAGCGGCCTCGGACGACATGGCGAGCCAGGACGTGTTCGGCGGTGTCGACTCCCACGCGGACACCCTCCACGTTGCGGTCATCGGCGACAACGGCGGCCATCTCGCAGATGCCGAGTTCACCACCACCCGGGCCGGGTACGCCGCGGACGCGCCCAAGGACGACACCGTCACCGGCATACGCGCCCCGCACAACGCCGCCCGCTCCGTCGGCAAGGCACGCACCGCCGCCCGGAACCCCGGCCTGCGGGCCGCCCACGGAGTCGGCCCCGACACCGCGGCCCGGCTGCTGGTCACGGCCGGGGGTAACCCCGAGCGCATGCGGCGGCGAAGATGAGTACGGTCTGCCGGGGACCACCAGGTGCTGGTCGCGGCCGCGACCGCAGGTGTGGCAAGAACTGTCGGTCCGCGCTGCACTCGGCGTCGGGACACGACCAGTTGGGCGCGTCAACGGCCAGTGCGAGCCGCCCGTCGGCAGCCCTGGGCTGGGGCAGGGTTGCTGACGTCCGCCGGCATGTCCCCGCTGACGCGGCCGGAGCCCCGTGGCACGGGTGACAGGCCTGCGAAAGAAGCCAGGCGGTCAGCCGTGCCGAACGCGTCCACGTCTCCGCCGGTGGCGTGGATGAACTCGGCCCGCTGCCTAGCTCCGCGGGACGTCCTTGACGAACACGATGCCGTCGCCGTCCGCCAGGTGGGCCGGGTCAAGCGGGGAGTAGCCGAACCAGGGGGACACGCGGGGCGCGGGCCGTGTGTCGCCGAGGGCGGCGGCCAGCCGCGGGGCGTCGATGACGCAGCGGTCCTCCGGGAGCGCGTACAGGAGTCCTTCGACAGTGTCCGGCGGCGGCGTGTCCACTCCCTGGTGCCGGATCGTGCCGAGGGCCGTGGCCACGAAGGCGTACTCCTCGCCGAGCTGGGCGCTCACCAGCGCACCGGCGCTCCACCACTCCAGCGGCATCCCGCCCATCCGCATCGTGCTCTTGTTCCGCTGGAGATGGCCGTTGTGGGCGTGGATGAGTGCCGGGCCCCGTTCGGCGAGGGCGAGGAGGTTGTGGGCCATCATCTGGTCCCGCAGGCCCACCAGCCGGGTCATGCGAGCCGGTGAGGTGTCGGCCATCCAGTAGTGGTAGCGCAACAGACCGAGGGCGGTGCGCCCGTACAGTCGCGCCCGGTCCCGGTCGTCCCGCGAGGTCGCCGTGGTCAGGTGCGGCGTTTGCGCATCGAGCAGCGCCGCCAGATCGTCGGCGAGCAGGCGCAGTTGGCCGGCCTCGGCCGACTGCCCCGTGGACTGGGACGGGTCCATCATCGCGGCGGGATCGGTCCACCGGTCATCGGCGCCGAGCAGGCGGTCGAGTGTGTCCGCGGTGCAGGGGAGCAGGTCCGCGTCCACCCGGGTAGAGAGGTGGCCGTGGAGTGCGGTGAGGGCCTGCCGGGGGCTCGCGGCGTGGGTGATCTCCAGCGGGCCGTCGAAGCCGGCGAAGCGGAGCCGCTCGGACGTGGGCCGGTCGTCGTTGTCGGCGCGGACGTTGTAGGCGCGCATCCAGCGCACGAGCTCGCGGTTGGCCGCGGAGATGCCCCAGCCGTGGCTGATTCCCTGCTCCATGACCTCGTCGAGAGTGCCTGTGCCCGAGGTGACGTAGTCGTCCACGACCAGCCCCATCATGCAGTCGCTCTCGATCGCGATCGTCCGGTAGCCCTCCTGCTCGACAAGCTGGCGGAAGAGCTCGTTGCGCAGGTCGAGCAGAGCGTCCTCGCCGTGGGTGGGCTCGCCCAGGGCGAGCAGCCGAGGCCGGGCCGGCAGCAGCCTCATGACGGCGGCAGCGTCGACGGCATGGGAGGTGTCCTTGATGTCAGTAGCCATGCCTTCAACGCTATCGTTGAACCTTCGGTTGAAACTTTCCTGCGATATCGTCAGCCCCATGCGGAAGAACCTTCAAAGCGGTAGTCGGCTCAGGCCGGTTGATCTGGCGCGCGGGAACGGTCTGTCCACGCAGGCGATCAGGAACTACGAGGAGGCAGGCATCCTTCCGGCCGCCGGTCGCACCCCCCACGGCTACCGCATCTATACCTCGCTGCACGCCGGGGCTCTGCGCGCGTTTCTTGCCCTGGTGCCCGGTCACGGCCACCGGACGGCGACGTCGATCATGCGGGCCGTGAACCAGGGCGCGGTCGATGCGGCGTTCCGCCTCATCGACGAGAGCCACGCCCAGCTCCTCGCTGACCGGCAGACCGTCCAGGCCGTGGAGAGCGCCCTCCGCGACCTGGAGCCCACCGCGGCGCCCGAGCCCGGTTCCGAGCCGGCCGCGGTGTCCGGGCCCTGCGGCACGTTCATCGGGCCGCTGGCAGGGGAGCTCGGAATCCGGCCCGCAACGCTGCGCAAATGGGAGAGCGCCGGGTTGGTGCGCCCGCGCCGTGACCCGCTGACCGGGTACCGCGTCTACGACGAGGCGGACGTACGGGACGTCCGGCTGGCCCACCAGCTCAGGCGGGGCGGCTACTTGCTGGAGCAGATCGCCCCGCTGATCGCCCAGGTGCGGGCGGCTGGCGGGCTGGAACCGCTGGAGGCCGCATTGTGTGACTGGCGTGGTCGGCTGTGCGCCCGCGGGCGGGCGATGCTGGCCGGGGCCGCCGAGCTGGAGGCGTACCTCCGCGAGCGAGTTGATGGGAATACCGGCCCAGCACAATGATGTGATGCCGTACGAACGGCGAGAGGCGGGACTGGTCCTCGCCGCGCACCTCGGAGCCGTTGGCGGCGCGTAGCTGGGTGACGACGGCGTCCATGTGCCGGGTGTTGGACAGCCCAAGTGTGTTGAGGACCAAGCCGAGGGCGCCGATCTGGTCCTCCACGCCGTCCTGGTGATGCTGACAGGCTGCCCGGTCCGACCGTGGAAGATCTTCCGTGCGTGCGTCACGACCTTCCTGGAGGTTCGCCTGGACCTTGATCTGTCGGCCGTAGCCGGGTTCCGTCGGCCGAGCGCAGGATGTGCGAAGTCCTGACGATCCGGCCGTAGTGCGCGAGGACGTTGCCGAGCGGGGTGGACCGGTCATCGCGCGACAGCATCCGGACCACCTCGTAGTCGCGGACGGTGCTGGTGTGGATGGAGTAGATGATCCGACGCCGGTCCGGGCTCCGGCTCCCGGTTGACGAAGTGCAGTCGGCCGTCGTCGTCCAAGACGATCTGCGCGTCGTCCGGCAGACCCCCGACCAACTCGCAACAGGTGCCGTCCAGCAGCGCGCGGCCCGCGCCGCCATGTGCTCGTCGGCCGCCGCAGGCAGACCGAAGGAGGCCGGCACGGTGGCGTCATCACCGACAACAACCCCGTCGAGCAGGAGAAGACGCGAAGTTCAACGCGCTGCGCACGAACGCGGTGATCTTTCACAACGCCCTGGAAATTGCCGAGTTCGTACTCCGGCTTCAGGAGGAGGGCCACGTCATAGACCCCGAGGATCTGGCCCCCATCTCGCCGTACATGACCGAGCACATCCGCCGCTTCGGCGAGTACTCCACCCACGAACCCGGCCGCCTGCGGTCGGCCGGTGCCGAGGCGTACGACCCGCATCTCGATGCCGACTTCACCCCGCCGCGCGGCGACGACCCGCCCGGAGCCGTCGGCTGCGGGCAGGCCGCCCGACACGGGCCGCCGGGGGCGGCGGACCGGCGGGCCGATTCGTACTGGTCGACGGCTCGGGGCAGGACGACATGGGACAGCAGGAACCACTGGCTGTAGCGGTGGAGGTCCCACTCGTGGAAGGGGAAGGGGAACTCCTCGTGGAGGTCCTGGAAGGCACCCTCGAAACGGCCCAGCGCCTCCGCGGTCTGCCGTCCGTGTCCAGGTCCGCCTCGTGACCGCTGCTATCCACAGGATCAGTCGGGCGCCGGCCATGCTCGTCATGCGTGGAGGTGACGATGGAGTGCTGCGTTCGGACATGACAACCACAATGTCGGCCTCGGCAGGGGTTCTACGAGCGAGTCACCTCGTAGTCGGGGAGTGCGGCCGGGGCGGTCCGGGTTGCCGGGCGCATGGTCAGGATCAGTACGGCCAGCCCGGCGAAGATGGCCGCGGCGACGACGCCCGTGACGTGCAGGCTGGCGGTGAACGCCTCCCGCGCGGTGTGCAGCAGTTCCGCGCCCTGGCCGGCGGGAAGGTGTCGGCTGGCGGCGACCGCACCGGCCAGCGAGTCGGACGTGCCGTCCATCCGGCCGCGGTAGACGACCGCGGCCAGCACACCGAGCAGCGCGAAGCCGAGCGAACCGCCGAAGTAGTTGCCGGTCTCCGACATCGACGCTGCCGAGCCGGCGCGCTCCGGCGGTACGGACCCGACGACCAGCCCGGTGCCCAGCGCGAACAGCGGGCCGGTGCCCAGGGCCAGTACGGCGATGCCGGTCATCACCAACGGCAGGGCGCTCGCACCGTCGGCGCCGACCAGCAGCAGGCTGCCCAGCGCCGACCCCACCAGACCGCCGGCGATCGCGGTCGTCTGCTTCATCCGCCGGGCCAGTGCCGGCGCGGCCATGGTACCGACCGCCACGCCCAGGCCCATGGGCGCGAACAGCACCGCCGACGCGGCCGGCGAGAAGCCCAGCACGCTCTGGAGGAACTGGGTCACCAGCAGGCCCGTACCGGCCATGGCGATGCCGGCGAAGACCAGCGCGACGAGTACGGCCGTGAACGGGCGATTGCGGAGCAGCCGCAGGTCCAGCAGCGGTGTCTCCAGCCGCAGTTGCCGGCGTACGAACAGCAATCCGACGGCTGCGCCGACGACGAGGGCCACCGCCGGCACGACTGGCACGCTCTCGACGCTCAGCTGCTTGATGCCGTAGACCATCAGAAGGACCGCCGCGAGCGACAGTCCGACACCGGCCAGGTCCAGCCGGCCGGCCTGGTCGCTGCGGAACTCCGGCAGCAGGGCCGGCCCGGCGAGCAGCAGCAACGCCATCGCCGGCACGGCGACCAGGAACACTGATCCCCACCAGAAGTGCTGGAGCAGGACTCCGGCGAGTACGGGTCCGAGCGCGCCGCCGGTGAACTGGCAGGTCGCCCAGATCGCGATGGCCTTCCCGCGCTGTCGTTCTTCGCGGAACATGTTGGTGATCAAGGCAAGTGTGGACGGTGCCAGGGTCGCGCCGGCGACGCCCAGCAGCGCGCGCACGACGATCAGCATGAGCGGGCTGACCGCGAAGGCGGCCACGACCGACAGTACCCCGAACGCCGCTCCGCCGATCATCAGCAGGCGTCGGCGGCCGAGCCGGTCGCCGAGCGTACCCATCGTGATGACCAGGCCGGCCACCATGAGTCCGTAGCTGTCACTGATCCACAGCTGCTGGACGTTGGTGGCACCCAGGTCGGCGCTCAGCCGTGGGAGCGCGAGGAGCAATGCCGTCATGTCCATCGCGACGAGCAATGTCGGCAGCATGAGGACGACCAGTCCCAGCCATGCCCGGTTGACTCGCATATCCGAAACTCCCTGTTCTCTCGACGTTTCGCCGGTTGGTCGGAGCGGTCGAGAGCTTCTTGACACCGGTACGGACAGAAATCTCTCGCGTCTGCCACGGTGAGGCGTCACCAGACATGGCGACCTCGCGGCCCGGGCGATGCGACGGCTAAAAACTCATGCGAACTTTCTGGCGGAGGATGTCAAGACGGCGGCGGTGGCTCCGACCAACCGGTCGAAGGGCCCAGCCGGGGTTCGCGAACTACAAGGAGTACGAGATGCAGTTCCTGATCAGCATGTACATCAACCCGGCAGTGCTGGACGCGCTGACCGACAAGGAGAAGGGGGCGATCGGTGAGGGTCACGGCAAGTTCATCGAGGCGTTGAAGAAGTCCGGCGAGCTGATCACCACCCAGGCGCTGGTCGACCCGTCACAGGCCGTCGTGGTGACTGTACGCAACGGCCAGCCGGTGGTGACCGATGGACCTTTCCTGGAGTCCAAGGAGTATCTGGGCGGCTTCTACTTGATCGACTGCGAGAACAAGGAGCGGGCGATCGAACTGGCAGCGCAGATCCCGGACACCGCGATCGAGGGTTTGGGCATCGAGGTGCGCCAGGTGATGTTCGCTGACGGACAATTGGAGGCATGACAGCACCAGCACCAGCACCAGCACCAGTCATCGAGGACCTGCTGCGTGAGCTCACGCAGCAGGTCCTCGGCACGTTGGTACGTCGGCACGGCCGGTTCGAAGGATGTGAGGACGCCGTACAGGAGGCCGTCCTCGCCGCCACCGTGCAGTGGCCGGCCGAGGGAGTGCCGAACAACCCGCGCGGCTGGTTGACGACGGTCGCGTCCCGGCGGCTCATCGACCAGATGCGCAGTGATCACGCGCGCCGCGAGCGGGAGGCGGCAACGGCCACCGAGGTGGTGCCCGAGGAGGTACCGGACACCGACGACACGCTCGTCCTGCTGTTCCTGTGCTGCCATCCGACGCTGACCGCGGCCTCCCAGACCGCCCTGACGCTTCGGGCGGTCGGCGGCCTGACCACTGCCGAGATCGCCCGTGCATTCCTGGTGCCGGAGGCCACGATGGCGGCCAGGATCAGCCGGGCCAAGCAGCGCATCAAGGCCACCGGCAGCTCGTTCAGCCTGCCGGACGGGGCGGAGCGCGAGGAGCGGCTACGGGTCGTCCTGCACGTGCTCTACCTGATCTTCAACGAGGGCTACACCGCCTCCTCGGGCAGCGAGTTGCACCGCGCCGACCTTGCGCACGAGGCGATCCGGCTGGCCAGGATGGTCCACGCGCAGCTGCCCGAGGACGGCGAGGTGACCGGGCTGCTCGCGCTGATGCTGCTGACCCACGCCCGCCGCGAGGCACGTACGACGGCGGCCGGCGACCTGGTGCCGCTGGACGAGCAGGACCGTACGAAGTGGGACCGCGGGCTGATCGACGAGGGCATCGAACTGGTCAAGGCGTCGTTCGCCGACGCGGCGCTGGGGCCTTACCAGCTGCAGGCCGCCATCGCCGCCACGCACGCCGACGCGGCCACGGCCGACGGGACCAACTGGCCGCAGGTGCATGCCCTCTACCTGATCCTGGAACGGATCGCGCCCAACCCGATGGTCACCCTCAACCGGGCGATCGCGCTCGCCGAGACCGAGGGTCCGGCGGCCGGGCTGGCCCTGTTGTCCACATTGGACAGTGACGAGCGGATGGCCGCGCATCATCGGCTGCTGTCCGTACGGGCGCATCTGCTGGAGAAGACCGGCGACACGGCCGGGGCGTACGAGCACTACCGGCGCGCCGCGAAATCCACCGCCAGCATCGCCGAGCGGCGCTATCTGGAGTCCCGGGCCGGCCGGGTGAAAGCGTAGATTCTGGCTCGATCCTCGTGCGCGCTCAACCTGGACAACTGGGACGAGAACTGGGGTGTCTCCGTCGAGGCGCTGAAGGAAGAAGCGATCGAGGCAGCTGAACAGCTCCTGAGTAAGCAGCCGCCCGGAGAGCGCAAGGACTGACTGTCGGTCCATTCACCGTTGACCAGTGGCTCTGCTCGAATGGTCGACCAGAAATTGATCCGCAACACTCCGTATGACATCACAGCACCGCGTTGTCCTGTCAAGACTTATCCTGGCCGCGTGATCAACGGTGGACACGTCATCATCTACAGCCGTGATGCGGAAGCGGACCGGGCCTTCTTCAGAGATGTGCTCGAGTATCCGCATGTCGACGCGGGAGGCGGCTGGCTGATTTTCAAGCTTCCGCCGACCGAGGTCGCCGTGCATCCCACGGACGGCCCGGAGACGCAGGAGCTCTATCTGATGTGCGACGACGTCGAGGCAACCGTGAAGAACCTGACCGCCAAGGGAGTCGAGTTCACGCAGCCGGTGACCGATGCGCGCTGGGGACGGCTCACCAGATTCCGTCTGCCGGGTGGCGGCGAGGTGGGCCTGTACGAGCCCCGCCATGAGCGTGCTACCGACCTGTGAGGCATCCCGGCTCCGGGGGTTCCCGGGTGGGCGGCCACTGACGGTGGATCAGCCACCAGGTCAACCATCTGAGCAGAGCCGCCAGCAGTCGTCACACTCCGTCTGCGCTTCATAGAAGTCGTGCCAGAACCAGTACTCAGCCAAAAGCCATCTCCCCAAGCTCCCGAACCGCCCCAGCCGCGCGCAAGTTCGCCCGACTGCTCGTCGTGTATCCGGGGCGAGCGGTCGTGGTGGCCGCCCCCTGACCACGGCCGCAGCGTGTGGATGTCAATAAAACGTGAGGTTGTCCGCCGGCTGCTCGCAGTTCGCGGTGGGATACACCTCGACGCATGAGGGTGTCGAAGGACGGCAGAAGCGCGGGCATGTCGTCGGACCGGTGATTTCTTACGTCTTCTTCTCGGCCGGATTCCCGAATTCGCTCCCACTGGGTCGCGAAGTCGCATTCGCGATGGTTTGCCGGCGGGAGATCACGGCCGAAAAGGCATGGCACACACTCTGGAGGCCATCCGGTAGTGGCTGGCTTCGGTGAAATGATCTCGGCGTGATAGTGGCGGCAACGACCGGCGGTCGGCCACCGCTCTCGGAGTGCATTGAGAGATGGGCCAATCGGGTGATTAATTGGCGCAGGGGTTGATGGCGGTTCGTTCATTGGGGTTACTGAAGTCGTTGAACCGGTGGGCCGCCCATCCCTCCCCGGGGAGCTCGGCAATTGGCCCGCCCGTTTCGGCCCTTCCTGCTGGCAGGGCTCCGGCGAGCAGAGCCACTGCATGGCTGCTCCGGAGAGCCACCGGCCGGTGGGTGCTCCCGACATCGGCTGGTGAAGCGACCCGCCGTGCTTGAGACCGGGCAGCGGTGCGCACGTCGCGGCTGATGCCGTCGGCCCCGGTCGCCGTCGGATCCGCCCCCGTCCCCAGCGGACTCATCGCCGCAAGCCGCTGCCCGGTCGCCTTCCCCAAAGCCGAGTGCCGTTCTTCCTCTCACCCCTGACCGCACGTCGGGCACGAGGGAAGCCTGCCGTCGATCTCGGCCAGTCCCTGTGCGGACCGCAACGGTCCGCCTGTCGTAGGAGGAACCGTCATGTCCACAAACGCAACCTCGACCGACCAGTCGCAGTCGGCCGCCCAACTGCCTTTCCCCTTCGGCCCGCTGCTCCTGGCGGTCCTGCCCAACTCCGGACCGGTCGTCGGCGGCAATACGGTTCAGCTCCTCGGAGTGGGCCTCAGCGGTGCCACCAGCGTTCTGTTCGGTACCACGCCGGCCACCATCGTCTCCCAGGACATGCTGGGGCTCACTGTCACGATCGTGGTCCCGGCGAACGCCGCAGGCACGGTGCCCGTCACCGTCACCACCGGCGGTGGCACGAGCAACTCGGTGTTCTACACCTACGTGAACCCGTCCACGCCTGCTCCTCCCACCGCCACCAGTATCACCCCGGCCTCGGGCCCGGTCGCAGGCGGTACCCCGTTCGTGATCGCCGGCACCAACCTGAACGGTGGCACTGTCAACGTCAACGGAGTTCCGGCCACCGTGCTGGTCAGTGACCCCACCGGGATCCTGCTCTTCGGGATCATTCCGGCCGGCACCGCCGCGGGCAACGTCCCGGTCGTGGTCACGACCGCAGCCGGCACCGCCACCGTCCCCGGCGGATACACCTACATCTGACATCCCCCACCGCCTCTCACCTGCCACGTCGTCATGCCGACGGGCCAGAGCCGAACAACGCCGGTCTGCGAGTTCCTTACGCAGGCCGGCGCTGTCCGGAATCAGGGACGGCTCCGGGGCCGAGGCCGGTGAGATCGCGCCGGCCGTGGCCGACCGAGACCATCCCGCAGCCCGGGCAGCCGGTCAGATCGGCGTCGGACTCGACGACCAACACCACCAGACCCTGCCCACCGCCAACGTCGGGATCACGGGTGACGTCGAGGACGTGCATGCCCTCCGCATCGAACAACTCATCGTCCGAGCGCACTACGACGCGCCGGCACCATACGGACAGTGACGCACGCGAGGCCTTCTCTTGATTCAGTTGTTTGGTCGCTGTTGATCTCGGAAGGCCTCGCTCCGTCTCGCCCTCGCGCCACGCCGTGCACCCGGACACGACGACACGGCTCACCCAGGCTCCTCCACGAGAGCCAAAAAAATCGGAAGAAGATGTCGAGAACCCATGACCGGCTCCGTCCCCGCAATGAACGCGACCAGAATGGGCCGCACACCAGCACCGAGGAGAAACACGATGGCCAAGTATCTGCTGCTGAAGCACTACCGCGGCGCCCCGGCTGCGGTCAACGACGTGCCGATGGACCAGTGGACGCCGGAGGAGATCTCGGCCCACGTACAGTACATGCAGGAATTCGCGGCCCGCCTCGAGAAGACCGGCGAGTTCGTCGACGGTCAGGCGCTCGCCCCCGAGGGGACGTTCGTCCGGTACGACGGCGAGGGGCGTCCACCGGTCACCGACGGCCCGTTCGCCGAGACCAAGGACCTCATCGCCGGCTGGATGGTGATCGACGTCGACAGCTATGAGCGCGCCATCGAGCTGGCCGGGGAACTGTCGGCCGCCCCCGGGGCGGGTGGGAAGCCGATCCACGAGTGGCTCGAGGTGCGCCCGTTCCTGGCCTGCCCGCCCACCATCACGGAGTGACCTCATCGATGAACGAGGCCCTGCTCCGGAGCCTCACGCCGAGCGTGCTCGGGATCCTCGTCCGCCGCGGAGCCGACTTCGCGGCGGCCGAGGACGCCGTGCAGGACGCGCTGGTCGAGGCGGTCCGCGTCTGGCCGGCCGACCTGCCGCGGGACCCGAAGGGCTGGCTGGTCACCGTGGCCTGGCGCCGGTTCCTCGACGCGACCCGGGCGGACACCGCCCGCCGCCGGCGTGAGGACCGCATCGACGAGGAGCCGGCGCCCGGGCCCGCGCCCGCGGTGGACGACACGCTCCAGCTCTACTTCCTGTGTGCCCACCCGTCGCTGACGCCGTCGTCCGCGGTCGCGCTCACGCTACGCGCCGTGGGCGGGCTGACCACCCGCCAGATCGCCCAGGCCTACCTGGTGCCCGAGGCGACCATGGCGCAGCGCATCAGCCGGGCCAAGCGCACCGTCTCCGGCGTGCGGTTCGACCAGCCCGGCGACGTCGCCACCGTGCTGCGCGTCCTCTACTTGGTCTTCAACGAGGGCTACTTGGGCGACGTCGACCTCGCCGCCGAGGCCATCCGGCTCACCCGGCAGCTCGCGGCCGCGATCGTCCACCCCGAGGTGGCGGGGCTGCTCGCCCTCATGCTGCTCCACCATGCCCGGCGCGCCACCCGGACCGCGCCCGACGGCAGCCTGGTGCCACTCGCCGAGCAGGATCGCAGCCGGTGGGACACCGAGTCGATCGCCGAGGGCGTCGAGATCCTGCAAGCGGCCCTTGCCCGCGACCGGCTGGGTGAGTTCCAGGCCCAGGCCGCCATCGCGGCACTCCACGCTGACGCGCCCACCGCTGAGGAGACCGACTGGGTGCAGATCGTCGAGTGGTATGACGAGCTCACGCGCCTGACCGACAGCCCGGTTGTCCGGCTCAACCGAGCGGTGGCCGTCGGCGAGGCCGACGGGCCGCGGGCCGGCCTGGCGGTGCTCGTGGCGCTGGACGACTCACTGCCCCGCCACGCCGCGGTGGCGGCGTACCTGCACGAGCGCGACGGCGACCTGGCGACGGCGGCACGGCTGTATGCCGAGGCGGCCCAAAAGGCACCCAACCTCGCTGAGCGCGACCACCTGACGCGCCAGGCCGCCCGGCTCAACGCCCGCCGGTGCCGCTGACGGGTCGCGCTCGGATTTTCCTCCAGCACTTGGGGAGTGGTTGCCTCAAAGTGAGCAGGCGGGTCGAGCTGCACGACGCGTTGCCGGCGGGGAAGCTCGGCGGCGACGAAGGCGCTCTGGAGACGTGGAGTCTCAAGAGGCCCGCCTGCTGGAGCGCCCGGTGAAGGTGACCCATCTGCGACGGTTCGGCTGCCCGAGAGGCGGCTCGCCCAGGCTCATCCACGAAGAGCCGAAATAGGTTTGTCGCAAAGCCCGTCCGGGCGCTGAGCATGTCTCGGCCGACTCGAGAACTGGAAGGCCCTGCGGGACTGCAGGCTGAAGGGCGATGGCATCCACCAGGGCATGCTCGCCATCGCCCGCCTTCGCAATCTCGCCCTCACCGGATGTCCCACGCTCCATTGCTGGCCCGGCGTCTCACTTCGGAGAGCCACCGGAACACTGAGCGGTGGGCCAAGGGCGAGTCAGGGGCGGATGTGTTTCAACGTGAACTCGGGCAGGGCATACGGGCCGGCTTGCGGAGCTTCGGGATCGGCAGGGACGTTGGCGTCGGTGATGTGCGTCGCAAATGTTTCGGCGTTGTCGACGGGCGTGTAGGCCAGTTCGGACTCCGCAGGGAGTTCCCAGAAGCGGCGGGTGTTTGCAGAGACGGCGTACACCGTGACAAAACGCGTGGCGAGCGGGGCGATGAGCGCGGCGCGACAGAAGCCGACGGCATCGCGCGGGCTGAGCCAAGTCGCCAGATGGCGCGACTCGGTGGGCGCCTCCTCGAAGCTGCCAATGCGAAGGCATATCACGGAGACATCGAACTTGTCCGAGTACAGCCGCCCCATAGCCTCGACAGCTGCCTTGCTCACCCCGTACAGCCCGTCAGGGCGCACCGGCTCCTGTGGACCGGTGCGATGGGCCCTGGGATAGAAACCGGTCACGCGGTTACTGCTGGCCAGTACGACCCGTGGAATCGCCGCGCGGCGAGCGGCCTCCAGGACATGGTGGGTGCCCAGCACGTTGGCTTCCAGGAGATGCTCAAGCGGTGCTTCGTCCGGCAGGCCGCCCAGGTGGAGCACGGCGTCCGCTTCCTCGAGCGCAGCCTCGACGGCGGCCGCGTCCCGAAGATCGACGGTGTGGACCACCTCGTTCGCGGCCTCGACCTGGAGGGGAACGCGGTCGAGCAAGACGAGACGGCTGACCTCGCTGCGCAACGCGCGGCGTACGACCGAGCCGATGTTTCCTGCTGCCCCGGTGACTACCACTGTTCCCAGCCTCACTGCACGTCTCCCTGTTCGACCTCAACAACGCCTGATCCTGGCAGGCGGCAATCGTCTCATCGCCGGACGATCACCCGGAAGGCGTTCGGACAGCCCAACTCTGGCCGCCGTCGGGACCTTCATTGATCGCGGGGGATGTATCGGCTGCAACCGATGAACTTGGTAGCCCGCAAGGCTACTTACCGGACATCGGCATCCCACCGCAACGCGGCAGGACCTCCGCGATCCGCCGGCACGTCCTCCAGGCCCCGGCCCCTGTCATCGCCAGGGCCCTCGGCCACCACGACAAGCTTGCCACCCGGCCGGTCACCGAAGCCGGAGGCGCCTGGAGTTGACGTCGTGGGGAAGGTTCTGGAGAGAACGGAGATCCTGATGGCTCTTCCCCGGCCGTCGGACAGGGGGCTCGGAGGACGGTGTCCGGGTCGCGGAACGACATCTGGACGGTTTCACCCGGTCAGCGAGATCCGTGCCCAGAAGGTGCGGCCGCCGTCGGTCTCCAACCGTGTTCCCAGTGCCTGGGCGGACTGCGCGACCACCACCAGACCTCGACCGTATTCATTGGCATTGCCGCCGCGGTGCGGGTCGGAGGATTTTCCACCTTCGTCCTGGACTTCCACCAGAAGCCAGTCACCGTCCTTTTGCAGGCGGCCGGTGATCGAGACGCTGTTGGTGTGGACGACGGCGTTGGTCATCAACTCGGAGATCACGAGTAAGGCCGCACAACGGACACTTTCGTCTGTTATGTCCTCCGAGTCCATCCACAACCGAGCCAGTTGGCGGCAGACCGGCACCGCTCGCTCCAGTGTTGGCACGCGGAACGAGGCCAGTCGACTGCTTGGCCAACCGTCGGCCAGGGTCCGGGCGGACACCGTTTTTGGCCATTGTTCAATCTCTTGGGGGGACAGTGCGATCTGTGCCCCCGACCAAGCAGTCGGCAGCATGGCTCTTCCTCTCGTCCTAGGTGTATTGCCCTGTGAGGTGGGGGACAGGATTGCGCTTCCGGAAGGGACGCGGCCCGAGCCGCTGGCTGCGGGTTTCCTGCCGTAGTGACGTGCCGGCCGGCCGTGGACAACTGTGCCGCGGGCCAAGTGGGCGGTTCAGTGGCGGGAAGCGGGGGCCGTCGGCGCGGCGGCCGTACGAAGGGTGAGTCAGGCCGCCCGCGGTCCCGCCTCCGCAGTGGTGTCGACCCCGCCCCGGATCAGCTGCGGTCCATGGTGGCGACGCTCGGGCCGGCACCGTTTTGCGGTTGATTGCGTTGCCGCTGTCGGCAGCACATAAGTGAGATGAGCGGTGAACCCGCCGAGAGGGATGGCATCGGGCCCCTGAATCCGCAGGAGGTGGTCTCGGCCACACGCACAGTGCCTGTGTCGCGTGGTGATGCGGCTGCCGGGTCGGGAGCGGGGGCGGAAACGCCAGTCACCGAACGAGGTCCGGACGTCGGTGGCCATCGGCCGCCCTGAGGGTGATGCGGTGCCATGGTGGGCAGCAGACTCCGTGCTCCGGCAATGCCTCCGCACCGTGCACGATGGTGAGCGGGTTGGCTCAGAACAGCGTGAGAGCGGCAAGAAGGCCCCGTCGATCGGCGTTTCGCTGCGTTGGTCGGAGCTGTCTCACTGCGGAACTCGGCAGACCGGGGCCGGCCCTCGGACGGAGGAACAATCGCCAGGGAAGCTCGCATGGTGCCCCCCAAAAGAGGTCACATGGGCCGCCGTGCCAGTCGGCACCGGTTTCCGGCACCGACTGGCGGATCCAAACCCCTCCCACGGGGGTGCCCATTGCGGCAGTCACGCCCAGCAGATCCCCCAGGTCTTCACCTCACCTGGATAGCTACGAGACAAATGAGCAGCCGCTCCCCCGGGGAGGGTGGGCGGCCCACCGGTTTGGATAGTGACAGTTATCCTCTCGGTCACATATGACAGCAACAAAGCTGACGGGCATTCACCCGAATGGCGCAGTTGTAGGAATATGCTCGTCACTCGCACCGGACCGATCGAAGGCTCCCTGGGCGGGTCCGACATCAATCATTCGGACGAAGTGGTTCATGTGCGTGGGCGGCCCGCGATGCCGTGAAATCGGTGCCACATGTTTCAACTGTTCCCCTGGTGAATCGCTTCTCCTGATTCCCTTTCATGACGGTCCGCAACGGCCATCCTTGGCGTGATCTGTTCGGCGTGACCGCGCGGTGGAATTCGATGGGCGGTGGCACCCTATGTCGGAGTCATGTGGTGTCATGACCCCACGACCCTTAAGTTCTACGGCTGTTCACTTCGGCGTCGTCACCGGCACCCATGTCTCGGCCGAAAACCACACCGCTCGCGCCGGGATCACCCGCAGCATCGCGAATCGGCCTGTCCACGGGGGGTGTGAGGTGGGCCTGCCGCCGCTGTGAGCAGGCATGTTGCGCAGCGACCCTGACTCCGGCCAACACACTGCGTTCATCATTTGACGCTCGGTCATGGAATAGTGCAGCCTCGATGCTGCAGCAAATGTAATGGCGTGCCGGCGAAGGGATTGGTCATGGAACTGGTGCCGGATCGGCAGGCTTCCTGTGGTGTCTTCACGTCGGGGTGAGTGGCATCGGACGACGCTCGCCAGCCACGCCTGTATAACAATCAGCCATTTCCATGTTGTACCTCCCGGTGCATCACCTGGATCCCTCCGGAGAGCGCATTTATACGGAAATCGAAATCCCTCCCATAGGTAGGTCATCGAGCTTGGCGCTTATGGATGAGGCAAGGGATGTTTCCTTGTCTCCACCGCACCGATTCAGCCAGATAGTTCCTCGATTGGATACTACTCCGTGCAGTTGGATGAACATGAGGGCAACAGGCACCGGGCGGGCCCCGTGCGCACCCAAGACGTTCCCGTCCATCTGTGCTCAACCTATTTGGAATTTGAGTCGCTTCAGTCGCTGAAAGGAGTTCGTATGGTTCCTGAGCTGCGCCTATGTGACAGCAACTCAGGCGGGACCGGAGCGTCTCAACCGGCAACTCCGTTGCCCGACGCCCCATCGATCGCGCCGTGGTGCGCCCGGCGGAGCCGGCCGGTGCACCCGCTGGCTGCCCGTCGCAAGACAACACCGGCCAATTGCCACGACTGTCGAACACCGGACCACAGTCACCGCGAGTTCCCGTGCATCCGGGCTGGTCGTTGGCGTCACGGCTTCCACGCCGCAACGACCGATGCCGGGTGTATCCGGGCAAGGTCGGCGGAACAGCCTGAGTTCGGGGTTGGTATCGCGTGCGGACCGGCTGGTCCGGTCGGCATCGAAGTCGATGCCCACGAGACACCGTTGCCCGAGCGGGACCGGCTGCTGCCCGGCATCTCGATTCCCCCTTCGACGTCACTGCAAGAGCTCCAGCATGGATTTCACAGTCTCGCGCTCCTCGCGGCGCGGCGGGCTGCGGAGGACCCCGCCCAGGATGTGTCGACGCTGCGGGTGCGTACTCCGTCCGGAGGGCTCCACATCTGGTACGCCGCTGCGCCGGGGCACACCTGGCGGCGTTCGGCGGGCTCAAGTCCGGTCCGGGCGCTGGCCCGGCAAGTGGATGTAGGTGCCCACGGCGGTGACATCCTCGCACCCGGGACAAGGACAGCCGTCGGAACGTACCAGGCTCTCGACCCGATGCACCGCCCGGCGCGACTGCCGGACTGGCTCGCCGTCGAGCTCGTCAGGACCGGCCACTGTCCGGCGCCACCTGCCCAGCGGGACCGCGTCACGCCTGTGCCGCAGCGTGCCCGGGAGACCGTCCTGGCCGCAGGCGGCAGCTTGCGCGTCGCCGAAGCGACTCCGGCTACCGTCCTGGCCCCGGCCTTTGACTGCACCGCTGTGACAGAAGGGGCACGTTTCAGTGCCCAGCTCAACCGAGCCGCCTACACCGTGGACGGCCTGGTCGCCACAGGCCGCCTGGCAGCGTTGCACGCCGAAGCGGCCCTTGTGGCGGCCGCGGTTCAAGTGTGCCCGGGCCGGGAGCGCCGGACATTGCGCGTCATCCAGCCCGGGATGCTTGCGGGCAGCCGCCGTCCCCTCGACCTGGGAGGCCGGAGGTGAATCACGCACCGAGCCACGACGATGCGCCGTTCGACCCTCAAGAGGTCGCGCGCCAGATTCTGCTCGGCCCGCCCGCCAACACCGTCCCGGCGCAGGCCACCAAGAGAGCTGTTCCGACGGGGATGCGGGCAACCGGGCACGGTCTGCTGCCCGACACCCTCAGTGACCGTGGCAACGCCAAGCTGTTCGTCGACTTGTACGGGCGGGACTTCAGGCATGTGCCGGGCCTGGGCTGGTACCGGTGGTCGGGCTACCGGTGGGAGTTCGACGAGGACGACACCGTACTGTGGGCGGCCGGTGAGATGGCCGAGAGACTGGCGGAGACCGACCCGCACGGGCGGCACAGCGAGGCGGAGCTGCGCCGGCACCGCCGACGAGCTCTGGCTACGTCCGGAATGAGGGCCATGCTGATACAGGCCAAGGCCGCACCGGGGATGGTTCTCAACGCTTCGCTGCTGAACGCGGATCCCTATGCGCTGTGCACGCCGCACGGGGTGATCGACCTACACACAGGTCTGGTCGCCGCGCCGGATCCGGAGAGGCACTTCCACTCGCGTGCCACGAGCGTCGAAGCCCGGCCGATGGGAACACCGCGCTGGCAGCGGTTCCTGACTGACACGTTCGGCGACGACGCCGACGGCCGTCAGGTGATCGACTTCCTGCACGAGCTGCTGGGTTACTCGATCACCGGGGAAGTCGGCGCGCGGGTCATTCCGTTCCTGTACGGAAAGGGGAGGAACGGCAAGAGCGTTCTTCTGGACGTCATGGTCAATCTCATGGGCGATTACGCGGATGCCGCCCCGCCCGGTTTCCTGATGGCCCGGTCGTACGAAGGGCACCCCACCGATCTCGCCGAGCTGCATGGCCGACGCATCATCGTCTGCTCCGAACTCAAGCCCGGCGACCGCTTCGACGAGTCTCGCGTCAAGTTACTGACTGGCGGAGACCGGATCAAGGCCCGCAGGATGCGGCAGGACTTCTTCAGTTTCGCCCCCACCCATAAACTGTGGCTGCACGGCAATCACCGCCCCGAGGTCGGCGCGGGCGGCTACGCGTTCCGGAGCCGGATGAGGCTGATCCCGTTCGAGCGGATCGTCGCTGACGACCGGAAGGCCGAGAACCTCGCCGACGTCCTGGTCACCGAAGAAGGGCCCGGCATCCTGCACTGGCTCGTCACCGGCGCGCGCCACTATCTGAACGGCCCTCGCGATCTGACCGGCCCCACGCAAGTGCGCACCGCCACCTCCGCGTATGTGGAGACCGAAGACCACACGGGCCGGTTCCTGGGCGAATGCTGCACCGTGGACCCCGCCCTGCGTGCGGAACAGACCCAGCTCTACAGCAGCTACCGGAACTGGTGCCGGATCCAGGGCGCCAACCCGATCTCCTCACGGGCGTTCGCCGCACGTGTGCGTGAGACCGTCGGCATCGCCACACCCAAGAAGATGATCCTGTCCAACCAGCGCAAGTTCTACCCCGGTATCGGGCTGATTTCTGATTCCGGAGAGAAAGCATGAGCGTCCTCATCGAGCCCGGTCAACTCGCCCATGAGAACGCCCTCGTCTGGCTCGAAAACACCGACGCGCTCGAGTATGTCCGCCAGAGCCTTGACCGGCTCCCCACCCGTCGCGGAAAACCCGCGTACCACCGGGACGGCCGTATGGTCGGCTATGCCGTGCTCGGCCCCACCTCCCGCTCCTCACGCGCCTCAGGCACCTTCCTGCGCCGCGTCTTCTGGCTCCTGCCCCACGACCGTGATGGGCAGCCCGACGGTCTCTACGCCTCCGGCGCGCCGTCCGAAGCCGTCGACCCCCGCACCCTCGCCCCTCGCGTCAAGGGCTGCAAAACCCGGCGCTCCGAGGGCGGGCCGCTGTCCGATTCTCCTCGCAGCCTCTGATCTGCACTTTCTGGTCCAGGAGCCAGGCAGCGACTGGGACCCGCCGGGTCGCTCCGCCCCGTATCCTCTCGCCCCTGCGGGTCCGACAACAGCGAAATACGGTACGGGGGTTGGCCGACCACGGCTCTACACTGTCGGTCATGACGCGGAGCCCTTTTGACCTGGTGATCTTCGACTGTGACGGTGTGCTGGTGGACAGTGAGCGAATATGCGTCAAAGTGGACGCAGCGATCACGGCTGACCTGGGGTGCTCGTTCACCGAGGCCGAGATCATAGAGCGGTTCGTGGGCTCGTCCACCGAGGTTTACACGGCCGCCGTGGAGGAACGGCTCGGACGGCGGCTGGAGAAGGACTGGCAGCAGCAGTACGAGCATCTGTACCGGGCAGCCTTTGAAGCCGAACTGACCGCTGTCGACGGCATCGCAGAGGCTTTGAACGGCCTCACCACACCCGTCTGCGTCGCTTCGAACGGCGACCGCGACGGCGTCAGACGAAATCTGGAGATCGTCGCGTTGAGCGACCACTTCACGGGGCGCATCTTCAGCGCCGACGACGTCTCGACAGGCAAGCCTGCTCCCGATCTCTTCCTTCACGCGGCCCGCTCCATGGGCGTGGACCCCGGGCGGTGCGCGGTGATCGAGGACAGCGCGTACGGAGTCCAGGCAGCCCGTGCCGCCGGAATGCTGGCCTTCGGGTACTGCGGCGGTCTCACGTCGGCATCGCGACTGGAAGGACCAGGTACCACCGTGTTCGACGACATGCGCGAACTGCCCGGACTGTTGGCGACCGCCCCTCACTGAACATCTGCAGAGCCGCGCCGCCAACCACCCGAAAGACATGTCCATCGCGGACAACAACAGCCACACGGGCCACGCACCAGATCGCCAACGCACAGCAGTCTCTGCACCGTGGTGGTCTTCACTGCTCGTTGAAGCGGTAGGTGGCGCTGTTGGCGGCCGTCGTCGCCAGTACGCCGGCAGCGGCCAGATCACGGAGGGGTTGCCGGGCCCGCTTGTCGGTGACTTCGTGTCCGGCGTCCTGGAGCGCGGTCACGGCCCGGCGCGTGTCCCAGGAGCCGCCGAGTGCGCAGACCGGCTTCTCCGGGGCTTCCCTCTGGGTCGTGCGCTACTCGTACCACGCCTCGGGGGCGGCGTTGTGTCCACAGAGGCTGGCGTTCTTGTCGTCGCGGCGGTCGTCGGCGGGCGCATAGCCGCCACGCGCCACTACCAGTTTGACGACGCGGCGGGCGCGCTGGGGCAGGGATCGGTAGTACTGCCCTGCTCGTGCCACGGTCCAGGTTGCGTCGAGTTCGACGTCAGGTGGCGTACTCGGTGAGCAATGCCAGGAGACGCTCCTGAAATTCCTCGGCGGGTTGGCCGATGGCAGCGTAAGCCTCAATGCTCCTCCCGTTGCCTAAGATGTGTTGAGACGTACTTCTTACGAGGAGGCCGTAGAGGGTCGATTCCGAAATCGTCTGTCGGACCGTCAAGTCAGTTAAATAGGAGCGAACGTGACGACAAGTCAGTTCGACATGCGACCCCAAATTCACGATGAGCTCATATGTCAAGAGTCATGCCGAGGGGAGAAAACATGCCGAAGGGCAGAGACTCGCGCCCACTGCTCTTCCTCGATGTGGACGGCCCGCTGAACCCGTACGATGCTGCACCGCACAAGCGGCCTGAGGGGTACAGCACGCATCGCATGCGACCGACCGGCTGGGAGAACCCGTGGACAAAGCCCCTGCGGGTGTGGCTGAACCACGACCATGGCGCACAGCTTCTTTCGTTGCCCTACGAGCTGGTATGGGCAACCACTTGGAGGGCAGAGGCGAACGAGTGGATCGGTCCGCACCTTGGGCTGCCTGCATTGCCGTTCGTCGACTGGCCCGCGACACCGGAAACCGACGCGCGCCTGCACTGGAAGACTCGAGCGCTGGTGCAGTACGCCGCCGGCCGCGCGTTCGCCTGGGTAGATGATGAACTCGGCCCCGAGGACCGGGAATGGCTCGGAGTTCACCATGATGCGCCCACGCTTCTGCACTGGATCAATCCGCGTCTCGGTCTCTTGCCGGATGACTTCGCTGTCCTCGCGAACTGGGCGACGGCTCTGCCCGACGCGGCAGCGTGACCGAGCACGCCCTCGACGGCCGACTGCCAGCCGCCGCTTACGTCCGCCCGCTTCTGTCCACCGGATGCGACGACGACCTTCGTTTTCGCCTCGCCGCACTCGATACAGCAAGATGCGTTTGTCGACTTCCTCCGGAACCGCGAGAAGCGCGCGTACGCGACGATCGATCGGAAGCTCGTTGGTGTCGCCGTTACCCTGCGCACCCAGTACGGCGTCGTCATCGACCCCGAAGGCATAAAATCGGCACAGGAACTCCTGAAGACTGTCACCGTCGGGGCGAGGAGCCGAAGTGCCCGCCACGGCAAGGCGCCGGCGACATCTTCAGTGTCCGGGTCCGGGCGAAGACACTGCTGGGTTTCGCCATCGCTGTGCGCCGGGCCGAACTGGCCGGTCTGCGGCCGCGGAACATCGCCGAAGAAACGGGCGGCAACGGACTGTGGGATGATGTCCGGGTCTCCAAGACCGGATCCCTGCACGGTGCCGGTTCCGTACGGTGCGAACCCGGAAACCTGACCCCTACGGGCATGGCGAGCGTGGGTCGAGACGGCGCAGATCGCCGCTCCGGACCAGCACGCGTGGCGTGATCAAGAACCCTACAAGCCTTCTTGGCTAGAGGCGGCGTGCCGCAACAACCGCTGAACTGGCTGGTGTTGTGAGTATTTCGGTGGCGTCCAGCGCTGGATGAGTGAGGTAGAACAGGCGGAGCTCATCCACTTCGCCATCGAAACGAGGCGGCCAGTGGGGCGAGGGAGTGAAGTCGTCCAGGATGAGAAGACCACCGGGAGCAAGCAGCTCGACGACCCCCTGGGGGTCGTCACGCTTGCCCCCGCCGTCGCAGAAGAAGACGTCGAAGGGGGCATGGTGCTCGAGCAGCCGCCAGTCCCCGGTGAGAACGCTGACGCGCTTGTCGTCCGCGAAGACCTCGGCCGCTCGACGGGCAAGCTCCTCGTCACGCTCTACGGTGATCAGCCGTGCACCGGAGCCAAGGCCACTGTGCAGCCAGGCAGTGCCCACTCCCGAGCCGGTGCCGCTCTCCGCGATGATCCCGTGGGGTTTTGCAGCAGCAGCCAGGCTGAGCAACCTGCCCACTTCAGGGATGCAACTCTTCTTGAAGCCCGCCTCGGCGGCGACTCGCTCTGCGGCCACCACGCGAGGCGGAACCGCACGTTCTTTGGTGATCACGGCCCCCCTCATGGTGAACACGATGGTACCGCCAGCGAAGGTGTCCGAACAGATCATTGCCTGTCCGGACCCCGGCGAAAGGCGAGGCGGCCGAGGCCGTAGACGCCGGCCAGACAGACAGCGGCTTGGTTGTGGCCGAGTTGTCCGGCGGCGGGATAGCGGTTGGCGAATTGGCTTGCGCCTGCACGGCGTGCGTCGCCCTCGGACAGCAACTGCATGGAAAAGCGTAGAGGCCGGCGAGGACACCGCCGATCAGAGGCAAGGTCGTGACGGTCGTTTTGAGGGCGTCATTGATGTTGACCAGTTCGTCACAACACCCTACTGGGAGCCGAGGGAGGCGGCGCTGCGTCGGGTCTCCGCGAGGTGGACGTCGACGTACCGCGCGAGGGTCAGCGCGTCCCGGGGGTCGTCGGCCTGGAAGGTGATGCGACGGATCAGGCTGACTCCGTCGAGCTCGACCACCGCCGGACAGCGCGGCGACTCCACTCAGTTCGAGCCCGTTCTGAAGAAGGTCCATGTCGCCCGCCTGGGTTCGGGGCGTCCGCGGACCCGGCCCGACCGGGTCTGCGCCGACAAAGCGTATGCGTCCCGAAAGAACCGCGCCTACCTGCGCCGACGCGGCAACCGCTGCACCATCCCGGATAAGGCCGACCAGACCCGCAACCGCAAGAAGCTCGGCTCGCGTGGTGGCCGGCTGCCCAAGTTCGACGCCGAGGACTACAAGGCCCGGCACGCGGTCGAGTGCGGCATTGATCGCCTCAAAAGGCACCGCGCTATGGCCACGAGATACGACAAGGTCGCGATCCGCTACGAGGCCACTGTCCTCGTAGCGGCCATCAGCGAGTGGCTGTGACCAGCACCGTCAGGAAAGGCGGGCGGAGGGCCAGTGGAGTTCAGGTGGTTCAGGGGTTGATGGTGTGTTCGGTGAACTGGCCACAGGAGCGGAACCCCAGGCGGCGGTAGACGGGCTCGCCGTCGGCTGACGCCTGCAAGACCGCGATGCGGTGATCTCGGTCGCGGGCCGTGCGGAGTACCGCGAGCGTGATAGCACCGCCGTAGCCACGTCGGCGGTGGGCGGCCAGGGTGCAGATGTTGTAGATACCGGCGACCCCCGCGTGATGAAACACTTCAGCCGAACAGACCGGACGGCTCTCCACGTAGCCGACCAGGTACCGGGCCGGGCAGTGCGCTGCCAGTGCCTGCGGGGCGGCCTGGGCGAAGAAGCGGCGGACGGTGTCAGCAGGCGGGTCCCAGTTCGCGGCGAGAACCGTGGCGTAGTCGGCAAGCTGTTCGGGTGTGGCCACCCTCTGGATGTCCAGTTCTTGGACGGCGGGCAGTGGCAGGGTGTCATCAAGCTCGGCCCACATCGCCGTCTCGCGTTCGGACGCCGGCAGGCCGGCCGCCGTCAGGCGGGTGGTGAGGTCCAGTGGTGTCGAGGCAGGCCCCACCCACCAGGAGAAACGGCGGCCAGTGCGGGCCAGCGTCCGAGCGGTCTTGGTGATACGTGCCGAAGCGTTGGTGACGGTGAAGCGGGCCGCAGCAACGATGTTGAAAGTGTCGTCGTCCAGGCCGCTGTCGGCGACCAGGAGGTCACCCGCCTCTGTGACGGCCGCACCAGTCATGCCGCGATGCAGGTGACAGGCATGTTCCGCCAGGTTCTGTTCCATCCTGTCCATCAAGTCGGCTTCATTGAGGAAATGATCATTCATAGCGATTGATCCCAGCATGACTGGGAGAAGATCGCATGCGATTTTGAGTCGTCCGCCGACGCTGTCGCGCTGGTGACCAGTCCATTCGATACACGGCCTAGCTCCAGGCACTCATCGCCGGTTCGGCGAAGGGATCAACAGGGCGGCGCGGTACACGCCGGGCCGGTCCGAGCGAGCGCACGACCTGCGCCGCCAACGCGCTGTCGAAGGGATGACGGGCGGGGGCCACCTCGTCCCAGCTCAGATAGCCAGGGGCCGGCTCGGGAATCACTGCGCAAGCCTGCACCTGTGCCCGGCACCCGCTCAGGTGGATTGCCTCAGGACCCGACCCATCACGGTGGCGTCGACCGGACGCACGGCGTCGGGTTCGCGCATCGGGCCCGTCCGGTCCAGGCGGGGGAAATGCGCAGCAGGTTCCCGGGACTTCAATGCTCCTTGGTAGATTATTCGGTCGGCTTGAGCGAGTGGTATCTCAGCAATTTGCCCGGCCAATGGCGAGAGATGAACGGCGGGCGTTCGGGCGGTCGATCCACTCGAAGCAGCGCAGGATGAAGTCGGTGAAGGTGCCGGCGCTGGAGTCGTCCGCGAACAGCCGCGTCGCCACGAACCCGAGCCTCCAGCACGTCGACCAACCTCATCGGCAGCCGTGCCAGGCACCAACCACCCCAGCCCGCAGCCCTGCTCAGATGTCCCAGGACTTCGGGCGTGCGAGCGCCTCCCACTCGTCGCGGAGCAAGGACAGGACTGCGACGTCATAGCGGCGCCCCCTGTGCAGACATGCTGAGCGACGCACTCCCTCCTGGACGAATCCCGCTTTGGCCAGAACGGTGAGCGCGGCAGTGTTGGCGGTGTGGGTGACTGCCTGGATGCGGTGCATGGGCAGTTCGCCGAAGGCGAGATCGACCAGCGCGTCGAGTGCGTCCGTGCCGTATCCCTGCCCTCGGTAGCGCGAATCCAGCAGCAGATGGACTTCCGCCGTACCGTCGGCGATGTCCTGGTCGACGAGGGCTATGTGGCCGATCGGTGTGCCGTCGGAGAGCAGGACGAGGAAGTCGTCACGGTCCTGATCGTCTCTGTCGCGCTCCACACGCTCACGGAGGGCGGAGAGGGAACGAGGCCAGAAGCCGACCTCATGAGCGGCGACGGGGTCGGAGCGCCAGCTGTGCATCAACTCGGCGTCATCGACGTCGACAGACGCGAGACCGACATTCCTTCCTCGCCAGCACGGCTCCCTGTCCGTCCCTGTGGCCTGATCACCTGTCATGTTCTCGATCACAGGCGGATGGTACGGGCCGGCCGGGACTGTGACGAGCCAATTAAACCTTTGAGCACCAGATGATCCGACCCCGCCGATCGGTCGGTTCCCTGCTCCTCCTCCCGATACGCCGTCCAGGACGACCGAGTGGGCACACGTGTTGCGGACAGCAGGATCAGCGGACATGTCGTCCACGGACGAAGACGTCGAGGAGGGCGGTTACACGTCAGCCGTGCTACTCCCGTGTCGGCGGTGGATGCGGACGCCGGCGATCAGAGGGGTGGTACCCAGTAGGAGGATCCCCTGCACCAGTGTCTTGAGCGCGACGCCGCCGGACGCTTCGGCGTCCATGGCGACTGCCGGGGAGATGCCCTGGGTGTGCGGGAATTTGATCTCCGCGTGGAACTTCTTGACGAGCAATCCGCTTTTCAATTCCAGGGTGGCCTTCCAGGGGCCGTCGGCCAGTTGGTCGGTTACCGGAATCCTCACCGGTTCCGACTGGCGAGGCGCCAGGCTTGTGCCCAGCTGTACCTGGTAAGGGCCCGCGCTAAGGGTTCCGGACACCGAGGAAAGCCTCAGGGTGCCGGACAGGTCCAGGACACGGCCCCCGGTGTTGAAGACCTGGGCACGCACGATCGCGCGCCCATCCGAGCCGCGTTCGGCCGTCATCGTGCGCGCGGTGAAGTTCGGGGCCGGGGGTTGTGGCCGCCGACTGACAGATACACCCTGATGCCGGTGCGACTCACCATCGCGATACCGCCCCCTTCACCGCCAGTGACCTGTGCCCAGACCACGGCATACCTCTCGCCCGGGGCCGCGTCTTTGGGCACCGCGATGGTCACGGTGTCGCGGGCGGTGTCGTGCGCGGGGACATCGAGCGTCTTGCGTTTCAGTGATGTCCAGGTCGAGAGGTCATTCCTCGTGGTTCCGGCTGCCCCCACGAAGGAGCCGTGTGCGATGGTGGCGGCGGCCGGATACACGTCGACGTGCAGGGTGGAATCGGTGGTGTTCAGCACTTCGATGCGACGGTGCACCGTGGTGCCCGGCCGCTCGAAAGGGGCGGCGACCGCCGAGGAGCGTGAGGAGTGGTGGAACAAGGTGATGGCGCTGCGCAATTCGCGCCGGGTGGTACGGGCCCACGACCGGGATCAGCTCATCGAACACATAGCCCTATGGGCCCGAAAGATCGAGGAACTGGAGTCATCCCAGCGTGGCTGAGGCGAGCAAGCGCCGCCTGACCGAGGAGCAGCTGCAAACCGAGTTCGACCGCACGGTCCGGCGTGTCGATTGTCACCTGGCCGTAGCTTCGGGAGTCCCGGGCCGGCGGGCCGACCTCGCTGAGGCGGCCCGCTGCAAGGAGTTCCTGCGCTTGACGCATGTGATCACGGGGAACGGCGGTGAACTGCCCGGCGTCCTCGACTACGCCGACGGCGCGGGTGAGGACGAGTTGCGCGAGCCGCCCGAGAGGGGCGGCGGAGTGGCCGCGGCCACTGTCGATGCGCTTGAGGACTGAGGGCTGTCCGGACTGACTACTTGGCGGTCCAATGGCCCAGGTTATTTTCGCCGGCGTCCGCTGCTCGCCGCAGCGCCTCCGGGGAACCGAGCATGCCGTGCGGCAGATAGCCGGACCGGACGCCCAACTCCCACCCGTGCGCTTGGACCGCCAGGGCGGTCAGGGCAAGGGCGCCGAGCGGCAGCAGAGTCCTGGGTGCGGGATTGAGTCCCATGCTTTCCCGGTGCTCGATGAGCCGGGCCACGAGAGCCTGCTCAAAGGCGTGCTGGTCGTCGTCGAGGAGTACGCGAAGGAGGCGCTGGTCCGGTGTCAGGGGGCCGGCTGTGTCCAGTTCCCGGGCCGCCTCGGCGCGCGCGTCGGCGTCCGGCTTGCGCAGGGGCACGGTCGGCCAATCGCGCGGCAGGTGCCCGCGTGCCTGGGTCAGGTAGCCGCACAGTGCGTCCATCGCCGCAAGGTCCGCAGGATCCGACGTGGAGTTCACCGCCGAGTACCGCACCCCGTCGCGGATCGCGGGCGCGTAGTCGCTGCGCAGCAGCAGACCGATCACCCGCTGCCATTCCCACACCAGGCCGCTGACCAGGCATATCGCAAACGTGTCGAACCACGTTCCGGCCGTGGGGGCCTGCTCGATGACGTCGCCGAAGGCGATGTCATCGCTGCTGAGCTTCTCGCCGATGAGCGGAAAGATGATCTCTTGGTCGCCGTCGGGGAAGCAGCCAATGCTCAGCACCCCCAAGGAGCACTCCGCCGCGGTCCGCAGTGCCGAGCGCGATGCCTCGTCGAGCGTGGGGTCCGCCACGGTGCGAGCGGCGATGTGATCGAGGAGCTCGTCATGCATCTCCTGCAGCCTCGCCGGGGACGCGTCGTCGTAGCGCATCCCGTGCCACCGCCACCGGGTCCGTCGACTGATGCCGTCGAGTGCCTGGGCCATGTGTTGTCCGCTGACCTCGTGGCGCGTCACTTCCTGCACGGCTGAAGTCCTCTCGTGATCTTTTCGGCCGGACGCGGCAAGCTATCAACCGCCTCGGACATTGCCCCAGGTCTGGCCGCGAGATCTCGGCAGCAACAGGGGAACTGAGCTGCGATGCCGCGGTGTTCCTGTCTGCACCGGACCCTTTCGCCTGATTTGTGACCCGCTTCCCCCGGCATGAGGTGGCCCCACTTCTTCTCGCGCGAAAGTGGCTCCGGTCTCCTGTCTCTGACCCACGGTGCCGCGGCCCCTCCTGATGACGCCGACTCTTCGCAGTCGGCCGATTCGTGACCAACGGGTCCGGTGTGGGTCCCTCGGCGGCAAGTAGAGCGCCACCCGCGCCAAATAGTTGTCCCGGGTGACCGTCACGCACACGTTCAATCGCAGTCTGGACGGATCGGTGTGCTTCGGGCTGTGGCGAAACAGGTGGCCAGATCGATCAGGAATCGAGAAGCGCGGGTCACGGAGCCGCACCTAGTCTGATCGTCATGGACATCACCATTCACACGAGCTCCCTCCCGCATGACGACCCGGACGCGTCCCTGGCTTTCTACCGCGACAGCCTCGGCTTCGAGGTCCGTAGCGACGTCGGACAGGGCAAGATGCGCTGGATCACGGTGGGCCCCGTCGGCCAGCCGGGCACGTCCATCCTCCTGGCGCCGCCGGCCGCCGACCCTGGGGTCACCGAGGACGAGCGTCGCACCATCGCCGAGATGATGGCCAAGGGCACCTACGGCTGGATCCTGCTGGCCACTCGGGACCTCGACGACACTTTCGAGAAGCTGCAGGCCGGCGACGCCGAGGTCGTCCAGGAGCCGACCGAGCAGCCGTACGGCATCCGCGACTGTGCCTTCCGCGATCCCGCGGGCAACCTGGTCCGCATCCAGCAGCTTCGCTGAGCCGTCCGGTCATCGATTCGGTCGTGACGGCCGGCATCGCGACCACCCGCGAAGAATACGGCGGCCGGCGCTTCCAGGCCGCTGTGCCCGACCACCCCGTCGGCGGCCGCACCATCGCAGAGGTGTTCGCGATGTCGGCCGCCGAGGCCGAAGCGCGCACGCCGACCGCCCCCAAGGGCGGCGTCGGCATCCTTGCCGAGCCGACCACCGGCCTCCATCCCGCCGTCGAACAGTTGCTTGGCCTGCTCGTCGACTCCGGTAAGCCGGTCGTCACCATCGAGCACCTCGCCGCCTACCTCGGCATGCAACCCAGGTGCTCGCGGACATCGATGAAATGGAGTTCTCTCATGTGTCACCCTTCGTGGGGGCGCGCACGCGCCGCGGCGCAGCGCCTGAGCGACCTCGCGCGACTGCGCCGCGTCCGCGACCGGATCGACCGGGAGTACGCGCTGCCGCTGAACGTCGAGGCGCTCGCCCACGGCGTGAACATGTCCGCCGGGCACCTCAGCCGCCAGTTCCGGCTGGCCTACGGCGAGTCGCCGTACGCGTACCTGATGACGCGTCGCATCGAGCGCGCGACGGCGCTGCTGCGTCGCGGTGACCTCAGCGTCACCGAGGTCTGCTTCGCGGTCGGCTGCTCATCGCTGGGCACCTTCAGCACGCGCTTCACCGAGCTGGTCGGCATGCCGCCCAGCGCCTACCGGCGCTGCGCAACGGGCGCTGCGGCGGGGATGCCGCCGTGTGTGGCAAAACAGGTGACAAGACCGGTCAGGAATCAAGAAGCGCCGGCCGCCGAGCCGCATCTGGCGTGATGGCCATGGCATCCATCGAATCCGTCTCCCTCGACGTGGCCGACCCCACGGCCGCCGACCGCTTCTGCACCGCCGCCTTCGGTTTGGACACGCAGGTACGCCTGCGGGCCTCGGAAGCACCGACAACCGGCCTCCGTGGCTTCACACTGGCGGTCACGGTGTCCCAGCCGGCCACCGTCAACAGCTTCATCGACGCAGCCCTCGACGCCGACGTCACGCCGCTGAAGCCTGCCGCGAAAGCTCTGGGGCTACGGCGGCGTCGTACAGGCCCCGGACGGGACGATCTGGAAGGTCGCGACCTCGGCGAAGCAGGACACCGGCCCTGCCACCCGGCAGGTCGGCGAGATCGTGCTCCTGCTGGGAGTCGCGGACATGGTCGCGAGCAAGCGGTTCTACGTCGGCCAAGGCTTTGCCGCGACGAAGGCTTCAGCCGCCTCCTGCTTCTGCTGCCTGCACAGCTAGAGCGCCGTGTGGGCCAGCCAGTGGTCCAGCAACGCGCGGTCGCCCGTCACCGTCGCCCAGTCGTCCTCCGGAGGGACGCGGCGGGAAAACACCAGCATGAGGTCCGCCACCGCCCCCGACACCACCACGTCGGCTTCGACCGGCCCGCGCTCCCATCGCAGTGCCTCAGGTGTCCTGGTGATCACCCAGCCCTCCACGGACCTCGGCCGGAACCCGATCCGTTCGCCCCGGCCGCGCAGCCCGGCGACAGCCGGCCTGGCCGTCTCGAAGCCCGGCGTGGACAGCAGGTCCATGCTCTCGCTGATCACGTCGGCTGCGAGGTCGTCGGCGATCTCGAACGCGGTGTCCGTCGCAAACGCCGCGTCGTAGTGGTGGATGCAGGTGTCGCTCAGCGTCCTGCGCAGCCAGAAGGCCGCCGGCCGCGGCCCGATGAACGTGTGCGTCTCGGTGTCCGCGCCGGTCTCCTGGATCGCGCGGATCAACTCCTCTGCGCCCTCGCGCAGCCACCGGGCCCACTCGTCCGGGGCGCCGGGATCGGCCTGCCACGGGTCAGGGATGGGCAGCTGCTCGCTCTTGCGCACGAGTTCGGCCGCCCACCGGTGCTCCTGGCCGACGTGCCCGACGAGGGTACGCAGCGGCCATTCCGGGCAGGTGGGCACCCGAGTGTCCGGGTCCCTTCCGGCGACCGCGCGGGTGAACCCTCCGGTCTGCTCCCGCAGGCCCTCCACGAGCCGTGCGGTGTCCAGTGTCGACGTCATCACGAAAGCTCCTCTCACGGGGTGATGCCGGTACGGTAGAAACTCCAGTCCAGTGGAGGTTCAAGTGCCTTTGCTCGATGAGACGCTTGGGATCGGCGACCTGGCGCGGCTGACCGGCGTGCCGGTGCGGACCATTCGCTTCTACTGCGACGAAGGCATCGTCGACTCGGTGCGCAGCACGGGTGGCCACCGAAGGTTCGACCAGGCGGCCGTGGAGCGGCTCGGCCTGGTCAGACGGTTGCGCGGGCTCGGGCTCGGGCTGCCGTCCATCAGGCACGTGCTCGCCGGCGAACGCTCCGTGGTCGAGGTCGTCACGGCCGAGCGGGCGGCGCTCGATGTGCAGCTCGCCGACCTGGCCTGGCGGCGGGCCTCGCTGCGCGCGGTCGAGGAGGCCGGACCGGCCGACCGGGCCGCCAGGCTGGAGCTGCTGGCCGCCGTGGAGAGCGGGGGTGCCGCCCGCAACGCGCTGATCGACTTCTGGAGACGCACGATGGTCGCCACGGCGTCCGAGGCGATGCTCACCGCGTTCGTGACCATGGCCGTGCCCGAGCCGCCCACCGACCCGACCCCGCCGCAGGTGGTCGCATTCGCCGAACTGTTCGCCCTGGCCGGCGACCGGGAACTGACACGCGGCCTGCTGGCCATGGCGCGGGCCAACGCCGAACTGATCGCCGACGAGGCCGAGCTGATGAGCGGGATCAGCGAGGCGTGCGTGCTGGCCCAGCCCATGGTGCAGGCGGGCGAGCCTCCCCGCGTGGGCCCCGAACTCGATCGGTTCGTGGCGGCACACGCCTCCGTGCGCGGCGGGAGCGACACCCCGCAGTTCAGATGCCGGCTGCTGGCCCATGTGGCCGCCGACCGCGACCCGCGGATGCGACGCTACTGGCGGCTCGTGGCAGAGGCCAGCGGCGACCCGGTCACACTCGGCGCGTCCCACCTGTGGCTGACCGACTCCCTCGAACGCTCCGTAAGTCCTGACGGTGCTGCTGAGGCGTGCCCAGCAAACCGGGGCGGTCCGGGGTGACGTCGGGGGCCGCAGGATGTGCAGTCGCTGCTGGTCAGTAGTTCGACGAGGGAACAATTCCGGGAGGGTCTCCGCGGGTACGCCGGGCCTGCTGACGCCTGTGATGGGTGACGGCCTGCGAGCGGACGCCGCCGTGAATACGGCTGCCGGGCCTGTTCAACCTGAACCTGTACACCAGCGGCCTGTCGTCTGCCCGAGCACGGCGCCCCACACAGTGGCCCCGAACACCGGGCGCCGTCACGAGCCGCCTCCTGGTACCGGAGTGCCCCTCGTGCCGGCCTTGGCGCGAATCAACGATCAAGGGGGTGGGGTATGGCCAGGCGCCGTATACGACAGCGTTTGGGGCAGCGCGTCGACTCAGGTGAAGTTCGACGAGATCCTCAAGAAGGCGGAGAGGGAAGCCCCGTACGCGTACACGGACGATGGCCGGGACGGCTTCCCAGCGATCCCCGACAGCTGGAACAGGTGCGCAAGCGGCTAAGACCGACCGGCAAATGGGGGGCGGCGTCGCGGGGCTGGGCACGCGACGCCGCCCCCCATTTGCCGGTCGGTCTAAAGGGGCAACCCGTCGAAGAGGCCGGAGACCGGGCTGAGCATGTCGGTCGCCCACCGCAACCCAAGGACCGGCAACGGCATCGACTTCGGTCCCCGGGAGTACGTGGACGTCGCCCGTGCGAAGGAAATCCTCGAATGGGGCAGGGATACCGATGTCGCATGCCGAGAGGGAACGCTGTCTGAGCACGGGGCCGGACTTGGGGACGCCTCGTACGGAGTAAATCTTCGCGAGGACGCCCAGGTGACAGTTCGGGTGGGCCGCGCACCGATCGAGGGCACTTCCAGCGGGCAGTTCCCCAGGGCGTACGCCCTGAGGGGTCGCACAGGACATGGCTGACCGGGCAAAGGGGAAGTTCTGACGTAGAGGGCCTCCCCAGCCTCAGCCGTTCCGGGGATCCGGCCCGCCGCGATGCGGACTGTGTGCCCACACAAGCCCCGTGTGCCGCCGAACAGCACACTGGACGGGTTCTTTCCCGTCCAGCATGGCTGGATCGCGCCCTATCGCACCTGACGGCCCGTCCGGACCCTGAAGAGTATGGGGGACACCGAGAACACCACACCTGTCCCGGACCGCCCCGACGACGCACTCCAAGCCGCCCTCGAAGGCGCCACCGCCCCGCCGCCACCCGCCGCACCCGATTGCTCCTTCTGCGATCTCCCGCAAGACCGCTATCCCACCCACTACGAAGGTCACTGGGTCCTCCTCGAACCGAGGATCGTCGTTCCCGCCCACACCGTGCCTCCGCGCCGCCGCTGGATCATTACCTCGGACGGGGCCGCCATGAACCTGTGGGACGCCGCACCCCTCCCCGGTGCCCAGTGCCGCATCGCGCACCGCATGGTCTGCCCCTACCTCCCGCGCGAAGATCCTCCGCTGTGGGCCACTGCGCTCCGGCAGGAGAACGAACACCGGGCGCAGCGACTGTTCAACCTGCCCGACGACTGGGACCTCCCCGACACGGGCTGACCACGGCCTGACCGGCCCGGTACGCCAGGCCACCGGCTGGGCTCATTTCACCACCGTTGATCAGTTCTTCACCCCGGCCCCCTGTACCCCGGATCAGCGCTCTGGCCCGGGGTACAGCCGTGTCCTCACGTGGACTTCCGGTGTGGTCCTGCATCCTGTGCCCATGGCCGACACCTTTGACCACGCCCCGCAGGTATGGAACGCCGCTCAGCTCCGCGAAGCCATCAAAGACCTGCCCGATGACACACCCATCCATATCGGTGTTGCCGAAGACCCCGGCGACTTCGACGGATACCGCGACTTCGTGCTCGTGAACGCCGAACACGTTGAGAACTGGTGGCCGGCCACCTCCACATCGCCCGAGCGCGCGGAGACCGAGAAGGCACTGACCCTGTTTGCCGACTGGCAGGCCGACGAGTACGACGTCCTCGACTGAACCCGCCGAGGTCGCTCCCCGGTCGGAGTGACTTGCGGCTCGGTGCCGTCATTGCCGGGCCGGATTCCTGCGGTCCCACTCTTGGCGGGCCGGCAGTATCGCCGCAGCGGCGAACGGCATTGCCGTTCCCGTGCCCTCGACGCGTTCGGGCTCGGAGCAGAAGACGTGTTTCCGCCTCGGCCGACTCGGAATCGAGAGTTGACAACCTCCCTCGGGCTCGCTGCTGGGGGAGGGAGCAGGCTCAGATCTCCGGGCAGATGCACACATACCCGCCAGGACAGTCCACGGCGCTCGCACCAGCCACTACGGCGTGGGCGGCGTGGACCGGTGCGAGCAGGGCCAGTGGGAGGGGAATGAGGGCTGTGGCTACAGCAGTCTTGTCCTGAGTGTGATCACGCGAACAGGAATAGTGCATACATCACAGATGTGATGTCCTGGACAGGCGTGTTCACTCTGATGGACACCGGTAGAGATCGCGGGAGCGACGCTGCTGGACCTGGACGGCGGTGTGGTGCCGGGCCCGGTTCCGCCGTCGCCGGCCTGGGTGACACGTCGTGATCGGGAGATCGAGCCGACTTACGGCCTGACGGCGTACACGTAGCGGCTGAACGGAGCCCGGCGGTCGTCGTTCTCGTCATTCGCGTACTCCCCGAGGGCCCACAACGCTGCCCGGCCGCCTATCCGGCTGTAACTCAGGTCCTCACAGCCGATGTTGAGGAACGACTCGCGCTTTCCCGGGCGCGTCCCCCGCTCCAGGAACGCAGCTCCCCCGGGTTCTCGCTGGTGCGACTTGCGGAGAAGTAGTACTTGCCGTTCGCCCTGACCGCACCCTGCACGCGGTCTTCGCCGTTCGCGGTGCCTTCCCAGGCGGACTTCACACTGTGCAAGTACCCGCTTCGTTCCCCACTGAGTTCCCAGCGGGCGAGTCGGCAGTGGTCGCCGGTGAACTCGCTCACGAGCAGTGTGGGGCGGCGGCCGGTACGGTCCAACGAGACCTGGGAGAACGTGAGCCCCTTGGCCGTGCTCCCGCTCGCGTCGTAGGCGTAGCACTGGGGGAGAACGTAGTCGTATCCGTATGCCCGGTACGTTCCGTCCGGCTGGCGGCCCACCCCCGGGCCTCTGGTGACCTTGAAGATGCGGCTGAGGTCGAACACCCTTAAGCCGGGACGCGTTTCGGTGCTGTCCGCGACGTACAGCTTGTTGCCGTACCAGACGATTCCGCCCGCGTGCAAGTCCGTCCCGATGAAGTCGTCGCGTTCGCCCCCTTCGGTTCGGACCCGGTTCGGCTCCACGAGCAGTACATGCTGGTACGTCGGATCACCGGCAGCATCCCACTTGACGATGCTGATCCTGGCGCCCTGCCTGCTGGCACCGTGTCGGCCGTACCAGGACACGAGCAGAGTGCGGGGCGCGGAGCCGTTCGCGTCGTAGTTGGTCGTTATGCCCTGTGGCCGCCACTCCTTGGTGACGAAATCGTCGCCGGCCCACCTGAAGGCGTGCAGCAGCTTCTCCGGCTCGCTGTCCGGACGGGGCTTCGTCCCGTCGTCGTCGCGCGCCGGCCACTGGGTGACCCGCGTCGCCTTCAAGGCCGGAGTCCTCGTCAGCACCTCGGCGACGGGAACCGGGCCGCCGAGTAGGGGATTCAACCGGTTGATCACGCTCCGGTAGCTGTGCCCCGGCGCCCACCGGGGAGCGCTGCGGCCCTTCAGTCTGTACCTGCCGGCCGCAGCGGCTTCCGTCGGAAGCGCCAGACCGCCCACCGCCGCTGCGACCGGGGCCGCTGCCATACCGCGCAGGATGGTTCTCCGTGTGGTGTCCATGGCAACCGAACATAGGGGCGGAACGCTCCCTTCGCCTCAGTCGGGCTGTCCGGGACGCGTCCGGGACACGCCCCGAACGGCCCGGAGGGCCGTGGCGTGGGACCACCGCGACGAAAGAAGCCCTTGTCCTCCCGTCGATCCGCTGACGCTGTTCTGACAGCTCGACCATCTGGTGCAGCCGGGCCCTTTCAATGCGGCTCCCGTAGCCGGACAACTCCCCGACGGCTGACCCGCGTAGCTCCTTGTCGCGGTGGTGCGCTGTGAATCGTTCCTGTGGTGAATCTCCTCGTCCGTGCGGGGGAGCGGGGGCTGCTGGGTATCCGGGGCTCCTTGTGCCCCGGCAGAACGGGTGGGCGATCGAGAACCTCGCGTACGGTTTCGGCGGGCTCGCCCTCGCTCTCGCCCCCACTCATCGCTTCCGCGCCGGCCCAGGCTGCTCAGGCCCCTCAGGGAGCGATGGCTACGGCCGCTTCCTCCAGACCTCTGCACGCCGGTCGGGCGGCCGGAACGCGCATCCGGAAGGCAGCACTCTCAGCGGTCGAAAAGGGAATCAGGGTGCGGCCACGACT
>NZ_FMDF01000183.1 GCF_900091955.1 Streptomyces sp. Ncost-T10-10d
GGACTTGGCGGACTCGCCCGCGGAGTTGGCCGCGGCGACCTGGAAGCTGTACGCGGTCGACGCGGCCAGGCCCGTCACGGTGGCGGAGGTGCCGGTGACCGAGAGGACCTTTGTGCCGCCCTGGTAGACGTTGTAGCCAGTGGCCCCCGTGGAGCCGGTCCAGGAGAGGGCGACCGAGGACGCGGTGGTCGTGCCGGTCTTCAGTCCGGTGGGGGTGGCCGGAAGCGCGACCGGGTCGCCGCCGGGGCCGACCAGGGTGAGGTCGTCGGCGTAGTAGGCGGGGGTGCCGTACCAGCCATGGGTGTAGACGGTCACCGAGGTGGTGGACGGGCCGGTCTTGAACGTGGTCGTGAGCTGCTGCCAGCCGGCCGCCGACTGCGTCCAGGTGGACACGTCGGTCGTGCCGGTGCCGTCCGCGCCGAGGTAGACGTAACTGCCCTGCACCCAGGCGCTCAGCGTGTACGTGGAGTCCGGCTTGACGGTCACGGACTGGGAACACTTGGCGTTGTCGCTGCCGGCCGGGGTCGCCCTCAGCGCCGAAGTGCCGCTGTGGACCGGTGTGCTGACGGCGGCTCCGCTACCGCCGGTACAGCTCCAGCCGTCCAGGCCGGCCTCGAAGCCACCGTTGCGCGCCAGATCGGAGTCGGCAGCGGCGGCGGACGGTGCGGTGGCGGCCAGGCCGCCGGCGGCGAGCAGGACCGCCGAGAAAGCGGCCAGAAGTCCGGTAAATCGGGCGGGGGGTCCCGTGCGTTCCACAACGGCCTCCGTGCATGGGGGAATCGAGTGCGGCGGCCACAACATGGTCCAGACCAATCAGGTTGTCAAGACCTCTGGCAGCATCCCGGGCCCGCCGGGGTGCCGGCGGCGTCCGCCGTTCCCGATGCCCGATCCCCCGCGGCCCCTGTCTCCGGCCCCGCCGTTCCCCGTCGATCCCCGTCGGTCCCCGGCGCTCTCGGCCCTCCCGGCCGCCGCCTCATGGATCACAAGCTCCGGAAGTGTCGCGTCGGTGAGCGTTCCCGAGCCGTCCGACGGGATCATCCGGCGCACCCCGCCCGCGGCCTCCCGCCCTGGATACGGCACGACTGTCCAGGTCCCCCGCCCCGCTCCCCGTACACCGGTGCCGACCCAGCGGGTGACGGCGCCCGGCGGCATGAAGAAGGCCATGCGGGCATCGCCGAGATCGGCGAGAAGCGGCCCGGGGCGGTCGATGAGACGGGTGAGCACATCGAGCGTGGGACAGCCCAGCTCCCCGGAAGAATCAGCACGTCCCGGCGCCGGCCGACGGGAAGGAGCGCGACCCCCTGGGGATCGCGCTCCCACTCCCGCCGCCAGGCGTCCGGCTCCGGTGCCACCGATGCGAGCCACTCGACCGCTGCTTCGACCCCCGCCCCTGAGGGCGGGGGTCCGCCGTGCTCAGCTGTCGAAGCCGAGCCCCAGCCGGTCCATCGTCCGCAGCCACAGATTACGGTGCCCGCCGTTGCTGTCCGCCCTGGCCAGGGACCGCTTGGTGAGCTCGATCCCGGCCCAGGCGAAGGGCTCCGGCGGGAACGGCATCGGCTTGCTGCGGACCATTTCCAGAGCGGTCCGCTCATTCTGTTCGCCCGCCAGCAGATCGAGCATCACATCGGCGCCGAACCGGGTGGCTCCGACACCGAGTCCGGTATATCCGGCGGCATAGGCGACCCGGCCCTGATGGGCTGTACCGAAGAATGCGGAAAAGCGGGAACAGGTGTCGATCGCCCCGCCCCAGGCATGGCTGAAACGGACACCGGCCAACTGCGGGAAACAGTCGAAGAACTGGCCCGCGAGCTTGAGGAAGGTCTCCGGGCGCTGATCGAGATCTGCGCTCAGCCGCCCCCCGTAGGGATAGATCGCGTCATATCCGCCCCACAGAATCCGGTTGTCGGCCGACATCCGGAAGTAGTGGAACTGATTGGCGCTGTCGCCCAGTCCCTGCCGGTTCTTCCAGCCGATCGAGGCGAGCTGGTCGGCGGTGAGAGGCTCGGTCATCAGCGCGTAGTCGTAGACCGGCACGGTGTACGGGCGTACCCGCTTGACCAGCGAAGGGAAGATGTTGGTACCGAGGGCGACACGGCGTGCGAAGACCCTCCCGTACGGCGTGCGGACCGCCATTCCGGTGGTCGACCTGGCCAGTTCGAGGCCCCGGGTGTGCTCGTACATCCGCACCCCGAGACCGAGGCAGGCCTGCTTCAGCCCCCAGGCCAGCTTCGCGGGATGCAGCATGGCGACTCCGCGCCGGTCCCAGAGCCCGCCGAGGAAAGTGGGCGAGTCGACCTCGGCGCGCAGCGCGTCCCGGTCCAGGAATTCCACCCCCGTGAAGCCGAGCCTTTCGGCCTCCTGGTGCCATTCCTGAAGCTCTGCCAGCTGGTGGGGTTCGGTGGCGACATCGATTTCGCCGGTGCGCTCGAATTCGCAGTCGATGGAGTAGCGGGCGACGGCGGCCTCGATGGCGTCGAGGTTCCGCTCGCCCAGCTCCTCCAGCTTCCTGATTTCGTCCGGCCAGCGCTCCAGGCCGTTGGGCAGGCCATGGGTGAGGGAGGCGGCGCAGAATCCGCCGTTGCGGCCCGAGGCGGCCCAGCCCACCTCGTGGCCCTCGATCAGTACGACGTCCCGCTCCGGGTCGCGTTCCTTGGCGATCAGCGCGGTCCACAGTCCGCTGTAACCGCCACCGATGACGAGGAGATCGCAGTGCTCGTCGCCGGTGAGCGCGGGCAGAGCTTCGGGCCTGCCGGGGTCGTCGAGCCAGAACGAGACCGGCTTGGCGTCGGAGAGTGATTGTGCAGCAGTACGCATGGCAGCTGGGGCCATGGTTTCCAACTCCTTCAGGGCTTTCTATCGTGCGGTGTTCTTCCGCCGGTTCGCGATGAGCTGACCGACGACAACCACCAGTACCGCAATGATGAACATCGCCGTACCGATGACGTTGATCTGCACGGGCGTGCCGCGCTGTGCCGATCCCCAGACGAACATGGGGAAGGTCACGGTGGAGCCCGCGTTGAAATTGGTGATGATGAAATCGTCGAAGGAGAGCGCGAAGGCGAGCAGCGCTCCCGCCGCGATTCCGGGGGCGGCGATCGGCAGCGTCACCCGCAGGAAGGTCTGCACGGGTCCCGCGTACAGATCGCGGGCCGCCTCCTCCAGCCGTGGGTCCATCGACATCACACGCGCCTTGACGGCCGTCACCACGAAGCTCAGGCAGAACATGATGTGCGCGATCAGGATCGTCCAGAAGCCCAGCTGCGCGCCCATGTTGAGGAAGAGCGTGAGCAGCGAGGCCGCCATGACGACCTCGGGCATCGCCATCGGCAGGAAGATCAGCGAGTTGATCGCGCCGCGCGCCCGGAAGCGGTAGCGGACCAGCGCGAAGGAGATCATCGTGCCGAGGACGGTCGCGCCGACGGTGGCCCAGGTGGCGATCTGCAGGGACAGGGAGAGCGAGCCGCACATGTCGGCGACGCCGCAGGGGTCCTTCCAGGCGTCCAGCGAGAAGTGCTGCCAGGCGTAGTTGAAGCGCCCCTTCGGCTTGTTGAACGAGAACACCATCACGACGATGTTCGGAAGGATCATGTAGGCGAGGGTCAGCAGACCCGCGATGACGATCAGATTCCGGCGGATCCAGCGCAGTACGGGCATCAGACCAGGTCCTCCGTCCCGGAGCGGCGGATGTAGACGGTGACCATGATCAGGACGACCGCCATGAGGATGAAGGAGAGCGCGGCCGCCGTCGGATAGTCGAGGACGCGCAGGAACTGGGTCTGGATGACGCTGCCGACCATCTTGGTGTCGGTGGAACCCAGCAGTTCCGCGTTGACGTAGTCACCGCTGGCCGGGATGAAGGTCAGCAGCGTTCCGGAGACGACACCCGGCATGGAGAGCGGGAAGGTCACCTTGCGGAAGGTGGTGGCGGGGGTGGCGTACAGATCGCCGGCCGCCTCGTGCAGCCTGCCGTCGATCCGCTCCAGCGAGGTGTAGAGCGGCAGGATCATGAACGGCAGGAAGTTGTACGTGAGACCGCAGACCACCGCCATCGGCGTGGCCAGCACCCGGTTCGACTCGGTCCAGCCGAGCCAACTGGTGACGTCCAGGATGTGCAGGGTGTTCAGTACGTCGACGACCGCGCCGCCGTCCGCGAGGATCGTCTTCCAGGCGAGCGTACGGATCAGGAAGCTGGTGAAGAACGGCGCGATGACCAGCACGAGGACGACATTGCGCCAGCGCCCGGCCTTGAAGGCAATGAGGTACGCGAGCGGATAGCCCAGCAGCAGGCACAGGATCGTGGCGGTGCCCGCGTACAGCAGGGACCGGATGAACTGCGGGTAGTAGTCCTTCAGCGCGTCCCAGTAGGTCTGAAAGTGCCAGGTGACCTCGAATCCCTTCTCCAGGGATCCCGTCTGTACGGAGGTCGATGCCTGGTAGACCAGCGGCAGCGCGAAGAAGACGACGAGCCACAGGATGCCGGGGAGCAGCAGCCAGTAGGGGACGAGGCGCTTGCGGGTGGCGGCCTTGCGCACTTTCAGCTCTGCGGCGGGCGCGGCGGGTGGCGCCTCCTTGGTGACGGTCACGCCGCGTCCTCCACCGTCTCCACACCCGCGTCGATGTCCTGGGCGGCGTCCAGACCGAAGGTGTGGGCCGGGTTCCAGTGCAGGACGACCTCGGCACCGGGGACGAGCCGGGTGTCGCGCTCGATGTTCTGCTCGTACACCTGCAGCGCCTTGCCTGCGGGGCTCTCCACCACGTACTGCGTGGACACTCCGATGAAGCTGGAGTCGACGATCCGGCCGGTGACCCGGTTGCGGCCGTCGGCTATCGCGTCCGCGTCGTCGGCGTGCGCGAGCGAGATCTTCTCCGGGCGTACGCCGAGCAGCAGCTTGCCGCCGTCGGCGGTCGGGGCCGAACATCGCTCGGTGGGCAGCCGCAGCTTTCCGCCGCCGGCCGCCACGACGATGTCCGTGCCCGCGGAGACGATCTCGCCCTCGATGAGGTTGGACGTGCCCAGGAAGTTGGCGACGAAGGTCGTCTTCGGGTTCTCGTACAGATCGGCGGGGGCGCCGAGCTGCTCGACCCGGCCCCCGTTCATCACCGCGACGGTGTCGGCCATGGTCATGGCCTCCTCCTGGTCGTGGGTGACATGGATGAACGTGATGCCGACCTCGGTCTGGATGCGCTTGAGCTCCAGCTGCATCTGGCGGCGCAGCTTGAGGTCGAGGGCGCCGAGCGGCTCGTCGAGGAGGAGTACCTGCGGGTGGTTGATCAGGGCGCGGGCGACGGCGACGCGCTGCTGCTGGCCGCCGGAGAGCTGGTGCGGTTTGCGCTTGGCGAAGTCGCCGAGCTGGACGAGCTCCAGCATCTCGTCGACCTGCTTCTTCACCGACTTGATGCCGCGCCGGCGCAGACCGAAGGCGACGTTCTCGCTGATGTCGAGGTGCGGGAAGAGCGCATAGCTCTGGAAGACCGTGTTGACGGGCCGCTTGTACGGGGGCAGGTCGGTGATGTCCCGGCCGCCGAGCGAGACGGTGCCGGTGGTCGCCTCCTCCAGGCCCGCGATCATCCGCAGGGTGGTGGTCTTGCCGCAGCCGGACGCGCCGAGCAGCGCGAAGAAGGAGCCCTGCGGGACGGTCAGATCGAGCGGTTTGACGGCGGCGAAGGAGCCGTACGTCTTGCTGATCCCGGTGAGGCGGACGTCGCCGCCGGTCTGCTGCTGTGTCATGGATCGCGGTCCCATTGGTGTCAGGGGAGATCGGGGATAGGAAAACGCGCGGCGGTCAGGCACCGATGAGCTTGGCGAACTTCTCCTCGTACGCCGTCTCTTCCTCGGCCGTCAGGGAGCGGAAGGCGTGCGACTTGGCCGCCATCTCCTTGTCCGGAAGGATCAGCACGTTGTCGGCCATCGCCTTGTCGATCTTCGCCAGTTCGTCGCGGACTCCGTCGACCGGACAGACGAAGTTGATGTACGCGGCGAGCTGGGCGGCGACCGTCGGCTCGTAGTAGTAGTCGATGAGCTTCTCGGCGTTGGTCTTGTGTCTGGCCTTCACCGGGACGAGCAGGTTGTCGCTGGATATGACGTATCCGGCGGCCGGGACGGCGTACTTGATGTCCGGGTTTCCGGCCTGGAGCTGGATGATGTCACCGGCCCAGGCGACACAGGCGGCGATGTCACCCTTGTCGAGGTCGGCCGTGTAGTCGTTGCCGGTGAACCGCCGGATCTGGTTCTTGTCGACGCCCTTCTGGAGCCGGCCGATCGCGGCGTCGTAGTCGGCGTCGGTGAAGGTGCCGGGGTCCTTGCCCATGTCGAGCAGGGTCAGACCGATGGAGTCGCGCATCTCCGAGAGGAAGCTGACCCGTCCCTTGAGCTTCGGGTCGTCGAGCAGCTGGCTGACGGAATCGACCTTGCGGCCGCCGGTCGCCTTGGAGTTGTAGGCGATGACGGTGGGAATGCCCGCCCACGGGTACGAGTAGGCGCGGCCGGGGTCCCAGTCCGGGGAGCGGAACTGGGCCGAGAGGTTGGCGTAGGCGTGCGGCAGGTTCGACGCGTCGAGCTTCTGCGCCCAGCCGAGGCGGACGATGCGGGCGGCCAGCCAGTCGGTGACGCAGATCATGTCGCGGCCGGTGTCCTGGCCGGCCGCGAGCTGCGGCTTGATCTTGCCGAAGAACTCGACGTTGTCGTTGATGTCCTCGGTGTACTTGACCTCGATCCCGGTGCGTTTCGTGAACGCCTCCAGGGTGGGCCGGTGCTTGCCGTCGTCGGTGACGTCCATGTACTCGGTCCAGTTGGAGAAGTTGACCTGCTTCTCCTTGGCCGAGTGGTCGTCGGAGGCCGCCGCGGCGTCCCCCTCCCGCTTCGCCGGCGGGATGCCGCAGGCACTCAGCGTGCCGAGACCGCCGATCGCGAGCGCCCCCAGGCCGGAGGCGCGCAGCAGCGATCGGCGGGTCAGGGCGCCCCGGCCCCCGGTCAGACTGCGTCGCATCGCGGCCAGTTGGGCCGCGGAGAGACGCTCGGGCTCGTACTGCTCCATGTGCGTTGCCCTTTCGGGTGTGTGTGGCCGGGGTCGGCCGGGTTATCGGTCCCCGAAGATCGTGCGGTGCCAGTCCTTCCGGGCGACCGCGGTGTTGTCATACATGACGTGCTTGACCTGCGTGTACTCCTCGAAGGAGTACGACGACATGTCCTTGCCGAAGCCGCTGGCCTTGTATCCGCCGTGCGGCATCTCGCTGATGATCGGAATGTGGTCGTTGATCCAGACGCAGCCCGCCTTGATCTCGCGGGTGGCGCGGTTCGCCCGGTACAGGTCGCGGCTCCAGGCGGAGGCGGCGAGTCCGTACGGGGTGTCGTTCGCGAGGCGGATGCCCTCGTCGTCGGTATCGAAGGGCAGCACGACCAGGACGGGGCCGAAGATCTCCGACTGGACGATCTCACTGTCCTGGGCGGCACCGGCGACCAGGGTCGGCCGGTAGTAGGCACCGGCCGCCAGTTCGCCGCCGGGGGCCTCGCCGCCGGTCACGACGGTGGCGTAGGCGCGGGCTCGCTCGACGAATCCGGCGACCCGGTCCCGCTGGGCGTGGCTGATCAGCGGGCCGAGGTCGGTCGACGGGTCGAAGGGGTCGCCGAGCCGGACGGTTTCCATCAGCTCGGCGACGCCCTGCACGAAGGCGTCGTAGAGCGGGCGCTGGACATAGGCGCGGGTGGCGGCGGTGCAGTCCTGGCCGGTGTTGATGAGCGCTCCGGCGACCGCGCCGTGGACCGCGGCTTCGAGGTCGGCGTCGTCGAAGACCACGAAGGGAGCCTTGCCGCCGAGTTCGAGGTGGAGGCGCTTGACGGTGGAGGTGGCGATCTCTGCGACCCGCTTGCCGACAGCGGTGGAACCGGTGAATGAGGTCATGACGACGTCCGGGTGGGCGACGAGATGCTCGCCGGCCTCCTTGCCCGCTCCCGTGACGATGTTGATCACGCCGTCGGGGATACCCGCCTCCGTGGCCGCCTGGGCGAACATCAGCGAGGTCAGCGGGGTGATCTCGGCGGGCTTCAGCACGATCGTGTTTCCCGCGGCGATGGCCGGGAGGATCTTCCAGGCGGCCATCTGGAGCGGGTAGTTCCAGGGCGCGATGGAGCCGACGACGCCGATCGCCTCACGGCGTACGTACGAGGTGTGGTCGCCGTCGTACTCGGCGGCCGACTTGCCCTCCAGATGGCGGGCGGCGCCCGCGAAGAAGGAGGTGTTGTCGACGGTGCCGGGCACATCGAACTCGGTGGAGAGCTTGATCGGCTTGCCGCACTGGAGGGACTCGACGTGGGCGAAGTCGTCGGCCTGCTCGGCGAGGACGGCTGCGAAGCGGTGCATCGCCTCGGCCCGCTCCGCCGGAGTCGCACCCGACCAGCCGGGGAACGCCTCGCGTGCGGCGGCGACGGCCGCGTCGACATCGGCGGTGCCCGCCAGTTCGTAGGTGTAGACGGTCTCACCCGTTGCCGGGTTCACCACCTCGTGATGACGTCCCGATGTGCCGGACCGCAGCTTTCCGCCGATGAATTGTGCGCCGTCCGCGAAGCGGTCCCGCACCTGGATGCCGTTGCCCATGACGCTCTCCTCCGCCGCAGTCCCTGGAATGTGGGGCGGCGTAGCCTTTGCTCGATTTGAGTGCCGATCCTGACAGAGCGGATCGACCCCAACAAGTGATTCCGTTGTTGCCTTTTGGTTACGCGACGGAATCTGTCGACCATGTGTCGCGTTCTTGCGGAATTCCCCGTACGGAGTGTCAGTGGCGGATGTCAGACTCGCGTGTCATGGAACACATGCACGATCTCCTGGCTCGGACCGAGCGCGGCGAGAAGGTGAAGTATCTGCGCTTCTGGGGACACCGCCCGCGGCCCGACGGCAGCATCGGTGCGAGCTGTCTCAGTCAGTGGTGGCCGGCCCCCTTCACGGTCGACGGGGTGACGTATGCGTCGGCCGAGCACTGGATGATGGCCGCCAAGGCGCGGCTCTTCGGCGACGCGGAGTCGGAGGCCGAGGCCGTGTCGGCGAAGAGCCCGGCCCAGGCGAAGAAGGTGGGCCGGCTGGTCCGCGGTTTCGACGAGACGGTGTGGGCGCGCGAGCGGTACGCACTGGTGGTGGTCGGCAGCGTCCACAAGTTCGCCCAGGCACCGGAGCTGCGGGAGTTCCTGCTGAACACCGGGGACCGGGTGCTGGTCGAGGCGAGCCCGACGGACCGGATCTGGGGGATCGGGCTGGCGGCGGACGACCCGCGTGCGGAGAATCCGGCGACCTGGCGGGGGCTGAATCTGCTGGGGTTCGCGCTGATGGACGCGCGGGCGGAGCTCCGCGCTCCCTGAGAGCCTGTCGGGTGACCTTCGATCGGATAGCGGACGCGGTCTGGTGCGTGCGATTCCAAGGCGGCGGGATGCCCTCGTAGCGGAGCTACTAGGGCATTTCGGTAACGCGGGAAGCGTGCGTGCCAGGGCGTGGCCGCCCGATCAGAGGTCACCCGACAGGCTCTGAGGCGGCCGGAATGACCGACGGCCGGGCGGGCCGGAGTCCGGCCCGCCCGGCCGTCGGGTGGGATACGGCACCGGCGCCGCAGCGGTTCCGGCACCGGCGCTCGACGTCGGCTATCGCGCGACGTCGACGACCAGAGACGTGGAGTACGGGTCGTCGTTGTACGTGTTGTCGTCGAATTCATCGGCGTGGGTGACGAACAGCCAGATGAAGAAGCTGATGATCGCCACACCGAAAACGATGCCGATGGACCCCATGATGATCCCGGCAAGCGCCTGACCGCTGTTGGTCGCCTCACCGCGCTGCGCCCGCTTGCGGCCCAGGATGCCGAAGATCAGGGCGAGTGCGCCCAGGATCAGGCTGGGTATCCCGTAGATGCAGAACAGGCAGACGGCCAGGATGCCGAGCACCATGGCCGCCGTACCCATGCCGTTGGACGGCGTGGTTCCGCCCCAGGGTGCCTGGTTGTAGCCGGTGTACCCCGGGTAGCTGCCGTACTGCGGGGCCGGCGGGGCCGGGTAGCCGTACTGCCCCGCGGCCGGCGGGACCTGCTGGCCTGGACCATTCGGTGCGATCGGCGGCGGCGGCACCTCACCGGGGCCGAACCCGGCCCCGTAGCCGGACACCGGCCCGGTCTGTCCTGCCGGACCGAACCCCGGTCCCGTGGCCGGCGCGGGACCGTCCTCCGCACCCGGCATCGAGGCCATGGTCGGCTGATCGTGCACAGCAGGCGGCCGGGGATCACCGGCCGGCTTCTCCAGCGGCACCCTGCTGTCCGGCGGAGCCCACGGATCGCGCGGCGCGGCCCCGCCCGCGGGCTGCTCTGTGTTGTCTGACATGGGCCTCCCCCATCGTGATCCCGTCATGCTACGGCCCACCACCGTCCGGCAGGACCCGGCCTACGATGATCCCCGTCCCCTGCCCGGCCGACCGCGCCCGGCATCCGAACCGTCCCACGCCCCCGGAGTATCCGATGACCGATCTGCACCCCTTCATCGCGGGGCTGCCCAAGGCGGAACTGCATGTCCACCACGTCGGGTCCGCCTCGCCCCGTATCGTCGCCGAGCTGGCCGCACACCACCCCGACTCCAAGGTCCCCACCGACCCCGAGGCGCTGGCCGACTACTTCACCTTCACGGACTTCAGCCACTTCATCGACGTGTATCTCTCCGTCGTGGACCTGATCCGCACCCCGGAGGACGTCCGGCTGCTGACCTTCGAGGTCGCCCGTGACATGGCCCGGCAGAACATCCGTTACGCGGAGCTGACCGTCACCCCGTTCAGCTCGACCCGGCGCGGCATCCCGGAGCAGGGGTTCATGGAGGCGATAGAGGACGCCCGCAAGGCCGCCGAGGCCGAGCTCGGGGTCGTTCTGCGCTGGTGCTTCGACATTCCCGGCGAGGCCGGGCTCGAAGCAGCCGAGGAGACCACCCGGCTCGCCGTGGACCTGCGTCCCGAGGGGCTCGTCTCGTTCGGGCTCGGCGGCCCGGAGGTCGGCGTGGGGCGCCCGCAGTTCAAGCCCTACTTCGACCGGGCGATCGCCGAGGGCCTGCACTCCGTGCCGCACGCCGGGGAGACCACCGGGCCGCAGACCGTCTGGGACGCGCTGACCCATCTGCGCGCCGAGCGCATCGGCCACGGCACCAACTCCGTCCAGGACCCGAAGCTGCTGGCCCACCTCGCCGAGCACCGCATCCCGCTGGAGGTCTGCCCGACGTCGAACATCGCGACCCGCGCGGTGGCCGACATCGAGCAGCACCCGGTCAGGGAGATGGTGCAGGCGGGCGTCCTGGTCACCATCAACAGCGACGACCCGCCGATGTTCGGCACGGACCTCAACAACGAGTACGGGGTGGCCGCCCGTCTCCTCGGTCTGGACGAGCGGGGTCTCGCGGCGCTGGCGAAGAACGCGGTCGAGGCGTCGTACCTCGACGCGGCCGGCAAGCGGACGCTGGCCACCGAGATCGACACGTACACGACGAACTGGCTGGAGCGCACCGGCCGCTGACCCCCATGGCCACAATGACCTCATGGCCACCACTGTCACCGCCGTAGCCCATCGCGGCGATCCGTACCGTGTCCGCGAGAACACGCTGCCCTCGATCCGCTCCGCCCTCGAACGGGGGGCGGACGCGGTCGAGGTCGATGTGCGAGTCACCCGCGACGGTGTACCGGTCCTGCTGCACGACTCCACGCTGCAGCGCCTGTGGGGCCATGACGTGCGGCTCGACCGACTGACCCACGAGGAACTCACCGAGCTGACGGCGGGCGGTGTGCCCACATTGCGCGACGCGCTGCTCGCCGCCGGGACGCACCGCGTCATGGTCGATCTGCCCGGCTCCACCGATGATTCGGTACGCAGGATCGTCGGCGTGGTGCGCGAGTGCGGGGCCGGTGAGCGGGCGTACTACTGCGCGGGCCCGGATGCCATGCTGCGGGTGCGCGCCGCCGACCCGTCCGCGGAGATCGCCCTGACCTGGACGACACTCGCGCCACCACGCGCCGCACTGCTCGACGCGGTGCGGCCGAGGTGGCTGAACTACCGGTTCGGCCTGGTGGACCGAAAGCTGACGGACCGTCTCCATCAGGACGGACTGCTGGTCTCCGCCTGGACGGCCGACACCAGGCGCACCATGCGCCGCCTCGTCCGGCTGGGGGTCGACTCGATCACCACCAACCGGGTCGACGCCCTGCAGAGGGTGCTCACCAACTTCTCGGCCACCGGCTCCACTTGATCGGTCCGGCATCATGGACAGCGCCGCATCCGCCGTGATGCCAGGCCGGGAGCCAGAGGAGCAGAGACGTGACCGAAGCCCGCACCACCCCTCTCAACGACCGCATCCGTTCCGACATCGCCCACAACGCGCGGGTCTGGAACTACTGGCTCGGCGGCAAGGACAACTACCCGGTGGACCGCGCTGTCGGCGACCGGGTCACCGGCATGTATCCGAGCATCGGCGAAGTGGCGCGCGCCGACCGGGCGTTTCTGGGGCGGGCCGTCCGGTATCTCGCCGGTGACGCGGGGATCGGCCAGTTCCTCGACATAGGCACCGGCCTGCCGACCGCCGGCAACACACACGAGGTCGCCCAGCACACCGCCCCCGGCTCCCGCATCGTGTACGTCGACAACGACCCGACCGTGCTGGTGCACGCCCGCGCGCTGCTCACCAGCTCACCGGAGGGCGCGACCGAGTACATCGAGGCGGACGCGCACCACCCGGAGCGGATCCTGCGGGCCGTCGAACCGACGCTGGACCTGAAGAAGCCGGTCGCGGTCATGCTGCTCGGCGTCCTCAACTTCGTCCTCGACACGGACGAGGCGCAGCGCATCGTCAGGACGCTGATGGACGCGATGCCGTCCGGCAGCCATCTGGTGCTCACCCACCCCACGCTGGAGCTGGGCGGCGAGGGCAACGAGGCGGCGATGCGGTTCTGGAACGAGAACGCCACCCCGCCGATCACCGCCCGCAGCCGCGCCGAGTTCGCCGCGTTCCTGGAGGGTCTGCAGCTCGTCGATCCCGGCATCGTGTCGTGTGCGCGCTGGCGCACCGGCCCGGGCTCCAGCGCGGCCGAGGTCGCCCAGTTCGGCGCAGTGGCGCGGAAGCGCTGACAGCGCCGCCCGATGCGGATACGGGACATCGGAGAGAGGGTGCTCGGGGACGGCCCCCGGGCCGTCGACCTCCTCATCGCTCTGTTGGTACAGGCGGCCATGACCATGCCGTTCGTCGTGCCGCGCGCGCCGGAGCTGCCCGACGCCACGTGGACGGCGTACGGGTTGACGACCCTGATGGTGCTGCCGCTGGTCGCCCGCCGCCGGGCGCCGGTCGCGGTCCTCATCGCCGTGCTCGCGGCCGGCGGTCTGTACAAGTTCACAGTCGACGGCCCGGGCCAGCCGCTTCCGTACACCGGCCTCGTGGCGTTCTACACGGTGGCCGAGCTCTCCTCGCCGCGGAAGCGGACCGGGATCGCCGTGCTCACGACACTGGCGGTGCTGTGCTCGGTCGGGCTCGACAGCAACGACATCAGGGAGCTGCTCTTCTCCCTCTTCGTGTTCGCCGCGGCCTACGCCTTCGGCCGGCTCGCCGTGACGCGCAAGGCCTATCTGCGTGCGGTGGAGGACCGGGCCCGTCAGCTGGAGCTGACGCACCGTATCGAGGCCGAGCAGGCCGCGGCGCGCGAACGGGCCCGGATCGCACGGGAGATGCACGACATCCTCTCCCATGCGGTGAGCCTGATGATCGTGCAGGCGGAGGCCGGCCCGGTGGCGGTGCGCACGGCACCGGAGCGCGCCGAGGCTGCGTTCGACGCGATCTCGGAGACGGGGCGGGACGCCATGGTGCAGCTGCGCCGGATGCTCGGCGTGCTGCGCGAGAACGAGAGCGCGCCGGGCGCACCGCGCGAGCCTCAGCCCGTACTGGACGAACTGCCCGGACTGGTCGAGCGGGTACGCGGCAGCGGTCTGAAGATCTCGTACGAGGTCACGGGCCCGGCCCGCCCGCTCGGCCTGGCTGTCGAGGCCACCGTCCACCGGATCGTGCAGGAGGCCCTGACGAACGTGGTCAAACATGCCGCCGCCGACACGGTCTCCGTTCGCCTGGATTACGGGACGAGAGCGTTGACCATCACGGTCACCGACGACGGGTGCGGTTTCGCGGGCGGCGTCGGCATGGGTCTGATCGGCATCGGGGAACGCGCCGCCGCACACAGCGGCACGGCCGAAACCGGCCCGGGCCCGGGCGGCCGGGGGTTCCGGGTCCGGGTGACGATTCCGCAGACCCAGCCCCAGACACAGACACAGACAGGAGTGGGAAGTTGACGATCCGCGTGGTGGTGGCCGACGACCAGGAGCTGGTGCGCAGCGGCTTCGCGATGATCCTGGACGCGCAGCCGGACATCGAGGTGGTGGCCGAGGCGGGCGACGGGGCCGCGGCGGTCGACGCGGTGCGGCGGCTGGGCCCCGAGGTGGCGCTGCTCGACATCCGGATGCCCGGCACGGACGGCATCGAGGCCTGCCGCACCATCAACGCCGAGACCGGCTGCCGGACGGTCATGCTGACCACGTTCGACTCCGACGAGTATGTCTACGAGGCGCTGCACGCGGGCGCGAGCGGTTTCCTGCTCAAGGACGTGCGCCGCGACGACCTGGTGCACGCGGTACGGGTGGTGGCGGCCGGGGACTCGCTGCTGGCGCCGTCGGTGGCACGGCGGCTGATCGAGGAGTACACCTCGCGTCCGGTCGCCTCGGCCGTGGGACCGTCGGCGCGCCTGGACATACTGACCGCCCGGGAGCACGAGACGCTGCTGCATCTGGCCCGCGGGCTGTCGAACGCGGAGATCGCGGCCGCGCTGGTCGTCAGCGAGCACACGGTGAAGACCCATGTCGGCAATGTGCTGTCCAAGCTGGGCCTGCGCGACCGGATCCAGGCGGTGATCTGTGCGTACGAATGCGGTGTCGTGACTCCCTCTGCGGCGGGACAAGCGCCCCCGTCTCCCCCGCACAGGTGAGAGGAGCTCGTGCCGAGGACCGCTCGGCCGGGTGATCCGCCGGGGCCTTCGGATCAACAGGATGGAGTCCAGCAGCAGTTACGGATTCCACGCCCAGGAGGCCCCGGACATGAACACCCGCACTTCCCGTACCGTCGCCGCCGCCGCTCTGGTCCTCGGCATGGCCGCCGTCCCGGCCGGACCGGCGCTCGCGGCGGCCAGCGCTCCGGTGTCCGCCGTCACGGCCATCCAGGAGGCCCCGGACGCCGAGGTGTTGCGCGCCGCGATCGCCGGGCTGCCGAAGGCCGACGCCACGGCCGCACTCGTCCGGGTCGCGGGCACCGACGGCAACTGGCGGGGCAGTTCCGGCGTCCACGACCTGGAGTCCGACCGTCCGGCGGACCGGGACGGCCGCTTCCGGGCCGGTTCGGTCACCAAGGTCTTCACTGCCGCCGTCGCGCTCCAGTTGGCAGGTGAGGGCAAGCTCGACCTGAACCGCCCTGCCCGGCACTATCTGCCGGAGCTGATCCCGGCGAGCTATCGGAAGGTCACGGTGCGCCAGCTGCTGAACCACACCAGCGGCATCCCGTCCGTAGGCTCCGGCGGCGACACTCTCGACGAGTGGTACGCGCACCGCTTCGACCTGCACGACGCGGCGGACACGGTACGCGAGGCCACGTCCCACGAGCCGGACTTCGCGCCCGGTACACAGCAGCACTACGCCAACATCGGATACACCGTGGCGGGCCTGCTGATCGAGAAGGTCGCCGGCCACCCCTACGCGGCGGAGGTCTCCCGCCGCATCCTGGAGCCTCTGCATCTGAAGGACACGTACTTCCCCGGCACCGACCCGACGATCCGCGGCCCGTACAACCACGGCTACCAGCTCTTCACCGGGACCGACGGGACCGGCGAGCTGCGCGATGTGTCGGTGTGGGGGGCGACGGACGCCTGGGCGGCGGGTGACCTGATCTCCACCACCGCCGACCTGGAGCACTTCACCCGGGCGCTGTTCCGCGGGCAGGTGGTGCGCGGTCCGCTGCTGGAGGAGATGTTCACGCTGCCCGGCGCCTCGGTGCACGAGTACGGTACGGGCGGCCCTGCCGCGTACAGCGTGGGTCTGTCGGTGATGAAGCTGGGCGGGCGCGAGGTCTGGGGCAAGACGGGTGGCCGCTGGGGCTACAACACGGCCATTGCGGCCACCCGTGATCTCTCCCGGACACTCGTCTACAGCGTCAACGCGACGGACGCGAAGGGTGAGGGCATGAATCCCACGGCGATGAACATCGTGGTGGCCGCCTTCGGCGCCCCGTCGTCCGGCTGACTCAGACCGCCGGTTCGGCCGTCGGGGCGGGCACCGGCTGCGGTGCCCGCCCCATGGCCTCCAGCCGCTTGATCTTGCGGTGCACCACCAGCAGCGGAATCACCCCGAAGACGCCGAACGACATGTCGATGACCGACCACCAGAAGGGAATGTCGCGGATCGGTCCGCAGATCAGGGCGAGCGGGATGATCCCGGCGCAGGCGATCATGCCGAACTCGATGACCCAGGTGTTGCGGACCGGATCGCGGTACGGACCGTAGAAGGCGACCGCGATGACCAGATGGGCGAAGGCCAGCCAGTCGGTGCCGTACAGCACGAAGGGGTACTTCGCGTCGGCCTCGTCGAGTCCGGTCCGGACGCGGGTGATCCACTCCATCAGGGCGGGGAAGTGCTCGGGGACGGGCGAGGCCGAGGAGCTCAGCAGCTCCTCGGCCCAGCGGAGTTCGTGGACGAGCGGGAAGGCGGTCAGCCCGCTCAGTACCAGACAGACGATGAAGACGACCAACCACACGCGTATACGCCTCTGCAGGGCGCGTCGCTCGCTCATGTCCGCAGCGTACGCCGGGATTTACTGGCTCTTTACGCCACCCCTGGCAGGGCTTCACAAGCCGACGATGGAGTTCCACTTCTTGGCGAACTCGGTGCGTTCCTCCGAGGTGATGTCCCGGGCGATCGCCAGCCGTTTGCGCATGGCGTCGTCGGGGAAGATCAGCGGGTCCTCGGCGAGCGCGGCGGCCTCCTCGTCCTTGGAGGAGGCCAGCACCTCGCGGGCGGCCGGGACGGGGCAGACGTAATTGACCCAGGTCGCCAGCTCCGCGGCCACCTCCGGCTCGTAGTAGTAGTCGATGAGCTTCTCGGCGTTGCGCTTGTGGCGGGCGAGGTTGGGGATCATGAGGGACTCGGCCCAGAGTTCGGCGCCCTCCTCGGGCACCACGAACTCGATCTCCGGGTTGTCCGCCTGGAGCTGGATGACATCGCCGGAGTAGGCCTGGCATGCGAGCACATCGCCGGTCGACAGGTCCTTGATGTAGTCGTTGCCGGTGAAGCGGCGGATGTGCCTCTTCTTCACCAGCTTCTCCACCTGGTCGCACACCTCGTAGAAGTCGTCCCGCTTCCAGCGGGTGATGTCGACACCGTTGCTCTGCATCAGAAGGGCGAAGGACTCGTCGAGTCCGGACAGCAGCGTCACCTTGCCGCGCAGATCGTCCGCCCACAGATCGCTCAGGTGCTTGATCTCCCGGCCGAGCTTCTTGCGGTTGTACGCGATGCCGGTGATCCCGGACTGCCAGGGCACGCTGTGCATCCGGCCCTTGTCGAAGGCGGGGGAGCGCAGCTGCGGATCGAGGTACTTCGCCACGTTGGGCTGCTTGGCCCGGTCCATCTCCTGGACCCAGCCGAGCCGGACGAACCGTGCGGCCATCCAGTCGCTGATGACGATCAGGTCACGGCCCGTCTCCTGATGGTTCATCAACGCCGGGCTGATCTTCCCGAAGAACTCGTCGTTGTCGTTGATCTCCTCGGTGTATGTGACAGAGATCCCGGTCCGCTTGCTGAAAGCGTCGAGGGTGGGCCGCTTCGACGTGTCCTCGTCGTCGGTGTCGATGTACAGGGGCCAGTTCGCGAAGTGCAGGGTGTGGTCACGCGCCGATGTGTCGCGTCCGGCGCGGTCACCGGGTTCCACATAGGCGGCGGGCACTCCACAGCCGGCCAGCGTGACACCGGCCGCTGTGGCCCCGAAGGCGCGCAGCAGGGACCGGCGGGACATGGGGTTCTTCGGGGTTCCTCGCACCTGCGCAGGATGCCGGTCGGCCGACGGCGCGGGCAATGGACCAACCGTCCAGCGGTACACGCTCCGTCCGCACACCCTGTCGATGCCGTCGCAGGTGCGGCTGTCGATGACGACGTCGACGCCGGACGGAAACGGCCCCGGGCTCATGCCCGGGGCCGCACACCGCAACTGACCGTGGATCAGTCGTCGAGCGAGGTCATGACGTGCTTGATGCGGGTGTAGTCCTCGAAGCCGTACGCGGAGAGGTCCTTGCCGTAGCCGGACTTCTTGAACCCGCCGTGCGGCATCTCGGCGACGAGCGGAATGTGGGTGTTGATCCACACGCAGCCGAAGTCGAGGTTCTTGGACATCCGCATGGCGCGGGAGTGGTCCTTGGTCCACACCGAGGAGGCCAGGGCGTACTCGACACCGTTGGCGTACGCGACGGCCTGGGCCTCGTCCGTGAACTTCTGGACGGTGATGACCGGGCCGAAGACCTCGTTCTGGATGATCTCGTCGTCCTGCTGGAGGCCGGAGACGACGGTCGGGGCGTAGAAGTACCCCTTCTCGCCGACCCGGTGGCCGCCCGCCTCGACCTTGGCGTGGGCGGGGAGCCGCTCGATGAAGCCGCTGACCTGCTTCAGCTGGTTGGCGTTGTTGAGCGGGCCGTACAGCACGTCCTCGTCGTCCGGCTGCCCCGTCTTGGTGTCGGCGGCGGCCTTGGCGAGGGCGGTGACGAACTCGTCATGGATGGACTCGTGGACCAGGACGCGGGTCGCGGCCGTACAGTCCTGGCCCGCATTGAAGAAGCCCGCGACGGAGATTCCCTCGACGGCCTTGGCGATGTCGGTGTCCTCGAACACGACGACCGGGGCCTTGCCGCCGAGCTCCAGGTGCACCCGCTTGACGTCCTTGGCGGCGGACTCGGCGACCTGCATGCCGGCCCGCACCGAACCGGTGATGGAGGCCATCGCCGGGGTCGGGTGCTCGACCATCGCGCGGCCGGTGTCGCGGTCGCCGCAGATGACGTTGAAGACGCCCTTGGGGAGGATCTGGCCGATGATCTCGGCGATCAGCACGGTCGACGCCGGGGTGGTGTCGGACGGCTTGATGACGACGGTGTTGCCCGCGGCGAGCGCCGGGGCGAACTTCCAGACAGCCATCATCATCGGGTAGTTCCACGGCGCGACCTGCGCGCAGACGCCGACCGGCTCGCGGCGGATGATCGAGGTGAGGCCCTCCATGTACTCGCCGGCCGAGCGGCCTTCGAGCATCCGAGCCGCACCCGCGAAGAAGCGGATCTGGTCCACCATCGGCGGGATCTCTTCGGTGCGGGTGAGCTCGATCGGCTTGCCCGTGTTCTCCGACTCGGCGGCGATGAGGTCCTCGGCGCGCTCCTCGAAGGCGTCCGCGATCTTCAGCAGGGCCTTCTGGCGCTCGGCGGGCGTGGCGTCGCGCCAGGCGGGGAAAGCGGCCGCGGCGGCGTCCATCGCGGCATCGACATCGGCCTGGCCGGAGAGCGGCGAGGTCGCGTAGACCTCTTCCGTCGCCGGGTTGACCACGTCGATGGTCCGCCCGTCAGCGGCGTCCCGGAACTCTCCGTTGATGTAGTTGCGCAGACGGCGCACCTCGGTGGTCACAACCACCCCTCCTGTCGACACGTCCAATGGATGAGATGACCAGCCTAGTCGCTCAGGTGTCGCTTTCGACATGCCCAACCGCCGTGAACTTCGGATTCAGTGAGATCTAGACCCTCAGACAACGAATTTCATCGATTTGGGGTTGCCAGACAGACGAGTCCCGGTGCACAGTGGATGCGTGGCCAGTCGCAGCGCAGACTCCAGGACCGGGAACGGATCGTCCCCAGCAGTCGATGCCGTATCCCTCGCAATCATCGAGCAGCTCCAGGAGGACGGGCGTCGCCCGTACGCCGCGATCGGCAAGGCCGTCGGCCTCTCCGAGGCGGCCGTACGGCAGCGCGTCCAGAAGCTGCTCGACCAGGGCGTGATGCAGATCGTCGCCGTCACGGACCCGCTCACCGTGGGATTCCGACGACAGGCGATGGTCGGCATCAATGTCGACGGCGACCTCGATCCCGTCGCCGAGGCGCTGTCGGCCATGGCCGAGTGCGAGTACGTGGTGATGACCGCGGGCTCCTTCGACCTGATGGTGGAGATCGTCTGCGAGGACGACGACCACCTGCTGGAAACGATCAACAAACGCATCCGGGCCATCCCCGGTGTGCGCTCCACCGAGAGCTTTGTGTACCTGAAGCTCAAGAAGCAGACCTATATGTGGGGAACCCGATAGCCGTGAGCAAGGACCTCAGCCGAACCGCGTACGACCACCTGTGGATGCATTTCACCCGCATGTCGGACTACGAGAACGCGCCCGTTCCCACCATCGTGCGTGGCGAGGGCACCTACATCTACGACGACCAGGGCAAGCGCTACCTCGACGGCCTGTCCGGCCTGTTCGTGGTCAACGCCGGTCACGGCCGTCACGAGCTCGCCGAGGCGGCGTACAAGCAGGGCCAGGAGCTGGGCTTCTTCCCGGTCTGGTCCTACGCCCACCCGAAGGCCGTCGAGCTCGCCGAGCGCCTCGCCGACTACGCACCGGGCGACCTCAACAAGGTCTTCTTCACCACCGGTGGCGGCGAAGCCGTGGAGACCGCCTGGAAGCTGGCCAAGCAGTACTTCAAGCTCCAGGGCAAGCCGACCAAGTACAAGGTCATCTCGCGTGCGGTCGCCTACCACGGCACCCCGCAGGGCGCCCTGTCGATCACCGGCCTGCCGGCCCTGAAGGCCCCCTTCGAGCCGCTGGTCCCCGGCGCGCACAAGGTGCCGAACACGAACATCTACCGTGCCCCGATCCACGGCGACGACCCGGAGGCCTTCGGCCGCTGGGCCGCCGACCAGATCGAGCAGGAGATCCTCTTCGAGGGCCCGGACACCGTCGCCGCGGTCTTCCTGGAGCCGGTGCAGAACGCGGGCGGCTGCTTCCCGCCGCCGCCCGGATACTTCCAGCGCGTGCGCGAGATCTGCGACAAGTACGACGTGCTGCTCGTCTCCGACGAGGTCATCTGCGCCTTCGGCCGTCTCGGCACGATGTTCGCCTGCGACAAGTTCGGCTACGTGCCGGACATGATCACCTGCGCCAAGGGCATGACCTCGGGCTACTCCCCGATCGGTGCCTGCATCGTCTCGGACCGCATCGCCGCGCCGTTCTACGAGGGTGGCAACACCTTCCTGCACGGCTACACCTTCGGTGGCCACCCGGTCTCCGCGGCGGTCGGCCTCGCCAACCTCGACATCTTCGAGCGCGAGGGCCTCAACCAGCACGTCCTGGACAACGAGAACGCCTTCTACACGACGCTGCAGAAGCTGCTCGATCTGCCGATCGTCGGCGACGTCCGCGGCAACGGCTTCTTCTACGGCATCGAGCTGGTGAAGGACAAGGCCACCAAGGAGACCTTCACCGACGAGGAGACCGAGCGCGTCCTGTACGGCTTCCTCTCCAAGGCGCTGTACGACAACGGCCTGTACTGCCGGGCCGACGACCGTGGCGACCCGGTCGTCCAGCTCGCGCCGCCGCTGGTCTCCGACCAGTCGACGTTCGACGAGATCGAGGGCATTCTGCGGACCGTCCTCACCGAGGCGTGGACCAAGCTCTGACCGGCCGTTCGATCGGCTGACCGGCCACGGACCGGGCAGCCGATCGACACCCGTCCGCCCGTCCGCCCGACGGGCCGGGATCCGTCCGGCCGTGATCGGCCGGACGGCCCTGCGGCTTGACCACCGGTTGACCACCGCTTGACCGGCTTCCATCGGTCATTTCATACGGTCCACACGGCCCGGATGCGCCCATTCGAGTGGGATGGAGCGCACCCGGGCCGTGTGCTGTGCCCACACCGCGGTTCGGATCCTTACGGTGCCGAGTGACCGATCGGCCCCCTCTTCGTTCCCCCGTAAGCGGGACGGGACATACGATCTGAACCGAGGTGTACGCCATGGTGGCCCCGCCGGACAACGACGTGATCTGGGCGCGTTCCCTGCACCACTCCCACAACGGCTCACCCGCGCTCGGTGGCGTCTCCATGGGTGTCCACGACGGCGAGATCCTCGCCGTGACCGGCCCCAGGGGCAGCGGCAAGACGACCCTGCTGCACTGCCTCTCCGGTCTGCTGGTGCCCCAGCAGGGCGAGGTGTGGTTCAACAGCGTCCCCGTCCACACCATGGGCCCCCGCTTGCGCGAACGGCTGCGCCGCGACAAATTCGGCTGGATCGCCCCCGAGCCCCAGCTCGTACCGGAGCTGAACACCTGGGAGAACGTGGCTCTTCCGCTGCTGCTGCGCGGCGCCACGAACCGGGAGGCGAAGAAGGCCGGCCTGGAGTGGCTGGAGCGGCTGGACATCGGCGCGTGCGCCAAGAAGCGACCGCACACGCTGCTCCAGGGGCAGCGCCAGCGGATCGCCGTGGCGCGCGCGCTGGCCGCCTCGCCCTCGGTGATCTTCGCCGACGAGCCGACCGCGACCCTGCACCGCACCGACCGGACGCATGTGCTGCGCACCCTCACCAGCGCGGCCCGCTCGCACGGCATCACGGTCGTGCTCGCCACCCACGACGCGGAGATCGCCACCCTCGCCGACCGCACGGTCCCGCTGCTGGACGGCCGCCCCGTCGCCACCGTCGCCCTGCCCGGCGTATCCGATGCGGAGGGCAGGGCGGCGTGCTCGCTCTCCGTCTGACCCGGGGTACCCATCCGCTGGTCCTGATGCGGCGGCTGCTGGTCGCGGCCGCCTCCGCCGGGGTCGGCTTCCTGCTGCTGTGCTCCCTGGGCTACGCATCGGGGCACCCGGCGCACTCCACCGCGGCCGTGCTGCGGCTGCTGTGGTGCTTCGTACCGCTCGCCGCCACCGTGCAGCTCGCGGTCGCGGTGGCCCGTACGGACCCGAGCACCCGGCCACGCTCCGGGCTGTCCGCCGTGGGCCTCGGGCCGGTCAGGCTCACGGTGCTCGCCGCGGTCTCCACAGCCGTCTCCTGCACCCTCGGGTCGATGGTGGCTCTGCTGTTCTTCCTGCATCTGCGCGGCGATCTGTCCGGGCTGCCGTTCGACGGTGCGGCGGCAGGGCTGCTCGACGCGGACGCCCCGCTGCCGCTCGCGGCCGTACTCGTGCTGCTGGCCCTGGTCCCGGTGGCCGCGGCCACGGCGAGCGGGCTGGCGCTGCGCACCCGGCCGGTCTCGGCGACGGTCCCGGACGGCGACTCCTCGGACGACGTGCCGGAGGAGCGGCCGGCCGCTTCGGCGACGCCCCCGACCGGGCTGCCGTGGGGGGTGGCACTGATCGCGGTCGGCCTCGCCGTGGAGGCGTACCTGAGCCACGGCGACGGGCGCAGCCTGCTTCCGCTCCCCGGCCGGTTCGACGCCACCCCGGCCGGAGTGCTGGCAGGGTGGACGCTGACGGCGATCGGCCTGGCCATGGCCGGACCCGGCCTGGCATATCTCTGCGGGCGGCTGCTCCAGGCGGTGCGCCCCGGCGCCGTACGGCTGCTGGCCGGCCGCGTGCTGATGGGCGAGGCGCGCCGGATCGGCGGGCCGCTCGGTGTGGTCTGTGCGGTGCTCTCCGCGGTGATCGCCGCCTACGCGCTGTACGGGGCAGGGCCGCGCCCCTTCGGCCCGCTCACGGCACTGGGCGCGGTGCTCGTCCTCGGCTGTACGTCGGCGACGCTGCTGACCTCGGCGCTGGAGGCGAAGCAGGACCGCACCCGGACGGCGCGGGCGCTGCTGCGGCTGGGTGCCCCGGCCTCGGTGCTGTGGGCCGCGACGGCCCTGCGCGCCGCCGTGCTGCTGGTCGTCTTCGCCCCGTTGACCTTGCTCGTCGCCGAGCTGGCGGCGCTGCCGCTGACGGCCTGAGGACGCCGTGTCCCGGCCACGTCCGTGCGTCTCGGCCGCTACGTAGCATGACAACGTGGACAACCCGGACGACAGCAATCCCGTACCCGGCCCGGAGATCGAGTCGCTCGCCGAATTCGACGCGGTGGTCGCCTCCGGGAGGCTGGCCGGACACCGGGTCCAGTCCGTCGACCTGACGGACCGGGGCGCCGCCCTGCTGGCCGCCGATACGGCCGGTGCCGTCTTCCTCGGCTGCCTGATGGCGCCCGGAACGGCGGCGAAGGTACGGGCCGACGGCGCGTTCGTCTTCCCGCCGGTGCCCGGACTGCCCTTCGATCCTTACCGCGGCCTGCTCTACTCCCCCGACGCGCTCTACGAAGGGCTGACGGACGGCGGCTACGCCGCGACGCCCGATGCCCGCGCGTACCGCTGGTTCCAGGAGACCCGGGCGAGCGGCGACACCTTCGCGTCGATGCTGCGTGCGCTCCACGACGACGCGATCTCCGACGCGCTGGACGAACAACTCGCCGGCGCTTTTGTCGTCGGGGTGATGGGCGGCCATACGACGGCCCGCGGCAGCACGGAGTACGCGGCCGCGGCCCGGCTGGGCCGGGCACTGGCCCGGAGCGGCCTGACGGTGGCCACCGGTGGCGGGCCGGGCGCGATGGAGGCCGCGAACCTCGGGGCGTACGCGGCGCCGCACCCCGATCCGATGCTGGACAATGCCTGCGAACTCCTGGCCGCCACCCCCTCGTTCACCCCGTCGGTCACCGACTGGGCGCTGGCCGCCTTCGCCGTACGGGAGCGCTGGCCGGGCGGCGGCGGTTCGGTCTCGATCCCCACCTGGTTCTACGGACATGAGCCGCCGAACCCGTTCGCGGACCACGTCGCCAAGTACTTCGCCAACGCGCTGCGCGAGGACGGGCTGCTCGCCCGCTCCACGGCGGGCGTGATCTTCCTGCCGGGCGCGGCCGGCACTGTCCAGGAGATCTTCGACAACGCGACACCGAACTACTACGGCTCCCGCGGCGGACCGAGGCCGATGGTGCTGGTCGGCCGCGCCCACTGGACGCGGGATCTGCCCGCGTGGCCGCTGCTGCGCACGCTGGCCGACAGCCGGCCGATGGAGTCCCGCATCGCGCTCGTCGACACGGTCGACGAGGCACCCGAAGCACTCGCCCGACTGACGGAGCAACGGTAGGCCGAAGCCGGCTCAGAGAGACGCGAGACGGGCCACGAGCGCGTCGAAGAAGGCCTCCCAGCCGTCCTCCGCGGCCGCGTACTGTTCTGCCGTGAGGTTGCCGCCGCGCTGCTTGAAGACCATTTCGGTGGTCTTGTCGCCGCGGTCGGTGAAGGTGACGGTGACGGTCTCGCCCTCGGTGTCGGCGGGGGCGGTGGCGTCCTTCAGCGTGAACACCAGCCGCTCAGGGGCAAGGACCTCGCGGTAGACCCCGTGGAAGGGCATCTCGGTGCCCGGCACCACGATGACCAGGCTCCAGGCGCCCCCCGGCCTGACGTCCATCGACACCCGGTCGAGCGGCACCTCGGCGTCCCCGCCGTACCAGGCGGCGAAGTGCTCGGGCGTCGTCCATGCCTCGAAGACCAGTTCCCGCGGGGCGTCGAGGATGCGGGTGATGTCGATGCCCTCGCGTGCTGACTCGGTCATTGTTCCCGTCCTTCTCGGAGTCGTTCCGGATCTGCCGCATGTCCTCCCCCAGCTTGCCCGGACACCCCTGCGCAGACCCGCCGCGTGTGATCGGTCCGGGGCGCTCCAGCAGTTCCGGACACCGGGAGACGGCGGGCACGACCGTCGGATGCTGCTCGGCCGGTCGAGTGAACCTGGCTGCGCCCTCCGCCGGACGCGCGAGGCCGGTCAGAAGACGGCGGGCAGGACGACGGTCTCCGCCGCGTCGAAGCCGACCCCGACCGTAGCGCCCTCGTCCGGGGCGTCCCGCAGCGCACACTCCGCCTCCAGGACCGGACCGCCCACCGGCATCAGCTGTACGGCGACATGGTTGCCCCGGAACGTACGCGTCCCGACCGTGCAGCGCAGCCCCCCGTCCGGGGAGCCGATCCGGACCCCGGCCGGGCGCACCAGCAGATCGCACGCTCCCTGTGGCGATCCCTCGGGCACCGGCACCTTGCCCCACACCGTGTCGGCGGCCGTGCCGGCCACCGTCGCCTCCACCACGTTGTCGAAGCCGAGGAACCGGGCGACGAAGGCGGAGGCGGGCTGCTGCCAGACCTCCAGTGGGGTGCCCACCTGGGCGATCCGCCCGTCGCGCATCACCACCACCCGGTCGGCGAGGGCGAATGCCTCACCCTGGTCGTGGGTGACGGCGAGCACCGTCGTACCCAACCGTCCGAAGAGCGTGCGCAGTTCGACGACGAGCCGTTCACGCAGCCCGCGGTCGAGCTGGCCGAGCGGCTCGTCCAGCATCAGCAGCTTCGGGCTCGGCGCAAGCGCCCTCGCGAGGGCGACACGCTGCTGCTCACCGCCGGACAGCGCGGCAACGGCCCGCCGTTCGGAGCCGGGCAGGCCCACCAGGTCGAGGAGTTCACCGACCCTGCGCTCCTGATCTCGCCGCGACACCCCGCGCATCCGCAGCCCGAAGGCGACGTTGGCGCCGACATCCCGGTGTGGGAAGAGCTGGTGGTCCTGGAACATCAGGCCGAGTCCGCGCCGGTGCACCGGCACCCCGGCCTGGTCCGCGCCGTCCAGCAGTACCCGGCCGCCGTCCGGCGGGTGCAGTCCGGCGACCACCCGCAGCAGGGTCGACTTGCCGCTGCCGCTCGGCCCCAGCACGCACACGATCTCGTGCTCGGCGACCTCCAGATCCACTCTGTCGAGTGCCGCCCGCTCACCGAAGCGGACCGTGGCCGATTCCAGTGTCAGCATCTCTAGAACTCCCCGGATCGGTCCGTGCGGATACGTTCGAGCAGCAGCAGCGAGAGGGCGCAGACCGCCATCAGAATGGTGCTGAGGGCCATCGCCTGGCCGTAGTTGAGCTCTCCAGCCCGCCCGAGCAGCCGGGCCACGGCCACCGGCAGCGTCGGGCGGTCGGGCCGTGCGATGAACACCGTCGCGCCGAACTCACCGAGCGACACGGCGAACGCGAACCCGGCCGCTACCAGCAACGCCCGCCGCACCAGCGGCAGATCGACCTCCCGCCAGGCCCGCAGGGGTGACGCCCCGAGCACCGTGGCCGCCTCCCTCAGCCGGCCGTCCACCGCCCGCAGGACCGGCAGCATGGTCCGTACGACGAAGGGCACACCGACCAGCGCCTGGGCGAGCGGCACCAGAATCCAGGAAGTCCGCAGATCCAGCGGCGGCTTGTCCAGGGTGATCAGAAAGCCGAAGCCGACGGTGACCGCGGACACCCCGAGCGGCAGCATCAGCAAGGCGTCGAAGCCGCGGACGAGCCGCCCCGCGCGCCGGGTCAGCGCCGCGGCGGCGAGCCCGCCGATGACCAGCGCGATGACGGTCGCGACCAGCGCGTACTGCAATGAGTTCCAGATCGCTTCGAGCGGGGCGACCAGGAACGTGCCTCCGCCGGCGTCGGCGGACCGCAGGGCGCGGTAGAAGTCGAAGCCATGGCCGCCGGGTGTGTCCAGCGAGCGCTCGACCAGCACCCCGAGCGGCACCAGTATCAGCACGAGCACGGTCAGCAGCACCCCGCAGAGCAGCGCCCACTGCCCGGCGCCGTGCGGCCTGCGAGCGGTCTGTGCCGGGTCGACCAGCTTCAGCGCGGTCTCCCTGCGCCGTACGGTCCACGCGTGTACGGCGAGGATCGCGCCGACCGCGGCGAACTGCACCAGCGTCAGCACGGCGGCTGTCGGCAGGGCGAGCAGTTGGGCGGTCTGCCGGTAGATCTCCACCTCCAGCGTGGAGTATCCCGGGCCGCCGAGGATCTGCACGACCCCGAAGGAGGTGAAGGTGAAGAGGAAGACCATCAGCGCGGCGGCGGCCACGGCGGGCGCGAGGGCCGGCAGGGTGACCCGCCGCCAGGCGGCGAGCCGTCCGGCGCCCAGCACCCGGGCGGCCTCCTCCTGGCGTGGGTCGAGCTGTGACCACAGCCCGCCCACGGTCCGCACGACCACCGCGTAGTTGAAGAAGACATGGGCGAGCAGAATTGCCCAGACGGTGGTGTCGAGCCGTACGCCCCAGAGTTCGTCGAGGAACCCGCCGCGTCCCAGCAGCGCCAGGAAGGCGGTCCCGACGACGACGGTCGGCAGGACGAACGGCACGGTGACGACCGCCCGCAGCAGTTGTTTGCCGGGGAAGTCGAAGCGTGCGAAGACATAGGCGCCGGGCAGCGCGATCAGCAGGGTCAGCGCGGTCGAGGCGAGCGCCTGCCAGGTGGTGAACCAGAGGACGTCGCGAATGTCCGGCCGGGTCAGCACCTCGCCGATCCGGCCGAACTGCCAGACGCCGTCGGCCTTCAGCCCTCGGCCGACGATCGCGGCGACGGGATAGGCGAAGAACAGCGCGAAGAACGCGACGGGCACGGCCATCAGGCCGAGCCGCACCGCGCTCCCCCGCCACGCCTTTGCGCGCGCCGAGTTCGCGTGCCCGGAGCGGGCGCGCGGCCTCTTCCCGCGCGGTCCCTCCCCGTGCTCGCTCTTCCCGTGCTCGCCCCCGCCCGCGTCCGTTCCGCGTACGGGAGTCTTCGCTACTTCACTACGAGCGAGGACCACGACTGGACCCACTGCTCACGGTTCTTGGAGATGTTGTCGGGGGCGACGGTCGCCGGCCTGTCCACCGTCGCGCCGAACTTCGTGAAGAGTTCCGGCAGTTCCGCGCTCTTGGTGACCGGGTTCACGAACATGTTCAGCGGCATGTCCTCCTGGAACTTCTTGCTGATCAGGAAGTCCAGCAGGGCCTTGCCGCCCGCCTCGTTCTTCGCGCCGTCCAGCAGACCCGCGAACTCGATCTGCCGGAAGCAGGTCCCGGTGGCGACCCCGGTCGGGGCCTCGGCCGGCTGCGGCTTCGCGTACAGCACCTCGACGGGCGGGCTGGAGGCGTACGAGACGACGAGCGGCCGGTCGGCCTTGGCCTTCTTGCCGCCCGCGGAACCGGAGAACTCCTCGTTGTACGCCTGCTCCCAGCCGTCCACGACCTTGACGCCATTGCTCTTCAGCTTCTTCCAGTAGTCCTGGTAGCCCTTCTCGCCGTAGGTGGCGACGGTGCCGAGGAGGAAGCCGAGGCCGGGCGAGGAGGTCGCGGCGTTCTCGGTGACGAGGAGGTTCTTGTACGCGGGCTTCGCCAGGTCGTCGAAGGACTGCGGCGGCGCGAGCTTCTTGTCGGCGAAGTACTTCTTGTCGTAGTTGACGCAGATGTCGCCGGTGTCGATCGGGGTGACCCGGTGCTCGGCGCCGTCCAGCTGCGTGTCGGCCGCCACCTGATCGATGCCCTTCGCCTCGTACGGCGTGAAGAGGCCGCTGTCGAGAGCTCGGGAGAGCAGGGTGTTGTCGACGCCGAAGAACACATCGCCGCGGGGGGAGCCCTTGGTCAGGATCTCCTGGTTGAGCGCGACACCCGCGTCGCCGCTCTTCAGCACCTTGACGGTGTAGCCGGTCTCCTCCGTGAACTCCTTGAGCACATCCTTGGAGGCGTTGAAGGAGTCATGGCTGACGAGAGTCACGGTCTTCGAACCGGAGCTCTTCGTGCCGCCGGAACCGGCGCCCGCGGTGTCGGAACTCCCGCATCCGGCAAGTGCCGTGACGCCGAGCGCGGAGGCGACAGCCGTCGCCGCGAGCCGCTTGGTTCTGCGCGTGGTGCTCATTGTGGATTCCTCCTGGGTTTTGGCCAGGAAGAGACGCGGCCCCGCCCCTGGAGAAGCGGGCAGGGCGCAACAGCATGAGTTGATGACCGAACTTCCTACCCGGAATGACCCGGGCGAGGTTCAGAGGGTCTGCGGCCGACCTGTTCTCGGTGCCGCACTCTCAGCGCTGTGGCGCTCCCCTGTCGGAATATGAAGTTGATTTCGGGCCCAGGTTACACGGGCCGTTCCGGCCTCAGCGCTCGGCCGCCGCCAGCTGCCCACAGGCCCCGTCGATCTCCTGGCCGCGGGTGTCCCGCACGGTGACCGGCACTCCATGTGCTGCGATCGCCTCGACGAAAGCCTTCTCGTCCTCGGGCCGCGAGGCGGTCCACTTGGAGCCGGGCGTCGGGTTCAGCGGGATCAGATTGACGTGCACCCGCTTGCCCTTGAGGAGCCGGCCGAGCCGGTCACCGCGCCAGGCCTGGTCGTTGATGTCCCGGATCAGCGCGTACTCGATGGAGATGCGACGGCCGGACTTCTCCGCGTATTCCCACGCGGCGTCCAGCACCTCGCCCACCTTCCAGCGTGTGTTCACGGGGACGAGCGTGTCGCGCAGCTCGTCGTCCGGTGCGTGCAGGGAGACGGCGAGGCGGCACTTGAAGCCCTCGTCGGCGAAGCGGAGCATCGCGGGCACCAGGCCCACGGTGGAGACGGTGATCCCGCGCTGCGAGAGCCCCAGCCCGTCCGGCTCCGGGTCGGTCAGCCGGCGGATCGCGCCGACCACCCGGTTGTAGTTGGCGAGCGGCTCGCCCATGCCCATGAAGACGATGTTGGAGAGCCGCGCCGGACCACCGGGGACCTCCCCGTCGCGCAGCGCGCGCATGCCGTCCACGATCTGGTGGACGATCTCCGCGGTCGACAGATTGCGGTCGAGACCGGCCTGTCCCGTGGCGCAGAACGGGCAGTTCATCCCGCATCCCGCCTGCGACGAGATGCACATCGTCACCCGCTCCGGGTAGCGCATCAGGACGGACTCGACGAGCGTCCCGTCGTGCAGCTTCCACAGCGTCTTACGGGTGGTGTCGTCGTCACAGCTGATGTGGCGGACCACCGACATCAGGTCGGGGAACATCGCCTCGGCGAGCTTGTCCCGCGAACCGGCCGGGATATTGGTCCACTCGGCCGGGTCGTGCGCGTACCGCGCGAAGTAGTGCTGTGAGAGCTGCTGGGCGCGGAACGGCTTCTCGCCGATCGCGGCGACGGCTTCCTTGCGCTCGGCGGGCGTGAGGTCGGCGAGGTGCCGCGGCGGCTTCTTGGCTCCGCGGGGCGCGACGAAAGTGAGTTCTCCGGGCTTAGGCATGGTTCATCCAGTGTCGCAGACAGAACAGTGAGGGCCCGCCGCCCTGTGGACAACGGACCCTCACGCACAAAAGCCCAGGTCAGGACGGTAGAGCTCGGGGGTCAGCCGGAACCCACGAACAGCACCATCAGCAACCAGACCACCGGGGCGGTCGGCAGCAGCGAGTCCAGCCGGTCCATGATGCCGCCGTGGCCCGGCAGCAGCGTGCCCATGTCCTTGATCCCGAGGTCCCGCTTGATCATCGACTCGCCCAGGTCACCGAGAGTGGCACTGGCCGCGACCGCGAGCCCCAGCAGAAGTCCCTGCCACCAGGAACCACCGTCGATCAGGAACTGCATGCACAGCGCACCGGCGACCATCGCGAAGGCGACGGCCCCGAACAGGCCCTCGCGGGTCTTTCCGGGACTGATGCGCGGCGCGAGCTTGTGCTTGCCGAAGCGCCAGCCGACGGCGTACGCACCCGTGTCGCTGACCACGGTCAGCAGCAGGAAGGTGAGCACCCGCTGCGGCCCGTCGTCCGCGGTCAGGAGCATGGCGACGAAGGTGGCCAGGAACGGTACGTAGAACGCGGCGAACACGCCGGCCGTGACGTCCTTGAGGTAGTCCTCGGGCGGCTCCGTCATCCGCCAGACGAGCACCGCGAGCGCGGTCAGCGCCATCGCGACCCAGGCGCCCTCGGCGCCCCGTGCGTATCCGGCCACCACCATCGCCGCGCCACCGACCGCCAGCGGGATGAGCGGCGCCTTGATGCCCTTGCGCTCCTCCAGCCGGGAGGTGAGCTCCCACAGGCCCACGACGACGGCGACGGCGACCACACCGACGAAGACGGCCTTCACGATGAACAGCGAGGCGACGATGACGGCGCCGAGCCCCACACCGACCCCTATTGCGGATCGCAGATCACGGCCCGCACGTTTCTTCTGCGGGGGCGGTGGCGCGGTGGACATGGGCTCCTGCGGCTTCTCGTCACGGAACAGGGGGCCGCCGCTCAGGCGTGCGGCCCCCTGGTCCCGGTCGTCACGATCGTCAGCGTCTCTACCTGCGTCGGGAACGTCCGGCACTATGGGCATGGGCCGAGTCTGCTGGGCGTCATGCACATCGTATGCAGGACCCGCCGGGGCGGCCTGCGTCTCGGGCGCATCCCAGCGGCCGGCTCCCTGCGGGGCGCCCCAGGAAGAGTCGTTCATCAGACTTCGAGCAGCTCGGCTTCCTTGTGCTTGAGCAGCTCGTCAACCTGTGCGACGTACTTCGCGGTGGTGTCGTCGAGCTCCTTCTCGGCGCGACGCACCTCGTCCTCGCCGGACTCCTTGTCCTTGACCAGCTTGTCGAGCGTCTCCTTGGCCTTGCGGCGCACGGCCCGGATGGAGATCTTGGAGTCCTCGGCCTTCGTCTTCGCGACCTTGATGTAGTCGCGGCGACGCTCCTCGGTGAGGTCCGGGAAGGTCACCCGGATGATATTGCCGTCGTTGCTCGGGTTGACGCCGAGGTCCGAGTCGCGGATGGCCTGCTCGATGTTGCGCAGCGCGCTCTTGTCGAACGGCGTCACGACGGCCATGCGCGGCTCGGGCACCGAGAACGAGGCGAGCTGGTTGATCGGGGTCAGCGCGCCGTAGTAGTCGGCGACGATCTTGTTGAACATCGCCGGGTGCGCACGGCCGGTACGGATCGCCGCGAAGTCCTCTTTCGCGACGACAACGGCCTTCTCCATTTTCTCCTCGGCCTCAAGGAGGGTTTCTTCGATCACCACGTGCTCCTGCGTGTCTTGAGTGGGCCCGGCGTGCTCGGGCCCGGCGGGTCCTGCGTCGCGTCCTCACCTGCACGGTGTCCGACCGGCAGGCCGTTGTCCATCCTTCGGGACCTGTCCAGGGGTGTTCCCCGCAGGCCCCGGACCTTCCCTCGGCTTCCAGGGAAGGTCCCCCGGTTCTCAGGCCCGGGTGCCCTGGTCACTCACGAGCGTGCCGATCTTCTCACCCTTGACCGCGCGGGCGATATTGCCCGTGGCGGTCAGCTCGAAGACGAGGATCGGCAGCTGGTTGTCACGGCAGAGCGTGATGGCGGTGGCGTCGGCGATCTTGAGATCGCGGGCGAGCACCTCGCTGTACTCAAGGGCGTCGAACTTCACCGCGTCGGGGTTGGTCTTCGGGTCGGAGTCGTAGACCCCGTCCACCCCGTTCTTGCCCATCAGCAGACCCTGGGCGTCGATCTCCAGGGCGCGCTGGGCGGCAGTGGTGTCGGTGGAGAAGTACGGCATCCCCATGCCGGCGCCGAAGATGACGACACGGCCCTTCTCCAGGTGGCGCACGGCGCGCAGCGGGATGTACGGCTCCGCGACCTGCCCCATGGTGATGGCGGTCTGGACGCGGGAGTCGATGCCTTCCTTCTCCAGGAAGTCCTGGAGCGCCAGGCAGTTCATGACCGTGCCGAGCATGCCCATGTAGTCGGAACGGGCCCGGTCCATGCCGCGCTGCTGGAGCTCGGCACCGCGGAAGAAGTTGCCGCCGCCGATGACGACCGCGATTTGCGCACCGCCGCGGACGACTGCCGCGATTTCCCGGGCGATGGCGTGTACGACGTCGGGGTCGACACCGAGACCCCCGCCACCGGCGAACGCCTCTCCGGACAGCTTCAGCATGAAGCGCCCGGGTACCTTGCCGTCGTCGCGCTTGTGGTCACCTGTTGCGGCGTCCGCGCCCTTGTTCATGGAGATTCTCCTCGTGCACATACGAAGAAGGCCATTGCCGGTGGGTCTGGTGTCCCTCAGCGGCAATGGCCTCCTCGTCAGATCTGCGGTCGTACGGCATGTGTGCGGCCGACGACTGCACCAGACCCTATCGGGGTCCACCGTTGTTCGCGGACGGACTCAGATGCCGACCTTGATGCGCGAGAAGCGCTTCAGGGTGACACCGGCCTCGTCCAGAACCTTCTGGACGGACTTCTTGTTGTCCTTGGCGAACGCCTGCTCCAGGACGACGACGTCCTTGAAGAAGCCGTTGACGCGACCCTCGACGATCTTCGGAAGGGCGGCCTCGGGCTTGCCCTCCTCGCGAGAGGTGGCCTCGGCGACACGACGCTCGTTCTCGACCGTCTCGGCCGGGACCTCGTCGCGGTTGAGGTACTTCGGGGCGAAGGCGGCGATGTGCTGCGCGACGTCCTTGGCGACCTCGGCGTTCTCCTTGTCGAGCTCGACCAGGACGCCGACCTGCGGCGGGAGGTCGGGCATCGTGCGGTGCATGTACGCAGCCACGTAACCGCCGGTGAACTGCGCGAAGCGGTCCAGGACGATCTTCTCGCCGAGGTTGGCGTTGGCCTCGTCGACGTATGCCTGGACAGTCTTGCCGGCCTCGATCTCGGAGGCGAGCAGCGTGGCCAGGTCGGCCGGGGAGGTCGCGGCGACGTGGGCGGCGAGCGTGTTGGCCACGGCCTGGAACTTCTCGCCCTTGGCGACGAAGTCCGTCTCGCACTTCAGCTCGAGCAGAACGCCGGAGGTCTTGTCCTCGGAGATGAGGGAGACGACGGCGCCGTTCTCGGCAGAACGGCCCTCGCGCTTGGCGACGCCCTTCTGACCCTTGATACGGAGCGCCTCGACGGCCTTGTCGACGTTGCCCTCGGCCTCGTCGAGCGCCTTCTTGCAGTCCATCATGCCGGCGCCGGTCAGCTCGCGGAGCTTCTTGACGTCAGCGGCGGTGTAGTTCGCCATGAGTCTGTGTTTCTCTCTCGAAGTCTGAAAGATCTACGGGTGGACGGCGGGGGCGGCGCTCGTGGCACCGGCCCCCGCCGTCATTCAGCCGTGACGGAGGTGTCAGGCCTGCTCGGCGTCCGCGGCCGGAGCCTCGGCAGCGGGGGCCTCGGCCGGCGTCTCGGCGGCGTCCGCGACCTTCTCGGTCTCGGCAGAGGTCTGCGCCTCGGTGTCGGCCTTCTTGTCGCCCTCGAGCAGGTCGCGCTCCCACTCGGCGAGCGGCTCGCCGGCGGCCTTCTCGCCCGGCTTCGAGTCACCGGTGGCGGCACCGGAACGGGCGATGAGGCCCTCGGCGACGGCGTCGGCGATCACGCGGGTGAGCAGGGTGACGGAGCGGATCGCGTCGTCGTTGCCCGGAATCTTGTAGTCGACCTCGTCGGGGTCGCAGTTGGTGTCGAGGATCGCGACGACCGGGATGTGGAGCTTGCGCGCCTCACCGACGGCGATGTGCTCCTTCTTGGTGTCGACGATCCAGACGGCGCTCGGCACCTTCTGCATCTCGCGGATACCACCGAGGGTCTTCTCCAGCTTGGCCTTCTCGCGGGAGAGAACCAGGAGCTCCTTCTTCGTGAGGCCGGAGGCGGCCACGTCCTCGAAGTCGATGAGCTCGAGCTCCTTCAGACGCTGAAGGCGCTTGTAGACGGTGGAGAAGTTGGTGAGCATGCCACCGAGCCAACGCTGGTTGACGTACGGCATGCCGACGCGCGTCGCCTGCTCGGCAATGGCCTCCTGGGCCTGCTTCTTGGTACCGACGAACATGATGGAGCCGCCGTGGGCGACGGTCTCCTTGACGAACTCGTAGGCGCGGTCGATGTACGACAGCGACTGGAGCAGGTCGATGATGTAGATGCCGTTGCGCTCGGTGAAGATGAAGCGCTTCATCTTCGGGTTCCAGCGACGGGTCTGGTGACCGAAGTGGACGCCGCTTTCCAGCAGCTCCCGCATCGTGACGACGGCCATGGCCGTACTCCTTGAGGTGCTCGGTTGTCGCGACCGCAGGATTGCTGTCGCGCCTGACGCCCCGACGCGCCGTGCCACAAGGGACCGAGGAGCGCGGCCACCGTCCGCAGAGAGGGAGGTGGCGGGGCGTGCGAAGTCGACCCGGTGACCCGGATCGCCATAGGAAGTGTACGGGACAGGTCGGGTGCCGGGTGACGGCGCTGTCCACAACCGGTCGGTAGTCCACAGATCCGGTTCATGATCCCCGCGATTCCGAGCGCTGCGGGACGGTTCTGCCATGCGATGCACACCGGATCCGACCGTTTCCCTTCACCGGCACAGATTCCGCTTCTGCGAGGCCGCGCTCGTGGCAGTGCCGGCCCTTCTCGCCGTGCTGTGCGGCGCGCCGGTCGCGGCAGCCGAAGAGTCGGCGCCTGCTCCCACACCTGCCGCCGCCCCCGCACCCGCTCCCTCACCGGCGCCCCGGCCGGACGGTGCCCGGTTGTGGCCGCTTGCCGGGCGGCCTGCGGTCGTACGGGGATGGGAGCCGCCGGCCAGCGCCTACGGACGGGGCCACCGGGGGGTGGATCTCGCCACAGAGCCGGGCACGGCGGTTCTCGCCGCGGCCTCGGGCCGAGTCTCGTTCGCAGGGCGTGTGGCGGGGCGTGGGGTGGTGGCGATCGAGGTGGCCGGAACCGGCGATCCGCCGCTACGGACCACGTACGAGCCGGTGCGCGCGCTGGTCGCCAAGGACGAGAAGGTGACGGCAGGACAAGTGGTGGCGGTCGTGGAGGCGGGGCCCTTCCACTGCGCATCGGGCTGTCTGCACTGGGGGCTGCGGCGCGCCGACGCATATCTGGATCCGCTGTCGCTGCTGCCGCCGGAGCTGCTGCGACGGGGTCCGTCCCGGCTGCTGCCGGTGTTCGGCGTGCCGGAGTCCCGGCCCTCGACCGAAGGGACCGGGGACGGGCTCGCCGCCCCCGGCGCTCTGTTCGTCGTTGCCGCGGCGCGGCAACGACGTCAGTCCTGTACGCCCTGCACGCCTCGCAGGACCATGGCGACGGCGGTGTCCGCGATCACGGCCGGCTCCTCCGCCACGCCGAGTTCGATACGCCGCACCGCGGCGTCCACCGAGCCCTGCAACAGCATCGCCGCCAGCCTCGGCTGCTCGTGGCCGAGATCGCCGAGCGCCTCGACGATCATGGCGATCAGCCCGCCGTGCGCGGCCCGGATCTTCTCGCGTGCGCCCGCGTCCAGCTCGCTCGCCGAGATCGCGACGACCGCCCGGTGGCGGCGGTCTCCGACGAGGTCGAGTTGCCGTCGTACGTAGGCCTCGATCTTGCCCACGGGCGTGGTGGCCTGCTCCATCGCGTTCTCGACCTCGGCCGCCCAGACGGGGAAGTCAACGGCGCAGAGCTCTTCGACGACAGCCGCACGGGAGCGGAAGTACTCGTAGACGGAGGACCGGGCAAGGCCCGTACGTTCGGCGAGGGCGGGGAAGGTCAGCGCCTCCGTACCCCCCTCGGACAGCAGGGAGCGGGCGGCGTCCAGGAGGGCGCCGCGCTGCATGGTCCGGTGCTCGGCCACCGAGGCCGCTCGAATCCTGGGCACGCGTCCACTCTACGGCGACTGGTGCTCAAGAGGGTGGGTGCGGCCCCGATCAGTGGCCGAAGCAGCCATGGGCGGCAGCGGTCACCGGTGGTATCAGCGTCCGGCGTCGGCCAGTTTCGCGCGCAGTTGCAGTACCGACTTGGTGTGGATCTGGCTCACACGGCTCTCGGTCACCCCGAGCACATTGCCGATCTCGGCGAGGGTGAGGCCCTCGTAGTAGTACAGCGTGACAACCGTCTTCTCGCGCTCCGGAAGCGTATTGATCGCCCGGGCGAGCAGCCGTCTGAGCTCACGGTCCTCGGCGACCTCCACCGGATTGTCGGCGGCGGTGTCCTCCAGCGTGTCCATCAGGCTCAACCGGTCACCGCCCTCGCCGCCGACATGCAGCAGTTCCTCCAGCGCGACAACGTTCGCCAGCGACAACTGGCTGAAAACCGCGTGCAGTTCCTCCAGTGCGATGCCCATCTCCGCAGCGACCTCCGGCTCGGAAGGGGTGCGTCGCAGCTGCGCTTCCAGCGTGGCATAGGCGCGTTCCACGGCCCGCGCCTTCTGGCGCACCGAGCGTGGGATCCAGTCCAGCGCACGGAGTTCGTCGATCATCGCGCCACGGATGCGGGTGATCGCGTACGTCTCGAACTTGATCGCGCGCTCGATGTCGAACTTCTCGATCGCGTCGATCAGTCCGAACACCCCTGAGGAGACGAAGTCCGCCTGCTCGACATTGGAAGGCAGGCCCACACTCACCCGGCCCGCGACGTACTTCACCAATGGCGAGTAGTGCAGGATCAGCTGCTCCCGCAGCCGCTCGTCGCCCGTGGACTTGTATGAACGCCACAACTCGTCGAGCGAGGAGGGGGCAGGGGGGCGCACAGTGCCACGCGCAGCCGGTGGTACTGCCGCGCGGTCAGACCCGGAGGTGTGCTGGGGCATGTGGTGCCTTGAGCCGTTCTGCTGTGAAGTGCTGGGGGACTTGTGTCGGAGTCGGAATTCATGTGAGCGTAGCGTGACTGAGGTATCGCGGTCCGCGCAGGACAATGGATCGGCGCAGTGCGATTCCGGCCGATCGAACATGACTGAGGTCCGGGGCCGTCGCCATGCGCGTCGGCCCCGGAGGCGTCGCTGAAGGATCCGCCGAGGTCATCGGCATCACCTTTTCACCCGAATGCTCCAGGTCAAGTACCGCCTCGCCGTGCGTCGTCATTGCATGTCGGTCGCGGCGTCAACCGCCATCCATCGCCATCACGTTCGACGAACCCCAGTGAGTGCAGTTCGTACAGTCTGCCGAGCGCTTCATCGATGCTGGTGCCCGCGCCGCGGGCCACATCGCGCCCGCCGACGGCGCCGCGGAGCGGCAGCGCGTCGAGAACCCTGGCGGAGACCGCGTCCAGCAGGTCCCTGGGGTGCACGGGGCCGCGTCTGGCCGGAGCGAGTTCACCGATGTCCCCCACCAGTTCGGCGACTTCCGAGGCATCCGTCACCAGGACGCCCTCCCCGCGGAGGAGTTCATGGACTCCTGCTGACAACCCGCTGGTGGCGGGGCCCGGCACGCCCATGGTGAAGCGGCCGAGCCGCTGCGCGCTGCGTGCGGTGACCAGTGAACCGCTGCGGTATTCGGCCTCGACCACGACCGTCCCACGCGTCAACGCGGCGATGACCCGGTTCCGCAGAATGAATCTGCTGCGGGTCGGATGATCGGACGGCGGTAATTCGCCGATGACGAGCCCCTGTTCCGCCATGCGTCCGATCAGCTCGGCATGTCCCCGGGGATAGGCGACGTCCACCCCGCAGGCCAGGACCGCCATCGTCGCCCCGTCAACGGCGAGCGCGCCACGATGGGCTGCCGCGTCCACCCCGAACGCCGCTCCCGACACGACCACCCACCCCAGCTCCGCGAGCCCCGCGCCGAGGCTCGCCGCCATATGGGATCCGTACGGTGTGCAGGCACGGCTGCCGACCACGGCGACCGAGCGCAGCGCCCAGAGCCGCAGATCGCGCGGCCCCCGCACCCAGAGGCCGGTCGGCCTGGCGTCGGCCAGGTCGTCGAGCTGGCTGGGCCATTCCCGGTCGCCGGGGCAGACGAACCGCCCGCCGAGCACGGCGACCGCCGCCAGGTCCCGCTCGGGCTCGGCGCTCTCGGCCCGTAGCCGGTATCCGTCCAGGCGTTTCGGAGTCATTCCGCTCAGCCGCTCCGCGGCTCCGTCCCTGGTGGCGATCCGGCGTAGCAGTTCGACGGCACCGACCTCGCGCAGCCAGCGGCCGCCGCGCTCGTCCCCCGGCTCCAGGATGCGGGTCAGTGCAGCCCGCGCCAGCCGTTCCCGATCGCTCACCACCACCCCCGGCCCCACGCCCCGCTCCGGGTCCCGCGCCGGAAGGCACCCCGGTTCCTGTCCCTGCCCAGGGCCCGTCCGCGGGTTCATGACGCTCCGGCCTTCGTCAAGGCGCCCCGTGGGATCCCGGTCCGCAGTTCCAGCGCCACCGCGATGTCGGAGGCCTCCGGGCGGTCGGCACCGCGCAGATCGGCAACCGTCCACGCCACCCTGAGCACCCGGTCCAGGCCCCGTGCGGTGAGCGCGCCCCGTTCCATGTCCCGTTCGGCCTCCATCAGCGCGCCCGGCGCCACGACCAGCCGGGTCCGCAGCTCATGGCCGGGCACTTCGCTGTTGGTGGTCCACACGGTGCCGGCCAAGCGGTCCGCCGCCCGCGCCCTGGCCTCCCGGACCCGGGCCGCGACGGTGGCCGTCGACTCACCCCTGCCGCCCTGCCCCATCAGGTCCTCGCGCCTGACCGGGTCGACAACCACCCTCAGATCCACCCGGTCCAGCAACGGCCCGGAGAGTCTCGCCTGATAGCGCCGGACCGTCGAGGGCGCGCAGTCGCAACCGGCACCGCTGAGGGTGTGCCGGCCACAGGGGCAGGGATTGGCGGCCAGCACCATCAGGAATCTGGCGGGCAGCCGCACCACCCCGGCGCTGCGTGCCACCACCACATGCCCCGACTCCAGCGGCTGGCGCAGCGCGTCCAGCGCCCGCACGGAGAATTCCGGCGCCTCGTCCAGAAAGAGAATCCCCCGGTGGGCCAGAGAGACCGCACCGGGCCGCGGCAGCCCGTTTCCCCCGCCCACCAGCGACTGCATGGTCGCCGAGTGGTGCGGTGCGCAGTACGGCGCCCGGGTGACCAGTGGTTCCCCCGGCGGCAGAATGCCTGCCACCGAGTGCACCGCGGTGACTTCCAGGGACTCCTTCCTGGTCAGCGTCGGCAGAATCGCCGGCAGCCGCTCGGCCAGCATGGTCTTGCCGGCGCCCGGCGGTCCGGAGAGCAGCAGATGATGACCGCCTGCCGCGGCAACCTCCAGCGCCTTGCGGGGCCGCTCCTGCCCCGCCACATCCGCCAGATCCGGTGGGTTGCCATCACCTTGCCCGGGCACCCGGGCGAGCCCTGTGCCGATACCCGCGCCCGGCACCATCAGCCCGGCCAGCATGGTGTCGGGGCGCCCCTCGTCGTGAGCCTGCCGCTCGTCCGGCACCGGCTCGTCGCAGAGCACCGCGAGCAGCTGCCGCAGGCTTCGTACCCCGAGGACCGAGACCCCGGGCACCAGCGCCGCCTCCCCCGCGGTCTGCTCGGGCACGACGACCTGGCGGTACCCGGCCTCCGCCGCGGCGAGCACGGCAGGCAGCACGCCGCGCACCGGCCGCACCCGGCCGTCCAGCCCGAGCTCACCGATCATCACCACATCCGCGATGGAGGCCGGGTCGATCCGCTCGGCCGCGCCCAGCACGGCACAGGCAACCGCCAGATCGAAACCGGAGCCGCCCTTGGGTACGGAGGCCGGTGACAGGCCCACCGTGAGCTTCTTCTGCGGCCACTCGGCCCCGGAGTTCACCACCGCGGCCCTGACCCGGTCCCGGCTCTCCACCAGGCTCTTGTCCGGCAGCCCCACCAGGGTGAATGCGGCCACCCCCGCCTCCAGGTCCGCCTGGACCTCCACCACGACGCCCTCGACGCCGACAAGGGCCACCGAACATGCCCGCGCGAACCCCATCAGGCCACCCCCCGCGCATGCTGGGCCACGGGTGCTCCGCGCCTGGGCAGCACCACGCCGACCAGGTCGATCCGGACCCCACCGGGCGGCGGGCCGCCGTGCCGGTGGAGCCAGATCCCGGCCAGTCGTCGCAGCCGCTCCGCCTTGACCGGTGTGACGGCTGCCATCGGATGCTCGAAGGCACCCGCCCTGCGGGTCTTCACCTCGCAGACCACCAGTGCGTCGCCGTCCATCGCGACGATGTCGATCTCACCGGCACGACAGCGCCAGTTCCGTTCCAGTACGGACATGCCGGCATCGGTCAGCAGCCGCGCCGCCAGATCCTCGCCGTACCGCCCGAGTGCCCCCCGTGCGTTCATATCGGCACCACCTCCGGCACCGACTCTGACGCGTCCGGTCCCAGCTGGTGGATCTTGGTGGACAACTTCGGGATTGTGGATAACTCAGCCACCCGGAAGTGGGAATCCATCCCGCTGAAGAGCACGCAGAGCGGGCTCAGCCACCCGGAAGTTCGAGATCGCTCTTGTTGAGCTCCTCGATGTTGACGTCCTTGAACGTCAGCACCCGTACCTGCTTGACGAACCGTGCGGGCCGGTACATGTCCCAGACCCAGGCGTCCGCCATGGACACTTCGAAAAACACCTCACCCTGAACCGAGTGCACCTGCATCTCGTAGTCGTTGGTGAGGTAGAAGCGCCGTTCGGTCTCGATCACATATTTGAACAGACCGACGACATCTCGGTACTCCCGGTAGAGCTTCAGCTCCATCTCGGTCTCGTACTTTTCGAGGTCCTCGGCGCTCATTGGCATGTTCCCCTTCAGCCGTGCGTGCCCCCATTGTGCGCCAGGCTCCGGCACCCCTGGGCGCTTAGGCGATTTCGGGGGCCAGAACCAGTGGCGTACGCGGAGGACCCTCGTCGAGCAGCGTGCGCAGCAGCTCGGCGAGTCTGGTCGGGTACACCGTCTCACGCGCCACCGACAGTTCGGCGGAGGTCCACCACCTCAGACCCGCGACGCTGCGCTGCTCCAGCCCGGTCAGCCCACTGGTATCGGTGGCGATCTGCGTCGTACGTGCCAGGAAGTACCACTCATCCTGCTTCCAGCGACGCCCGTCGAACGGGAACGAGCACATCCGCTGCCAGAGCAGCGGGCCCAGCTGGACATCGGTGATCCCGGTCTCCTCCGCGAGCTCCCGCAGCGCGGCCTGTTCCCGGGTCTCGTCGCCCTCCAGACCGCCGCCGGGGGTGAACCACCAGGTGCTCTCGGGGTCCTCCGGCTCGAACCCATGCATCAGAAGAATGCGGTCGTCGGGGTCCAGGAGCACCACCCTGGCGACCTTCCGCTCCTCAACGCGCACCGGCAGGCACCCTTTCGCGCTTGTTCCGTGCCGACCGCGCGGACCGTGCCGCGATCGGGCCGGATGCGGCACCACCGAGGATGAGCACCACACCCGCCACCACGGCCCAAAGCTGCAGTCGCAGCGGGCCGGGCGACGACACCCCACCGGGGAAGGAAGCGAAGGTCTGCGGCCGTTGAACCATGCCGCCCAGCGGCCAGGCGATGGCGTCCACCCGGGCCTGCACCGCGCTGCGCGGCACGGAACCCTGCCCCGGGTCGTCCAGGTGGACCCGGGAGTCCAGCGAGGCGCTGCGCTCGTCCCCGAGCAGGAAGAGCTGCCCCTTGGGAACATCCGCGGTGAAGTCGTTCGCCGAGGCGAGGCCCTTGGTCCGCAGATACGGTTCCTCAATGGGTTTGCCGTTGACGGTGAGCCGGCCCTTGTCGCAGCAGGCGATCTTGTCGCCGCCGATCCCGACGACCCGCTTCACCATCGGCATGTCACCCCACACCGGATCGGTGAAGACCACCACGTCGCCCCGGTGCACCTCGCTGCCGTCGATCCGCTGTGCGAGCACCCGGTCGCCGGCGTGCACCGTCGGTGTCATCGACTCGGTCGGCACGGTGTACGGCTTGTACACCACGGCTCCCCAGGCGAAGCCGCCGAGGAAGAGCACACAGCCGACGGCCACGGCCAGCCCCGACAGCATGCTGCCGAGCCGGCCATGGCCGTCATCCGTACGTCCTGTTCCACTCATCCCAGCGTCCCCCACCTCGGAGATCGACAATCGCTGATCCGAGTCGGCACCCTACCCGGCGGTACGCCCGCTGGTCAGCCTCCTGCGACGCCACAACACGAGGGGCAGCGCTCCGGCTGCACCGAGTGCTCCCGGAGCCAGGCCCATCGCCGTGTTGATCCCCGACTGGTCGTTGATCCCCGGCTGGTCGAAGGTCTTCGGGACGGGCAGGGTCGCCCAGCGGTTGATCGGCCACGCCACGACGATGGCCCGGCCGACGACCTCGTCGTTGGAGACCGTGCCGCCGCCCGGCAGCTCCTGGTGATAGCGGGAGTCGAGGGAGTTCTGGCGGTGGTCGCCCATCACCCAGATCCGGCCCTCGGGCACCTTGATCGGGCCGAACGGCTCGTCATTGCAGGGGGTGTTTCCCGGGAAGATGAACGACGGGTCGTCCAGTGCCTTGCCATTGACGGTGACCGGGCCGTTCTTCTTGCACTCCACCGTGTCGCCGCCGACTCCGATGACCCGCTTGATCAGGTCCTTCTCCTCGACGGACGGCATCAGTCCGATGAAGCTGAGGAACTTCTGCACGACATTCGGATTGGGCGTCTGGGTGTCCTCCAGCCAGCCGCCCGGGTCGTGGAAGACCACGACCTCGCCGCGCTTGGGCTCCGCGCCGAACCAAGGGGTCAGCTTGTCGACCAGCACGCGGTCGCCCCGCTGGAGCGTGTTCTGCATCGAGTCCGAGGGGATCGAGAACGCCTGCACCAGAAACGTCTTGATCAGCAGCGCGAGAACAAGCGCGATGCCGATGAGCAGGGGCAGCTCCTTCCAGAAGGAGCGTGGCTTCTTCTGGGACGTACTGCCGCCGTTCGAAGAGTCGCCGTCACCCTCCGCGCTGTCCGCCGCCCCGGCGGACTCGACGCTCTCCGGATTGTCCGGCCGGTCCTCGGGTTCGTCGTGTCCGGATCGTGCGCCGACCGCCAAATCCCCCACATCCACTCCTTACTCCGTGCCACCGCCTGCGCCCTAGCCGGTGCAGGCCCACCACTCCCATAACGAGCGGGAGTTCCGCAGGGGTCGGGAGAGGGATCACTCCGTTGGGATCCTTGGACGACACACTATTCGACAGGCCCGACGCAGCAGCCGTCCCGGCGCGCGCGTCAGGGACCGAGTCGAATGTCGCCGGTTCCTCCAGTTTTCGCCAGTGCCCGAAGGGCCAGGCGATCACCACAGCCCGTCCCACGACCTCGTTCTCGGAAACCGTGCCGTGTTCCGGCTCGTCCAGGTGATAGCGCGAATCGGCCGAATTGGACCGATGATCGCCCATCACAAAGATCCGGCCGGCCGGAACCTTTACCTCGAATTTGATGAGGGAGGGCGGATTACCGGGATGCAGATATGACTCGTCCAGCGGTACGCCGTTGACGGTGATCCGGCCGTCCTTGTCGCAGCACTTCACGGTGTCACCGCCGACCGCGACCACCCGCTTGATCAGATCCTGTTCGTCGTCGGACGGCAGCAGCCCGATGAAGGTCAGCGCCTCCTTCACCTGCTTGACGACGACGGGCGAGTCCTTCTTTCCGACGTTCTCCTGCTTCAACCAGCCACCCGGGTCCTTGAAGACGACGACATCGCCGCGCTGGGGCCTGGATCCGAACCAGGGCGTCAGTTTGTCCACGAGCACCCGGTCGCCGATCCGGATGGTCTGCTCCATCGACCCCGACGGGATCACGAAGGCCTGCACCAGGAAGGTCTTCAGCACGAGCGCGATCAGCAGCGCCACGGTGATGAGGAGGGGGATCTCCCGCACGGCCGACCTGCGCCGCCGCCGCTTGACCTTGCGGGCCAGCTTGCGCCGTTCCGCCCTGGTCGGCAGGGAGCGCGCGGCGGTCGGCCGACTGCCGGTCGGCAGCGGTATCCCGGGGTCGGACCCGTCCTGTTGCCGCCCGCGGTTACCCATGGGCCCCGCCCGTCACCCGTACGCCGGCGAAGGCGGCACTGTCCGGCAGCGAGCCCAGCCTGCCCGGCGGCCAGCCGATCCAGTCCACCCTTCCGATCACCATGTCGACCGGGACCATGCCACCGCCCGGCTCTCCCAGGTGGTCACGCGAATCGCGCGAATTGCTGCGGTGGTCGCCCATCATCCACAACGTGCCGTCGGGCACGACGATGTCGAAGCGCACCCCGGACGGCGCATCTCCCGGATACAGATAGTCCTCGTCGACCGGCCGGCCGTTCACCTCGACCCTTCCGCGCTTGTCGCAGCAGACCACCCGGTCGCCTCCCACGCCCACCACCCGCTTCACGTAGTCGGTCTCGGCAGGTTCTGCCAGCCCCAGGGACGCTGCCACGCCGTGCAGCAGCCCGGTGACGGGATTCTCCTGGGGGGCTTCCTGCACGAACGATCCGGTGCCGTCGAATACCACCACATCGCCGCGCTGCGGTACGGAGCCGAAACGGTACGCCAATTTATTGACCAGCACCCGGTCCCCCACTCGCAGTGTCGGCTCCATCGAGCCGCTGGGAATCAGGAAGGGCTGCACCACGAAGGCGCTGAGGAGCAGCACGAAGACCGAGCAGACGGCTCCGAGTGCGGCCGTCCGCCGCCACGAGATCGAGGCGGTCAACCGGTCCGGGATACGCGAAGAGCGCGGCCTCTCCTCCGACCCTGCTGCGGGTGCGGAGGAGCGGTCGCGCTCCGAGGGCTTGGCTTCCGTGTCCATCGGGGCCAGAGCTTATCCGGCCGTCCTGTGGACCTGGGAGTTAGCTCAGTTGTCGCGCTTCTCCTTGATCTTCGCAGCCTTGCCGCGCAGCTCACGGAGGTAGTACAGCTTGGCGCGACGGACGTCACCGCGGGTGACGAGCTCGATCTTCTCGAAGATCGGGCTGTGCACCGGGAAGGTGCGCTCGACGCCGACGCTGAAGGAGACCTTGCGGACCGTGAAGGTCTCGCTGACGCCCGAACCCTGGCGACGGATGACTACGCCCTTGAACTGCTGGATACGGGAGCGGTTGCCCTCGATCACTCGGACGTGGACGTTGACGGTGTCGCCGGGGCGGAACGCCGGGACGTCGGTACGCAGCGATGCGGCGTTGACGCCATCGAGCAGGGAAGCCATGTTGTCTGCTTTCTTCGCCGATGCCACAGGTCATCGACGGGAGATAGTGAGGAGATGAGGGGTGCTGATCGCGTCGGGCGGGCGTCGTTCCCCCTGTGGCAGGGGCGCACGCCGGACGTACAGCAGCGGCCTATTCTTCCACGGCCTCGGGCCTGCGCCAAAATCGGCCACCGGGCTCCGGCGACCAGCCGAGGATGGAGAGGATCTCGCGGTCCTTCTTGTCGAAGCCGCTCGCCTCGCAGCGCTCGATGAGATCGGGCCGGTTGAGCGCGGTACGACGGAACGCCTCGTCCCGCCGCCAGCGTGCGATCTTCCCGTGGTGACCGCTGAGCAGGACGTCCGGGACACCCCTGCCGCGCCACTCGGGCGGTTTGGTGTAGACGGGCCCCTCCAGCAGATTGGCCATCTCGCCGGGGGCGAAGGAGTCGTCCTGGTGCGACTCGGCGTTGCCGAGCACACCGGGCAGCAGCCGGGCCACCGCCTCCGTGATCACCAGCACCGCGGCTTCCCCGCCGGCCAGCACATAGTCCCCGATGGACACCTCGACGACCGGCATGCGGGTCGCGTACTCGTCCATCACCCGCCGGTCGATGCCCTCGTAGCGGGCCGGCGTGAAGATCAGCCAAGGCCGCTCGGAGAGCTCGACGGCGAGCTCCTGGGTGAACGGACGGCCACTGGGTGTCGGCACCACGAGGACCGGGGAGTGCGCCCCGGCCTCGTACCCGCCCGCCAGGGCGTCGTCCAGTGCCTCGCCCCACGGCTCGGTCTTCATGACCATGCCGGGGCCGCCGCCGTACGGGGTGTCGTCGACCGTGTTGTGACGGTCGTACGTCCAGTCCCGCAGGTCGTGCACGTGCACATCGAGGCGGCCGCGCGCGCGGGCCTTGCCGACGAGGGAGACGTTCAGCGGTTCCAGGTACTCCGGGAAGATCGTGACGACGTCGAGGCGCATCAGGCGTCCTTCCCGGACTCGGACGCCTCGTCCTCGTCGCCCTCTTCGTCGCGCGAGGAGGCGATCACGGCCTGGCTCTCGTCGATCAGACCGGGCGGCGGGGTGATCACCGCGCGCTGCTCCTCCAGATCGATCTCGGTGACGATCTCCTCGACGAAGGGGATCATCACCTCGCTGCCGTCCGGCCGCTCGACGATGAAGAGATCCTGGGACGGCAGATGCGTGATCTCGGTGATCCGGCCGATCTCGGTGCCGTCGGCGAGAACCACGTCGAGGTCCATGAGCTGATGGTCGTAGAACTCCTCGGGGTCCTCGGGGAGTTCCGCCGGGTCGACCTCGGCGATCAGGAGTGTGTTGCGCAGGGCCTCGGCAGCCGTACGGTCGCGTACGCCCTCGAAGCGGAGCAGCAGACGTCCGCTGTGCACCCGGCCGGTCTCGATCGTCAGCGGTCCGGCGCCGGCCGGTTCGGTGGCGAGTACGGCCCCGGGCGCGAGCCGCAGCTCCGGTTCGTCCGTACGCACCTCGACGGTGACCTCGCCCTTGATGCCGTGGGCACGGCCGATCCGCGCGACTACCAACTGCACCTTGTGTCTCTCCTGTCATACGACGACGGGCCGGGGTGGGCGCATGGCCCTCCCCGGCCCGTGCCGGTGTTCAACTCTGTCAGCGAACCTGATCCACATCGACGAGGTCGACGCGGATGCCACGGCCGCCGATGGCGCCCACGACGGTACGCAGTGCTCGTGCGGTGCGGCCGTTGCGGCCGATCACCTTACCGAGATCATCGGGGTGAACCCTGACCTCGAGTACGCGACCACGGCGCAGGTTGCGCGAGGCGACCTGCACATCGTCGGGGTTGTCGACGATGCCCTTCACGAGGTGCTCGAGAGCCTCCTCGAGCATGCTCAGGCCTCGGTCGACTCGGTGGACGCAGCCGCGTCAGCAGCCTCGTCCGCCTTCTTGTCGGCCTTCTTCGCCTTCTGCGTGATGGCCTCGCCCTTGGACTCCTCGCCGGTGTCCTTGGCCAGGGCCTCGAACAGGGCGCGCTTGTCCGCCTTGGGCTCCGGCTGCAGCAGCGGCGCGGGGGCCGGAAGACCCTTGTGGGCCTGCCAGTCACCGGTGAGCTTCAGGATCGCGAGAACCGGCTCGGTCGGCTGGGCGCCGACGGACAGCCAGTACTGCGCGCGCTCCGAGTTGACCTCAATGCGCGAGGGGTTCTGCACCGGGTGGTACAGGCCGATCTCCTCGATGGCCCGGCCGTCACGGCGGGTACGGGAGTCGGCGACGACGATGCGGTAGTGAGGCGAACGGATCTTGCCCAGACGCTTCAGCTTGATCTTGACTGCCACGGAAGTGGTGTCTCCTGGTCTATGACGTGGTTGGGCACAACGAAGATGCCACGTGGGGTTGCGGTACTCGGGTGCCCGATGGACGCGTCAGCCGGAGGAGAGAGGGGTCCTGTGCGACTGTCGAGTACAGCTAGCCATTGTGCCACACCACATCGGGTCACCCCACCGCGACCGCGGCTTCCGGGATACGGAACGGCTTTCCGCAGCCACCGCAGACGATCGGCGCCTGCGCCAGGACCGACGGGACGACTCGCACATTGCGTCCGCAGTCGCAGACGGCCTTGACGCGGACGCCTCCTCCGGAGGAGCCGTGCCGGGCGGCCGGGCCGCGGAAGGAACGCTTGGTGTCGGCGGCGGTGGCGACCGTATGCGCCTTGAGGGCGCGCTGCAGCCGCTCGATCGTCGGGCGGTACCTGCGCTTCGCCTCAGGATTGAGCGTGACCAGCGAGAAGCCACTGCTGGGGTGGGGCTCCTCGGCATGGTCGAGGCCCAGCTCCTCGGCGATCGCGAGGAATCTGCGGTTGTGGTAGCGGCCGGCGCGGGAGGTGTCGCGGACACCTCTCGCGGCGGCGATGCCATGGACTGCCTCGTGCAGCAGTCGTTCGAAGGAGAGCTCGGCGCCACAGGCGGACGAGGACTCTCCGATCAGGGACTCGGGCGCGGCTAGATCCGGCAGCTCGGGGTGGTACCGCTGAATGTCGGCCCACGCCTGCGCCAGCTCTGCGGCAAGTACAGGTGGTGTCGTGCTCACGTCGTGACAACGAGCGCGAGTGCCCAGGTGTTCCGATTCCGGGCCATCCCAAATAATTTGCACGTACCAGTCAGTTGCCGTTGATGCGTCTCGACGAGGGCGGGTGCGCAGATCTGCGGAGAAGTCTCACAGCTCACACCAAGGTGGTACGTAGCGACCCGTACGCCCGGACGTGTAGGCGGCGACCGTACGCCGGTGTGCCGAGCGGCTTCGCGTCAGTAGGCGCGCGCCACCAGAGCGACAGTACCGGGGGCATCGTCCGCGTCCGGCACCGACCCGTCCTCGGCGACCAGACACCGTACGGACACCCCGTGCTCCGCGAGCCGGGCCTCCCCCGCCGCACCGAGGGCCGACCAGTCGATACGCGCCCAGCCGCCCGCGGCCGCCGCCTCCACGGCCTCGTCGACGGACGCGACCTCGCTGGTGGACGACTCGCGCCGGCTCCGGGACTCCCTCAGCAGCGTCGCCTGGTCCTCCTCGAGGACCGCCGGAAGCAGCGCGGGCAGGGCCTCGATCGCGACCGGCGCCTTCCCGCCGGGGATGCGCCGGGCCAGCATCGCGGTGCCGTTCTCCAGATCGCGCGGGCCGATCTCGATCCGTACCGGCACGCCCTTCAGCTCCCAGTCGACCGCGCGGCGGCCGAACGGGGTGTCGGTGCGGTCGTCGACCTCGGTCCTGATCCCCGCGGCGCGCAGCCGCTCCCCGGTGGACCGGACCGCGGCCAGCACCGCTTCGTCCCCCTTGATCGCCAGGACGACCGCCTGGACGGGCGCGAGCCGCGGCGGCACCCGGAGGCCGTGATCGTCGCCGTGCGCCATGATCAGCCCGCCGACCATACGGGTCGACGAGCCCCACGAGGTCTGCCAGACCAGTTCCTGCCTGCCTTCCCTGGACAGGTAGCTGGTGTGGAAGGCCTGGGCGAAGTTGGTGCCGAGCTCATGGCTCGTACCCATCTGCAGGGCCTTGCCGTCCCGCATCATCCCTTCGAGCGTCAGGGTGTTGACGGCCCCGGCGAACCGCTCGGCGGGGGTCTTGCGGCCGAGGACCACATCGATGCCCAGCACATTGACCATGAAGTCCGCGTAGACGTCCCGGTGGATGTACGCCGCGTACTCCCGCGCCTCCTCGTAGGTGGCGTGGGCGGTGTGGCCCTCCTGCCAGAGAAATTCCGTCGTGCGGAGAAAGACCCTCGGGCGCATCTCCCAGCGCACGACGTTCGCCCACTGGTTGATCAGCAGCGGCAGATCCCGGTAGCTCTGCACCCACTTCGAGAAGTACTCGTTGATGATCGTTTCGGACGTCGGCCGCACCACCACTGGCTCTTCGAGCTCTTTTCCACCGGCGTGGGTCACGATCGCGAGCTCCGGCTCGAAGCCCTCGACATGCTCGGCTTCGCGTGTCAGGTAAGACTGGGGGATGAAGAGCGGGAAGTAGGCGTTCCGGGCGCCCGCCTGTTTGATACGGGCATCCATCTCCTGCTGCATCCGCTCCCACAGACCGTATCCGTACGGCCGGATGACCATGGTGCCGCGCACCGGACCGTTGTCCGCGAGTTCGGCCTTGTTGATCAGATCCTGGTACCAGCGGGGAAAGTCCTCGGCCTGGGGCGTGAGAACGGGTGCCTTTGCCATGGCGCGCATCGTACGGCGACACCGCCCACCACACAGGGCGACGGGCCCTGCTTCCACGGGCCGTCCCCATGGGCGCACCACCGGAGCACGCAAGCATTGCCATCAGACCCCTGGACGCGGGCGCGGATGCGCAGTTCTCTGACATACGGGGGGAGCGGCGCACACGCACAGGGGGACATCCACTCGGGGAACGACCGATCGGACATGACCGACCTCTCGGCGGATTGGGGCGCTTCCATGACACCAACGCTCGTCCGGCACCACAGCTACGCGCGCACGGCCACCCCGGTGAACTCCGGTGACCGTGCCCGGGACTGGGCCGAGATTCAGGAGCGGATGCTCGCACCGCTGTACGAAGCGGTGTACGAACGGCTCGAGGTGGGAAGCGGCACCCGGCTGCTCTCCCTCGGCTGCGGCTCCGGTCTCGCGCTGCTGATCGCGGCCGCGCGCGGGGCACTCGTCACCGGCGTCGACGCCGACCCCGAACGACTGGCCCTCGCCCGGGCCCGGCTGCTGCCCGGTCCGGGGAGTGACGCCGGGCCGTCGGCCGGGCATCCGCGGCTCCTGGACGGCGATCCGTCCGCAGCCGCCCCTGCCGACGGAACGCCGTACAACCTGCTCACCGCGTTCACCCCGATCGGCTGCTCGTCCGGCGACGGGGAAGAACTCGTGGACGCGCTGCGGTCCGCCGTACCGCTGGCCGCCCGGGGCAGCACGGTCGTACTGACCGGGTGGGGTCCGCCGGAGCGGTGCGCGACGGCGCCGGTGCTTCGGGTGGCGGGCCGGCTCTCCGACGGGTCGCGGGCGCCGCGCACGGGCGGCTGGCGGCCATGGAGCCGGGACGATCTGGAAGAAGTGGCGTTCCGGGCCGGACTGAATCCGGACGGCTCCGGCCGGGTCGCGTGCCCGTTCGGGTACGCGGACATGGACAGTGCGGTGCGGGGGCTGCTGTCGACGCGGCTCTTCGACACGGCGGTGCGGGCGACGGACCGGGACCAGGTGGCCGAAGAGGTCGCGGAGGCCCTGCGTCCGCACCGGCGCCGGGACGGCACGATCTGGATGCCGAACGTCTTCCGCTATCTCGTGTGCACCACCTGAGCCATTCCGTGAACCGCGTGTGCACCGGCCGCTACTTGCCCGGACGGGTGATGCCGGCGGCACGGTAGGCCGCGGCCTCGTCCAGCGTCTCGCTCTCCAGCAGCGCCGCGGCCAGCGAGTCCAGCCTGTCCCGGTTCTCGCTCAGGAGCCGGCACGCCACCTCGTAGCACTCGTCGACGATGCGCCGCATCTCGCCGTCCACCGCGTCGAGCGTCGCGGGGGCCGCCGACAGCCCGTACGCCTGCTGAGCATCGCTCGGGATCGCCGTCAGCCTGCCCACCTTGTGGCTCATGCCCCAGCGGCCGACCATGCCCCTGGCCAGGTTGGTGACCTGTTCCAGGTCGCTCTCCGCGCCGGTGGTGACCACGCCGAAGACCACCTGCTCGGCGGCCATGCCGCCGAGCGCACCGATGATGCGGCCACGGAGATAGTCCTCGGTGTAGGAGTACTTGTCGGCGTCCGGCGTCGAGAGGGTGACGCCCAGGGCCCGGCCGCGCGGCACGATGGTGACCTTGCGGACCGGGTCGGCGCCGGGCTGGACCATGCCGAGCAGGGCGTGCCCGCTCTCGTGGTACGCGGTCCTGCGGCGTTCCTCGTCCGACATGACCAGTGAGCGCTCCGCCCCCAGCTGGACCTTCTCCAGGGCGTCCGAGAGATCGGACTGGCTGACCTCGGACTGCCGGCGCTTGACCGCGAGCAGCGCAGCCTCATTGGCCAGGTTGGCGAGGTCGGCGCCCGTCATACCGGGGGTCGTACCGGCGACCTGGGCCAGGTTCACATCCTCGGCGAGCGGGATCTGCCGGGTGTGGATCTCCAGGATCGCTTCCCGGCCGCCCCTGTCCGGCGGGCTCACCTGAACGATCCGGTCGAAGCGGCCGGGCCGGGTGAGGGCGGGATCGAGGACGTCGGCGCGGTTGGTGGCGGCGAGGACGACGACGCCCTCCGAACCGGAGAAACCGTCCATCTCGGTGAGGATCTGGTTGAGTGTCTGCTCGCGCTCGTCGTGGCCGCCCATGCCGGAACCGCCGCCGCGGGCCCGGCCGATGGTGTCGATCTCGTCGATGAAGACGATGGCGGGGGCGACCTTGCGTGCCTCGGCGAAGAGTTCCCGCACCCGGCTCGCGCCGACGCCGACGATCATCTCGATGAATTCGGAGGCCGATGCCGAGAAGAACGGCACTCCGGCCTCACCCGCGACGGCTCGTGCGAGCAGTGTCTTGCCGGTGCCGGGCGGTCCCGCGAGGAGCACTCCCCCGGGCATCCGGGCACCCATCTTCCGGTACGCCTGCGGGTTCTTCAGGAAGTCCACGACGTCGTTGAGCTCGCCCTCGACCTCGTCGATCCCGGCCACGTCCTGGAAGGTGGTGCGCCTGGCGCCCTCCAGCTCGACGGGCTTGGGCGGCGCCTTGCGCCCGAAGCCGCCCATCCCGCCACCCATGCCCCTGGACATCCGCCGGGCGATGAACACCCAGAGCAGGACGAGCAGCAGCATCGGGGCCAGCGAGATCAGCAGATTGGCGAGGAAGCTGCGCTGCTGGACGACCGGCTCGGCGGTGACCGTGACATCTTCCTTGACCAGTTCGGCCCAGAGGTTGTCGTCCGCGAAGGCAGGCCGCTGAGTGACGAACTTGGTGTATTTCTCGTCGCTCCCCGGGACCTTCGCCTCCTTCTTGAGCTGCCCCTGGATGGCATCGCCCTTGGAGTAGATCTTGGAGACATTGCCCGAGGTGACCTGCTTGCTGAACTCCGTGTACGCGATCGTCCGCTCCTGTGCCCCGTTGAAGAAGGACAGCACCAGATTGGCGAGCAGATAGACGGCGAGCGCGGTCAGCAGCAGTCCGCCCCAGCCTCCCGGCATCTTGCGGCCCGGCGGCGGAGGCGGCGGGGCGCCCTCGGAGCGCCACGGCTGGTCGGTTCGATCGCGGGGAGGTACGGGGGTGGTCACGCGTGCTCCTCTGCCGACAGCCAGTGAATGTGACATTAGACGAGAAACCGACCCAAAGCCCCCTGTGGGCCCCTCCAGTGGGCCCACAGGGGGAAGTGGCGGCCGGCGGATGAACCCTTCGCGAGACTCCTTGTCAATATCCAGAATCCTGTTTACTGTTTGATTCGTGAACGATCTCGATGACCGCTTCCTCACCCGGAACGGCCTCGCCGCCCGGCAGCTCGCCGTCCTGCTGCTCAACCACGAGCCGGACACCCGCCTGCCCCGCGTACGCGACTTCGCCGAGGAACTGGGCTGCGGAAACGGGACCGTTCAGGCGGCCCTGCAACTACTGGAGGATTCCGGGGCGATCGAGACGACCGCCCGCGGCCATCTCGGCACGTTCCTCGTCCGCTCGGACCGCTCCATCCTCTGGCGGCTGTCCGGACTCGGCACACTGCTCGCCGCGATGCCGCTCCCGTACTCACGCAGGTACGAAGGCCTGGCGACCGGGCTGCGCAGCGCCTTCGAGGAGGCGGGCGCCCCATTCGCGATCACGTTCATGCGGGGCGCCGGAGCCCGTACGGCCGCACTGCTGGAGGGCAAGGTCGATCTCGTCGTCCTGTCCCGCTTCGCGGCCGACCAGCTGATCGCCGAGCACCCGGTGGAGCTGGTCGCCGACCTGGGCCCCGCCACCTACGTCGGTGCGCACGGCATGCTGCTGCGACACGGCGTCGACCTGGAATCCCCCGGGCTGCGGGTGGCCGTCGACCACACATCCGAGGATCTGCGGATGCTCGTGGAGCGGGTCTTCGCCGGCCGGAAGGACGTCGAGTGGCTGGAGGTCTCGTACATGCAACTGCGCGACCTCTTCGCCCGCAACGAGGTCGACGCCACCGTCTGGAACCTGGACGAGGTGCAGGACCGGCTCGGGCTCGGCGTCGACGTGCTCCCGCTCGGCGACGAGGTCACCCGGGAGCTGTCGCTGCGCAACTCCCGTGCTGCCGTCATCGGGCGGACCGACGGGGCGAAGGCCCTCGCCGCGGTCCGGGACTCACTCGATCTGTCCCTGGTGACCCGGCTGCAGAGCGAAGTACTGCGGGGCGAGCGCGTGCCCTCGTACTGACCGGCGGGTCGGGTGACGTAGATCTCGCGCGACGCCCGTGATCAAAATACAGAATCCTGGTTACTGTTGTTTTTGGGAGGATCACCATGGACGACCAGCTCGCACTGCGGATCCAGCTCTTCCGCGAAGGCGGTCAGGTCCGGCCCGAGGTGGCCGACTTCGTCACCGCCGAGCTGACCGCCCTCGAAGCCGACGGCCGCACCGTCACCGAAGCGACCGCGGGCATGCTGACCAGCCATCTGATGATGGCGCTCACCCGGCTCCTCGACGGCGAACCGATCGAACAGTTCCTCACCGACGACCAGGTCGCCGCAGAACTGGCCGGACACCCCGACGCCGTCGAACGCGCCCGCGCCGTGTCCGCGCGGGCCGAGCGGGAGCTCGGCGCCGCGCTTCCCGACTCGGAGGTCAACTTCCTCGGCATGCACCTCGCCGTCCTGGCCCAGCAGTCACCGGCCACCCCCACCTCCTGACCGGCCCCGTCGCGCGGAACAGACACGTCCCGGCACGCGGAAACAGACACAGAGAGAAGAGACAGCCATGACGAAGATCCTCACCGGTGGAGTCGGCAAGGTCGAGGTCGCCCGGGCCATCGGCAAGCTCGGGATCGACTCCCTCGACGTCGTTGCCTCCAGCGACATGGACGCCGCGATGAAGCTCCGTGTCGGGCAGGCCGACTTCTACCTCGGCACGTGCCACACCGGTGCCGGTGCCTCCCTCGGCGTCCTCGTCGGCCTCATGGGCAGCGCCGCCTGCCACACCTTCGGCCGCAGCGTGCCCACCGAGGAGGCGATCAGCGCCCTGATCGCCGACGGCAAGAAGGTCTTCGGCTTCTCGATGGACCAGATCGACGCCATCGCCCCACTCATGGCGCGCGCCATCGCCGCCCGCGGCTGATCCGGCCGCATCTCCCCGTCCCGGGCACGAAGGAGTGATTCGTGAGCACCACACTCGCCGCCGGTACCAGCCTTGATTTCACGCTGGCCCAGCAGCTGACCGTGATAGCCCTCTGTGCGCTGACCGCGTACATCTCGCACATGGCTCTGGCCGTCTTCAACGACGGCGTACGTCCGTTCCTGCTGGACTTCATCCAGGGGCGCACCACCCGCAGCGCGACGACGGCGGTCTCCTTCGGCCTCTCCGCCGGGTTCATCTTCGGACTCGGCGCCCCGATGGCACTCTCCACCGGCGTGCTCAACCCGTGGCTCGTCTTCCTGCCCACCGACATCCTCGGCATGCTGGCGCCGAAGAAGTGGCTCGCGCCGATCCTCGGCGGCGCCTGGGGCGCGGTCGTCGTCTTCGGACTGAATGGCGCCAACAACGTCGCGCACGACCTGCCCGTCGACTTCATCACCGCCATGCAGCAGATGTCGACGCCGATCCTCTTCCTCTTCACGCTGTTCCCGGTGCTCGCCATCACCAAGCAGTTCGGCCGCAAGTGGGGCGCCATCGCCGGAGTCCTGGAACTCGCCCTGGTGGTCATGACCATGAAGGTCTGGCCGAAGATGTTCGCCGGGGCGCTGGCCATGGCCGTCGGCGTGCTGATGCTGATCGCCCTGGCCGTCGCCAAGGACATGAAGCAGCGCAGGGCCGACCGGGCCGCGGGTGTCAGCGAGATCGTCCTGGAGGACGACCCGATGGCCTCGCTCTTCAGCGCCAGTGCCGCCCGCCTGCGCAAGTACCTCCCGCTGTTCATGCTGCTCGGCGCCGGAGTCTGCGTGCTGGCCCAGATGCACATATTCGGCGGCGGCGAAGCGACCAGCTTCCTGATCGCCAAGGGGCAGTACGCCGAGGCCGCCCAGGTCGACTTCTACCGGGTCTTCGGCTTCATCCCGCTGATCGCGACGACCGCGCTGGCCTCCGGCGCGTACGGCATCGCGGGATTCACTCTGGTGTACCCGATCGGCTATCTGATGCCGAACCCGTTCCTGGCAGCGGTCGTCGGCGCCGCCGTCTTCGCCGCCGAGGTCCTGGCCCTCTCGTACATCGGCAAGGTCCTCGGCAAGCTCCCCAGCGTCCGTGACTCCTCGGAACACCTGCGCAGCGCGATCGGGGACACCCTGCAGCTCGCGATCCTCTTCGGTTCGCTGATGGCCGCCAACGCCATGGGCGGCGGTCTCGGCATCCTCGTCGTCGGCGGGCTCTACCTGATGAACGAGGCGATGGGCCGGCCGGTCGTGAAGATGGCCGCCGCACCCGCCGCGGTGATCGTCGGCGGCATCCTCCTCAACGTCCTGTACTGGCTCGACCTGTTCACCCCGATCAAGGGCTGAGGCCGGGTACGTACACGAAGAAGGAACCCCCCACGATGAACCACCCCGCACCGCCCGTCCTGCGCACCGTCGTCGGCGATCTCGCAGTCGATTCCGTGACCGGCCCCGTCCTCGCCCATGAGCACCTCGTCCTCGATCTGGACCACAGGGGCGACGGCGCGGCCGTCCTCGACCCGGGCCTCCACTCCGCGGCGGTCACCGCCGAGCTCGCAGCCCTGCGCGCCGAATTCGGTCTCTCGCTCGTCGTCGAACTGACCTGCCGGGGCATGGGCCGCGACGTCCGCACCCTGGCCCGCATCGCCCGGGAAACGCGGATCGCGGTCGTGGCCGCGACCGGCTGGTACTACGAGCCGTTCCACACCCCCGAGATCGACGGCAGCAGCGTCGATGAGCTCACCCACGCGCTCGTCCGGGAGATCGACGGCGGTATCGGCGCCACCGGCATCCGCCCCGGTGTTCTCGGCGAGATCGGCAGCCACGGCGACACCCCGACCGCGCCCGAGACCAAGGTGCTGCGCGCCGGTGCGCGGGCCGCCCTCGCCACCGGCCTCTCCGTCGCCACCCACGCCCAGCTCGGCCGCGGCGGACTCGCCCAGCTGGAGCTGCTGACCGGGGAGGGTCTGCCGGCCCATCGCATCAGCATCGGCCACCAGGATCTGCTCGACGACCCCGCCGTCCACAAGGAGCTCGCGGCGAGCGGGGCGTACGTCGCGTTCGACACCGTCGGCAAGGACGGCTATCAGAGCGACGACACCCGACTGCGGCTGCTGCTCGCCCTCGTCGAGGCCGGACACGCCGACCGGGTGCTGCTCAGCTGCGACATCTCCCGCCACGGTTACCTCCTCGACGAGGGCGGCCGGGGATACGGGCATCTCTTCAGGAGCTTCCTGCCCGAGGCCCGTGCGGCCGGTGTCGACGACGACCTGATCGACCTGATGACGCGCCGCAATCCGCTCTGCTTCCTGACCGGCGCGCGCGTGGAGGAGTTCTGACCATGAGCCCTGTACTTCCGCAGACCTTCCCGCTCGCGACGGTGGGGCTGGACGACGCGATCGCCAGACAGTTCCGGCTCCTGGAGGCCACCGCCGCGCACTTCGAGGGCCCCCAGCTCTTCGAGGCGGACGCCGGCGTCGTCCCCGGTCTCGGCCGCCCGCGCACCACCGCCCGCGTCGAAGCCGTACTCGCGGACTTCTTCGGTGCCGAGGACGCCGCCTTCGTCCAGGGCGCGGGCACCGGCGCGATCCGCGCCGCCCTGGGCGCCGCCGTACGGGCCGGCGACCCGCTGCTCATCCACCGGGCCCCCGTGTACCGCACCACCGAGGTCACACTGCGCGGCATCGGTGTACGGACCGTCGAGGTCGACTTCAACGACGCGCGGGCGCTGCGCGAGGCCCTGGAGTCCGGCCGGTTCCGGTGGGCCCACGTCCAGCACACCCGGCAGCGGCTCGCCGACTCGTACGACCCCGCGGAGGTCCTCGCCGCCTGCCGGGCCGCCGGAGTCCGCACTCTCGTCGACGACAACTACGCCGTCATGCGCACCCCTGCCTCGGGAGTGGAGCTCGGCGCCGACGCCTCCTGCTTCTCCCTGTTCAAACTGCACGGCCCCGAAGGCGTCGGCATCGTGGTCGGCGCCCGTGATCTGGTCGGGCGCATCCGCCGCGACAACTACTCCGGCGGCGGACAGGTCCAGGGCCATCAGGCGCTCGACGCCCTGCGCGCCCTCACCCACGTACCGGTCATGTGGTCCGTGCAGTCCCGGGTCGGCGCCGAGGTCGCCGAGCGGCTGGCCGCGGGCGAAGTGGACGGCGTCGCCGAGGTACGGATCGCCAACGCCCAGGACCGCTGCCTGCTCGTCCGCCTCGACCGGCCGGTAGCGAAGGAACTGCCCGCCGTCGCCGCCCGCTTCGGAGCCGCCCCCTACCCCGTCGGCTCCAACTCGCGCTACGAGATCGCGCCGCTCTTCTACCGGATGTCCAGCTCCGCCCTGGACGACTCCCCCGAGCTGGCCGACTGGACCGTACGCATCAACCCGATGCGGGCGGGCGCGGATCTCGTCATCGACATCCTGCGCCGCTCGCTCGACGTGCTGAACGACCCGAAGGACGACTGACCGTGTTTCTCGACACCGTGCTCACCCGCAACCCCGAGCTCGTCGATGCCGCGGCCACCCTTCACCGGCGCGGCGAGATCCCGCCCGACACCTACGTGATGGACCTCGACGCCGTCGAGGCGAATGCCGCGCTGCTGGCGGCCGAGGCCGAACGGGTCGGCATCGGTCTCTGGTTCGTCGTCAAACAGCTGGGCCGCAACCCCGAGCTGATCAGGGCCGTCGCCCGGCACATCCCCAGGTTCGCCGCCATCGACCCGCCCGAGGCCCGCACCCTGCACGCCGCGGGCGCACAGGCCGGCAACCTGGGCCACCTGGTCCAGATCCCCCGCCGCGCACTGCCCGAAATGCTGGCCTGGCGCCCCGAGACCGTCACCGTGTTCGACCTCGCCAACACCCGGGCCGTGTCCGAGACCGCCGAGCGGCTCGGCTTCGTCCAGGACGTTCTCGTACGGCTCGAAGGCGCCGAGGGCGCCGTCTACCCCGGCCAGGAGGGCGGCGTCCCGCTCGGCCGCATCGACTCGTTCGCCGAAGCGGCCGAGCAACTGCCCGGCATCCGGATCGCGGGCGTCACCGCCTTCCCCTGCGTCCTGTGCGACCCGACGACCGGCATCCCCGGCGCCACCCCCAACTTCGCGCTCGCCCTCAAGGCCCGCGAGGTCCTGGCCTCCCGGGGACACGAACACCTGAAGCTGAGCGCCCCCAGCGCCACCTCGATGGCGTCCCTCCCGCTGCTCGCCCGACTCGGCGCCACCCACGGCGAACCCGGCCACGCCCTCACCGGCACCACCCCGCTGCACGCCCTCGACCCGCAGCAGCCCGAGAAGCCCGCGTACGTGTACGTCAGCGAAATCGCCCACACCCTCGACGACGGCCGCCCGGCGATCCGCGGCGGCGGCTTCTACGCCCGGTCCCACATCCGCAGCGCCCTGCTGCCGCGCACCGGCGCACGCCTCGGCGTACAGGACGCACCCGCCGAGAACATCGACTACTACCGGCTGCTCGACGCTCCCTCCGACGGCCAGGACATCCGGCTCGGCGACACCGCACTGCTCGCCTTCCGTACTCAGATCTTCGTCACCCGCTCGACCGTCGCCGTCGTCTCCGGACTCGCCTCCGGCACACCCCGGCTGAGCGGGCTGTACGACGCCCAGGGCCGGGCCCTGTAAGGCCGACCCCTGAACAGGAGACACCCATGGCCAAGACCGTCATCGTCGTCATCGACGGATTCGGCATCGGCGCCATGCCCGACGCGGGCACTCTGCGCCCCGGCGATCTCACCGCCGACACCTGCGGACACGTCCTCGACCACTGCCGCACGGCCCTCGGGCGGCCGCTGCGCCTGCCGGTGCTCGGCGCGCTGGGTCTCGGCCTGGTCCACCCGCATCAGGACCTCGCCCGCCGTACCCGTCTGCCCGTCGCCGCGGGCCGCGCCGCGCTCGGCTATCCCGGTGCCGACACCTTCGCGGGCCACCAGACGATGATGGGCGCCGACTTCAGCCGGGTCACCGTGGCTCGGCTCGCCGACCATCTGGCCGAGGTGGCCGCCGCCCTCGAAACAGCCGGCCACCGTGTCGAACCGCTGGACGGCAAGCCGCTCCTCGTCGTCGACGGCACGGTCCTCGTCCACGACAACCTGGAGGCCGACCCCGGGATCAACTGGAACGCCTCCGGCCGGCTGGAGGACCTGCCCTTCGACGGCCCCGGCGGAATCCTCGCTGTCGCCCGTACCGTCCGCGCGGTCGCGCCCGTCGCCCGGGTCATCGCGGTCGGCGGCCATGCGGACGGCCCGCTGAGGCAGTTCGTGCGCCCCGGCGATGCGGGAACCGTCGGACTCGACACCCCCGCCACGGGCTTCTACCGCAACGGAGGCCTGGAAGTTCAGCACCTGGGCGCCGAGCTCGACCACACTCGCCAGCTCCCCGGTCTGGCCGCCCGCGCGGGCATCCCGGTCACCCTGGTGGGGAAGGCCGCCGACATCCTGGCCTGCGAGGCGGCGCGGCGGCACCCGGCCGTGAAGACCGCCGACGTGCTCTCCCGCACCCTCGAAGCGGTACGCGCCCCCGGCGACGCGCTCGTCGTCACCAACGTCCAGGAGACCGACCTGGCAGGGCACCAGCAGGACACCGAGCGCTACGGACACCTCCTGGAGCAGGTGGACTCCGGGCTCGCCGGGCTCGTGGCACTGCTCGACAGCCCCGGCGACCGGCTGATCGTCACCGGCGACCACGGGAACGACCCCACGATCGGGCACGCCCACCACACCCGCGAGTACGTGCCGGTACTGATCCACCGGCCCGGCACGGACGGCGTGGAACTGCTGCCGGACGCGGACAGCCTCGCGGATGTGGGCGCCACCGCGGCCGTATCGCTGTCCCTGGACCCGACGGGGCTGGCCAACGGCACGACGCTGCGGCCGGGACAGCACGCCGCATAGGAACATGCGCAGGGGCGCCCACCGTCGGTGGGCGCCCCTGCGCATGTCGTCGGGCGATCAGCCCATGAACTTCTTGAACTCGTCCGGCAGCTCGAAGTTCTTGTCCTCCTGCGCCGGCAGACCGAACGCACCGCCCTGCGCCGCCGCCTGCTCGCGACGGGCCGCCGCGGCCTGCTCCTCGGCCTTGCGCTTCATCGGGTTGCCGCTCTTGCGCTTGCCCTTGGCCTGCTTGACCTGCTTCTTCTGCCGGCCGGGACCGCCACCCATGCCCGGCATCCCGGGCATCCCCGGCATGCCGCCGCCCTGCGCCATCTTCGACATCATCTTGCGCGCATCGAAGAACCGCTCCACCAGGTTCTTCACGGCGCTGACCTCGACACCGGAGCCCTTGGCGATACGGGCGCGGCGCGAGCCGTTGATGATCGTCGGCTCGGCGCGCTCCTTCGGGGTCATCGACTTGATGATCGCGGCGGTACGGTCCACGTCGCGCTCGTCGATGTTGTTGATCTGGTCCTTGATCTGCCCCATGCCGGGCAGCATCCCGAGCAGCTTGGAGATGGAGCCCATCTTCCGGACCTGCTCCATCTGGGCCAGGAAGTCGTCGAGCGTGAAGTCCTTGCCCTTGCTGGACGCCAGCTTGGAGGCCATTTTGGCGGCCTCTTCCTGGCTGAAGGTCTTCTCCGCCTGCTCGATCAGGGTGAGCAGGTCACCCATGTCGAGAATGCGGGACGCCATGCGGTCGGGGTGGAAGGCGTCGAAGTCCTCGAGCTTCTCACCGTTCGACGCGAACATGACCTGCTTGCCCGTGACGTGGGCGATCGACAGGGCGGCACCACCGCGGGCGTCACCGTCGAGCTTGGAGAGCACCACGCCGTCGAAGCCGACGCCGTCGCGGAAGGCCTCGGCGGTGTTGACCGCGTCCTGGCCGATCATCGCGTCGACGACGAAGAGGATCTCGTCGGGGCTGACGGCGTCGCGGATGTCCGCGGCCTGCTGCATCAGCTCCTGGTCGATACCGAGGCGGCCGGCGGTGTCGACGATCACGACGTCGTACTGCTTGGAGCGGGCGTGCTCGATCGACTCCTTGGCGACCTGGACCGGGTCGCCGACGCCGTTGCCCGGCTGCGGCGCGTACACCGCGACACCGGCGCGGTCGGCGACGACGCTGAGCTGGTTCACGGCGTTCGGGCGCTGGAGGTCACAGGCGACGAGCAGCGGGGAGTGGCCCTGACCCTTGAGCCAGAGGCCGAGCTTTCCGGCGAGGGTGGTCTTACCGGCACCCTGGAGACCCGCCAGCATGATCACGGTGGGCGGGTTCTTGGCGAACCGCAGCCGCCGGGTCTCGCCGCCGAGGATGCCCACGAGCTCCTCGTTGACGATCTTGACGACCTGCTGGGCGGGATTCAGCGCCTGGGAGACCTCGACGCCGCGCGCCCGCTCCTTGACGTTGCCGATGAAGGCGCGGACGACGGGCAGCGCGACATCCGCTTCGAGCAGGGCGATACGGATCTCGCGGGCCGTGGCGTCGATGTCCGCCTCGGACAAGCGGCCCTTGCCCCGGAGGTTCTTGAAAGTCGCGCTAAGGCGGTCGGAGAGAGTATCGAACACGGCGCTCGTCGGTCCTCAGGGTCGGGGGCGGGGCAGGTCAGTCGTCCCCAAGGGTATCCGGACCCCGGGAAACGCAAAGCCCTCGTCCGATTCTCATGGGCGCACGAGGGCCTGTGGGCGCGGCAGCGGGGCTCAGCCCAGCGCCCTCTCGACCTCCCGGGCCACCTCCGCGGCCCGTACCGCGGGCAACGGCTCACCGTCCGTATCCGTGACGTAGAACGCGTCCACCGCGTTCGCCCCCAGCGTCGAAACATGCGCACTGCGCACCCTTACCTCGCACTGTTCCAGCGCCCGGCCGATCCGGTGCAGCAGTCCCGGGGCGTCCTGGGCCCGTACCTCGATCACCGTCGCCAGCTGTGAGCCGGCCGCCGCGACCGTCACCCTCGGCGGCGGCGCCTTCACCCCGCGCCGCCTCGGATAGGCGGCCTCGCGTTCGGCGAGGCGGGCCCGGATGTCCAGGGAGCCGTCCAGGGCGCGTACGAGGTCGGCGCGGAGGCGGGTGGCCTGCGGCAGGGAGCCGTACTCGGCCGCGACCCGCCAGCTGAGCAGCAGCAGGTCGGCGGCTTCGCCCTCGCCGAGCTCGGCGGGGAGTTCCACGGCCCGCAGATCGGCTGCTCGCACGGTGAGGCGGTGCAGGGCGAGGACGCCCGCCGCCGCGGGCAGCACGCCGGGGCGGTCGGGCAGGGCGATGAGGAGTTCGACGCCGAGGGGTTCCGGTTCGCCGTCCTCGTTCGGGGTCTCGGCCTGGGCGTGCAGGGCGAGGACGGGTTCGCCGGTGCGCAGGGCCTCGATGGCGAGGCGTTCCTGTTCGGCACTGGGTGCGGCGGGTTCCGGTTCCTCCGGGGCCTGGCCGGCGAGCACGGCGGCAACGCGTTTGACGAGGTCGGCGACGAGGGAGGCGCGCCAGGCGGACCAGGCGGCGGGCCCGGTGGCGAGTGCGTCGGCCTCGGTGAGGGCGTGCAGGAGCTCCAGGGTGGAGGTGGTGCCGACAGCGGTGGCGACGGAGCGCACGGTCGCCGGGTCGTCGAGGTCGCGGCGGGTGGCGGTTTCGATGAGCAGCAGATGGTGGCGTACGAGGGTGGCGATGACGCCCACGTCGTGCTGGTCGAAGCCGATCCGGGCCGCCATGTCGCGGGCGATGACCTCCCCGGCGACGGAGTGGTCGCCGGGCCAGCCCTTGCCGATGTCGTGCAGGAGTGCGGCGACGAGGAGGAGGTCGGGGCGGCCGACGCGGCGGGTGAGGAAGGAGGCCCGGACGGCCGCTTCGACGAGATGGCGGTCGACGGTCCAGGTGTGGACCGGGTTGCGCTGGGGGCGGCAGTGGACGCGTTCCCAGTCGGGGAGCAGCCGGGTGATCAGTCCTTCCGCTTCGAGGGCTTCCCAGACGGGGATGGTGGCCTCGCCCGCGCCGAGGAGGGTGACGAGTTCCTCACGCGCCTCGGCGGGCCAGGGCACCGGCAGCGGGCGCGCGGCACCGGCGAGGTGGCGTACGACGTGGCGGGAGAGCGGGAGTTCGGACTGGGCGGCCGCTGCGGCGGCGCGCAGTACGAGCACGGGGTCGCGTTCGGGACGGGCGGAGCGGGCAAGGACGACTTCGCCGTCGGCCTCGACGACGCCGTCGGAGAGCGGGGTGCGTTCCGGGGAGGCCACCTTGCCGCCGCCGAGCATGGCGCGCAGCCGGGGGCGCGTGGACCGGGAGCGGAGCACGCGGTTGACTTCGCGCCAGGTGACGTCGGTTGCGTAGGAGACGGTGCGGGCGGCCTCGTACACCTGGCGCAGCAGGGCGTCGGCGTCGAGGAGACCGAGGGCGGTGGCGACCTGGTCCTGTTCCTGAAGGGCGAGGCGGTCGGTGGCACGGCCGGTGGTGAGGTGGAGCGCGTCTCGGGCGTCGAGGAGGACACGACGGGCTTCGGCGAGGCCTTCGCGGGGGGCGTCGGCGACCCAGGAGGCGGCGACGGCGCGCAGGGCGGTGGCGTCTCGCAGTCCGCCGCGGGCCTCCTTGAGGTCGGGTTCGAGGAGGAACTGGAGCTCGCCCTGGCGTTCGGCGCGTTCGCGGCAGAGCTCGTCGAGTGCGGGGAGGCGTTTGGGGGCCTGGTTGCGCCAGTCGGCGAGGATCGTGGTGCGCAGGGCGGCGACGAGACCGAGGTCTCCGGCGACGGGCCGGGCGTCGAGCAGTCCGAGTTGGACCTTGAGGTCCTCGCCTGCTGTTTTCCGGGCTTCGGCGGGGGTGCGTACGGAGTGGTCGAGGGCGAGGCCGAGGTCCCAGACGGGGTACCAGATGCGGTCGGCGAGGGAGGCGATGGACCCGGCGTCGGCGTTGCCGTCGTGCAGGAGCAGGAGGTCGAGGTCGCTGCGTGGGGAGAGTTCGCCGCGGCCGTAGCCGCCGACGGCGACAAGGGCGGCGCCGCGGACGCCGGTCTGTTCGGCCGCGGCGGTGAACAGCGCGGTGAGCCAGTCGTCGGTGAGCGATGCGAGGGCCGCACGCCGCGGCGGCCCGGACTGCGCCTTCTCCTGGAGGAGGCGCAGCCGGGCCGCCGCGTAGCTGCTGGGTTCCGAGTCTTCGGATTCGGTGGTCACTTCGGTGCTCGTCACCCGGCTGCCTTTCGTTTCGGGACCGTGGGTCAGAGTGCGTCCGGGCCGCGTTCGCCCGTTCGTACGCGAATCGCGGTGTCGACCGGCACGCTCCAGACCTTGCCGTCTCCGATCTTGCCGGTTCGGGCCGCCTTCACGACAACGTCGATGAGCTGTTCGGAGTCCTCGTCCTCGACGAGTACCTCGATACGGATCTTGGGTACCAGATCGACGGTGTACTCGGCGCCCCGGTAGACCTCGGTGTGTCCGCGCTGGCGCCCGTAACCGCTGGCCTCCGTGACCGTGAGGCCCTGGATGCCGAAGGCCTGGAGGGCCTCCTTGATCTCGTCGAGCCGGTGCGGCTTCACAACTGCGGTGATGAGCTTCATGCGTCCACCTTCTTCGTCTGCGGTGCTGCCGTCGTGCCCGGTGCCGGTGCGGAAGCCGTGGTGCGCAAGGCCGCGCCGCCGCCCGCTCCGCTGAAGTCGTACGCGGTCTCCGCATGTTCGACCTGGTCGATGCCGGAGATCTCGTCGTCCTCGTCGACCCGCATCCCGATCGTCCTGTCCAGGATGAAGGCGAGGACCGCGGAGACGACCAGAGAGTACGCGAGGACGGCGAAGACACCGACGGCCTGCTTGCCGAGCTGGTCGAGGCCGCCGCCGTAGAAGAGGCCCTTGGCGTCGGACTGGACACCACCGGTGGCGAAGAAGCCGACGAGGAGGGAACCGGCGACACCGCCGACAAGGTGGACGCCGACGACGTCCAGGGAGTCGTCGTAGCCGAACTTGTACTTCAGGCCGACGGCCATGGCGCACAGGACACCGGCGATGGCGCCGACCGCGATGGCGCCGAGCGGGCTGACCGCGCCGCCGGAAGGCGTGATGGCTACGAGGCCCGCTACCGCCCCGGAAGCCGCACCGAGGGTGGTGAAGGAGCCGTGGCGGAGTTTCTCGTAGCCGAGCCAGGCGAGCATCGCGGCAGCGGTGGCGACCTGGGTGTTGACGAACATGACCGCGCCGACGCCGTCGTCGTTGCCGAGCCACGAGCCGGCGTTGAAGCCGAACCAGCCGAACCAGAGCAGTCCGGCACCGAGCATGACGAGCGGCAGGCTGTGCGGCCGCATCGGGTCCTTCTTGAAGCCGACGCGCTTGCCGATGACGAGGATCACGCCGAGCGCCGCGGCACCTGCGTTGATGTGGACGGCCGTGCCACCGGCGAAGTCGATCACGCCGAGCTCGAAGAGCCAGCCGCCCGCGCCCCAGACCCAGTGGGCGACGGGGAAGTAGACGACGGTGACCCAGAGCGTGATGAACAGGGCCCAGGAGGTGAACTTGACCCGGTCGGCGAGGGCGCCGCTGATCAGTGCGGGGGTGATGACGGCAAACATCAGCTGGAAGACGGCGAAGACGTAGACGGGGATCGTGTAGCCGTCCCAGAGCTGCGTGATGCCGATCCCGCTGAGGCCGACGTAGTCCGAGCTCCAGCCGATGACGGAGCCGATGTCGGTGCCGAAGGCGAGGCTGAATCCGTAGAGCACCCACAGGATCGTGACGATCCCGAGGCTGATGAAGCTCATCATCAGCATGTTGAGGGTGCTCTTGACGCGGACCATGCCTCCGTAGAAGAAGGCCAGGCCGGGGGTCATGAGCATCACCAGGGCGGAGCAGATGAGCATGAACCCGGTGTTGGCGGCAGACAGCGTCGGGGCGTCTGCGGCTAGCGTCGTGATGCCTGGGGGCATCGGCGTCTCCTCGTCGTCGGTGCGGCCGCGTGCGGGCGATAAGAGCGGGACCACGTGCGGGACCACTGGGGAAAAGGTGCGGGCCGGTTATGCGCCATGAGATTCGCCCAGCACGGTTTCCGCCGATGCCGCACGGTGTTTCGCGGTAGTGACGAAGAGGTCCGGAGTGTTACGTCGCCATGAACCGGCCGTGGCGTACCCGGGACCGGGCCTACTCTGCCGCCGGGGCCGCATACGGTGCGGTTACGACTCTCCCGTACGGGAACGGCAACGCGAACCGGCCACGCCGACCACCCGCTGACCTGGCAATTGGGGGAGCCGAAGTCGGTCTGTGCGGGGTGGTCGCCGTGGCCGGGGACTGGGGGGCGGCTCAGACCGCTTCTGCGGTCTCGGGCAGCTGCTCGGTGAGGAGATCGGTGAGTCTGGCCACTTCGGGAATGTCCCCGAAGTCCCTGGCAGCGGTGTCGACGGTCTTGCGGAGCCGGGTGTTGACGCGCTCGGAACGGATCTTCTTGGCCACGCGCAGCGCCTTCTCGGCCAGCACCGTGGACTGCTCGGGCTCGCGCTGGAGGAGGTGGACGGTGGCGAGGCCGACCAGGTTGAGTGCGTACGACCGCTGGTGCTCGTCGTCCTCGCCGAAGAGCTGGACGGCCTTCTGCATGAGGGGTTCGGCGAGCGTGGCGTACGTGGGGCTGCGGCCCGCGACATAGGCGAGGTCGCGGTACGAGTGGGAGTTCTCGCCGTTGAGCTCGGCCTCGGAGAAGAAGCGGATCCAGTCGGGCTCGGGCTCGCCGTCGATCCCGACATCGAGGAAGGTGTCCTCGGCCATCCGGACGGCTCGTTTGCACTTGCTGGGCTGGCCCATGTTGGCGTACGCACGAGCCTCCATCGCATACAGCATGGCCTGGGTGCGCGGAGTGGCGCAGTCCCGGCTGCCGTACTGCGCGAGATGGATCAGTTCGAGGGCGTCGTCGGGCCGTCCGAGGTGGATCATCTGCCGGCTCATACTGGACAGAACATACGAACCGAGCGGTTTGTCGCCGGCCTCTTTCGAGGCGTGGAGCGCGAGGACGAAGTACTTCTGGGCGGTGGGCTGGAGGCCGACGTCGTAGCTCATCCAGCCCGCCAGTTCGGCCAGTTCGGCCGCGCAACGGAAGAGCCGCTTGGCGGTGGCCGCCGGCTGCGGTTCCTGCAGCAGGTCGGTGACCTCGTGGAGTTGGCCGACGACGGCCTTGCGGCGCAGTCCGCCGCCGCACTGCGCGTCCCACTGGCGGAACATCGCGGTGGTGGACTCCAGAAGGTCGAGCTCGGGGCCGGAGAGCCGGGAGGGTCGGCGGGCCGCGGCGGCCGACTCCGGCTGTGCGGGTCCGGTGGCGGCGACGGGCACCAGCCAGCGCTGCATGGGTTCGATCAGGGCGGGTCCTGCGGCGAGCGTGAGCGAGGAGCCGAGAAATCCACGGCGGGCGAGCATGAGATCGCTGCGGGAGAACTCGCTGAGCAGGGCGACGGTCTGCGGGCCCGCCCAGGGCAGGTCGACGCCGGACACGGACGGTGACTGATGCGCCGCGCGCAGTCCGAGGTCCTCGATGGCGACGACGGAGCCGAAGCGCTCCGAGAAGAGCTCGGAGAGGATGCGCGGGATCGGCTCGCGCGGCTGTTCACCGTCGAGCCAGCGCCGCACCCGGGAGGTGTCGGTGCTGATGTGGTGAGCACCCATCTGGCGCGCCCGGCGGTTCACCTGCCGCGCCAGCTCGCCCTTCGACCAGCCGCTGCGCACGAACCATGAGCCCAGTTGCACATTGGGGCGCTTGCCGGCATTCGTATCGCCTGCGCCGCTGCCACTCACTGGAACGCCCCCATCCGCTGAATTCTGTCGCGCGAACCACTATCAGATTGCCCTGATCCGATGCCGCCCATCCGGAGGTTGCGCCCGATCGAACAGGAAATCGGGTTGCCTCCGGCATACCCATGGGCGCACATACTTCCATGGTTCGTGTACCGACGGTAATCCTACGATCACCGCCTCTGCGAGGGCGATTACAGAAACGCCACCATTCGCCACCCCTTCGAATGAACGCCACCACCGTCGGGCGCGATTCACTTGACACACGGCGATCAGCAGTGGGCGCAGTGACGCACGACGGGGCGCATGGGACATGCCGCAAGACCCCGAGTGCACCGGCGCGCCATGGATCGACTGCGACGACGGAGCGTCACGATGGGAATCCACGTCGTAACCACTGGCGAGTCGGACACGTTGGAGGGGGCATGGGCTTCACGATCGGCGGCATCCGCGAGATGCGCACCGGCTCACGGCGCCGCGGCCGTGCGGCCGAGTGCACGGCAGTGGCCGAGTACACAGGGCTGTGGGGCTGGGCCGTCGTGCCGGGCGCGCGGGCCGTGGCCGGCCGCTGCTCGTGCGGGGAGGCGCAGTGCCCCTCCCCCGGCGCCCATCCGCTGGACTTCGCCCGCGAGGTCCCCGCAGGGGCCACGCTCGACACGGCGGCGGACGCCTGGGCCCAGGTGCCGGGCGCCTCGATGCTGCTTCCGGTGGGCCGCACCTTCGACATCCTCGACGTCGCCGAAGCGGCCGGGCGCCGGGCTCTGGTCCGCATGGAGCGCATGGGGCTGCCGCTCGGCCCGGTCGCGGTGACACCGGCCGGGCGGGCCCAGTTCTTCGTGGCCCCGGGTGCCGCCGCCGAGCTCCCGCAGCTGCTGTACCGGATGGGCTGGGACGACGCGGGTCTGGACCTGCGGGCGCTGGGGCCCGGCTGCCACATCACCGCCCCGCCGTCCGACGAGGGCGGCCTGGGCCCGGTCCGGTGGCTGCGCCCGCCCGTGCTGGACACGGCGGCCGCACCGCCGCAGGCGCGGCTGCTGCTGGGCACGCTGGCCTACAGCTGCCATCGTGCGCCCCTCTGCGGCTGAACCGTCGCCGCTTTAGCGGAGGTGGGGTCCCGCCGTCGGGGTTGCTCAATCGGTGGTCGCCCTCGCACGGAGAGCCCGGTAGTCCCGGGCGCAGAGCCCGACAGGACGAAGAGCCCGACCGCAGTTGCGTCATGCGGTCGGGCTCTGTTGCGGGCGCGCGAGGCGTCAGTCTCCGATCAAGGCGTCCACGAACGCCTCCGGCTCGAATGGAGCCAGGTCGTCCGGTCCCTCGCCGAGACCGACCAGCTTCACCGGTACGCCCAGTTCACGCTGGACGGCGATGACGATGCCGCCCTTGGCGGTACCGTCCAGCTTGGTCAGCACGATGCCGGTGATGTCGACGACCTCGGCGAACACCCGGGCCTGCACCAGACCGTTCTGCCCGGTCGTGGCGTCGAGGACGAGCAGGATCTCGTCGAGCGGTCCGTGCTTCTCGACGACACGCTTGACCTTGCCGAGCTCGTCCATGAGCCCGGTCTTGGTGTGCAGCCGTCCCGCGGTGTCGATGAGGACGACATCGGCGCCCTCGGCGATCCCTTCCTTCACCGCGTCGAAGGCGATCGACGCCGGGTCGCCGCCCTCGGGTCCTCGCACGGTGCGGGCGCCGACGCGCTCACCCCAGGTCTGGAGCTGGTCGGCGGCGGCGGCCCGGAAGGTGTCGGCGGCGCCGAGCACGACGCTGCGGCCGTCGGCGACGAGCACTCGGGCCAGCTTGCCGGTGGTGGTGGTCTTGCCGGTTCCGTTGACGCCGACGACCATCACGACACCGGGGGTGTCGAGACCGCTCTCCGTCTTGACTGCGCGGTCGAAGTCGGTGCCGAGCAGGGTGAGGAGCTCCTCGCGCAGCAGCGAGCGCAGCCCTTCGGGGGTACGGGTGCCGAGAACGCGGACGCGTTCACGGAGCCGCTCCACCAGTTCCTGCGTGGGTGCGACGCCGACGTCGGCGGTGAGGAGGGTGTCCTCGATCTCCTCCCAGGTGTCCTCATCGAGGTTGTCGCGGGACAGGAGCGTGAGCAGCCCCTTGCCGAGGGAGTTCTGCGAGCGGGCGAGCCGGGCACGCAGCCGTACCAGACGGCCCGCGGTGGGCTCGGGCACCTCGAGGGCGGGGGCGGCGGGCACCTCCGGCTCGACGGCCTCGGGGGCTTCCTCGGCGGGAGCCTCGGCCGAAGGGGGAGCGACCTCCTCGATGGTGCGGCGCGGTTCCTCGCGCGGCGTCTCGGCTTCCTCGCCGACATGGGGCTCGGCGGGAGGAGTGATGGTCGGCGTGCTCGACGGCGCCGGGGGCAGCTGCTTCTTCTTGCGGCTGCTGACCACGAGCCCGCTGATCACGCCGACCGCGACCAGGGCGATGACTACAGCAAGGATGACGAATTCCATAACCCATCCAGTATCAGTCACGTCCGCCGCGGGGGGCCGCCCCGAAGGATCACCCCCGCACCCCCTTGGACGTTATGCACCTTTTGGCGGTAAAGGTACGATCCCGCCTGTGGAGACCCGTGGCCTGGAACCCGTCCCCGACAGCGAGCGCACCGGCCGGGTCAGGAGCCTCTTCCCCACCTGGGTCGGCGCGAACCTGACCGTGCTGCTGCTCACCATGGGCGCGGGGCTTGTCGTCTTCAACGGGCTGAACTTCTGGCAGGTGCTGGCCGTCGCCATCACGGCGCCGGTCATCGGTTTCGGACTGGTCGGCCTGGTCTCCATCGCGGGCAAGCAGGGCGGGGCTCCCGGCATGGCACTCTCCCGGGCCGTCTTCGGCCAGCGCGGCAACCTGCTGCCCGGTGCGCTGATCTGGATCGCCCGCTGGGGCTGGGAGACGGTGAACGCGGGAACCGGCGCCTACGCCCTGCTCGCCGTACTGAATCTGCTCTTCTCCATCGAGAGCAACAACACCCTGATCATGGCGACCCTGCTCGCCTTCGTGGGGAGCAGCTTCCTGGTGTCGGGGCTGGGCGTGCACGCCCTGCGGGTGTGCTGCACCTGGTCGGCGTATCTCTTCGGAGGCTTCAGCGTCCTCGTACTGATCCACCTCATCGGCCGGACCGAATGGCGGGACGTCCTGAACAGGCCTGCCGGGCCCACGGCGATGGTGATCGCCGGAGCCGGCACACTGGCGGCCGGCGGGATCAGCTGGGTTCCGGCCGGTCCCGACTTCGCCCGCTATCTGCCGCGCACCGCGTCCGGCCGGGCGATGATCGTGGCGACTGTGGGCGGCGCCGGGATCGTGTTTCTGCCGATGGTGCTGATGGGCTCCGTGATGGCGGTCGCCACGCCGGGCCTGGCCGTCACCCAGGATCCGGTCTCGTTCATCGGCCCCCTGCTGCCGGGCTGGCTCTCGGTGCCGTATTTACTGATCGCCGTCGTCGGCATGGTGCTGATCAATGCGATGTCGATGTATTCGGCCGGATTCACCGCACAGACGCTGGGATTCATGATCCCCCGCGCGTGGGCGGTCGGGGTGAATGCCGCCATCAGTCTGTTTCTGGGCTCATTGCTGATGATGACGGCGGCGGGTTTCCTGGATACCTTCGTATCTTTTCTGACGCTGCTCGCGGTGACGTTCTCGGCATGGATCGGTGTCTTCGGTGCGGATCAGCTGCGGGGGCGTACGTACGACCCCGCGGCACTCATGGACACCACACCGGCCAGTGCCTACTGGTACACCGGCGGTTTCGCCCTGACCGCCGTGACCGCGTGGACCGTGGGCCTGGTGGTGGGCCTGCTCTTCACCGGCGTGGAGTGGTTCTCCGGCCCCCTCGCCGCCACCTGGGTCGGGCGCCACGGACTGGGCTGGGCGGCCACGATCGCCGTGTCCGCCGCGCTGTACGCGATCCTGCCGCGTCCCGCCGGCCGGGAACGGCCCGGGGGCGTCACGCCTCTACACTTCTGACGCCACGTCAGCTAACGTCCCGCCTCGCCGAGTCCGCCCGACGCAGGGGACAAGTGTGATGGCCTTCACAGTGATCCGGTTCAATCTCGTCGATCCCGACGCCACCCCCGAGTCGCTCTCGGCCCGGTACCGCGCCGCGCTGGAGATGGCCGCGTACGCCGACGAGCACGGCGTCGACACCGTACAGACCGAGGAGCACCACGGCGCCGCCAACTCCTGGCTGCCCTCCCCCTTCGTCTTCGCGGGTTCGGTCTTCGGCGCCACCCGCCGGATCGCGGTCACCGTCTCGGCGATCATCGGCCCCCTGCACGACCCGCTGCGGCTGGCCGAGGACATCGCGGTCCTGGACCTGCTGAGCGCGGGCAGGCTGGTCACGGTGGCGGGGATCGGCTACCGACCCGAGGAGTACGAACAGGCGGGAGTCGAATGGGGCAGGCGCGGCCGTCTCCAGGACGAACTCCTGGAGACGTTGTTGCAGGCGTGGACCGGGGAACCGTTCCCGTACCGGGGCCGTACGGTCCGGATCACGCCACGCCCGTACACCCAGCCGCACCCGCTGCTGCTGGTGGGCGGCAGCTCGCGGGCGGCGGCGCGGCGGGCGGCCCGGTTCGGGCTGCCGTTCTTCCCGAGTGCGCATCTGCCAGAACTGGAGGCGTACTACCACGAGCAGCGTGCGGAATTCGGGACGGACGGCTTCTGCATGATGCCGTCCGCCGAGACGCCGCTGCTGCATGTGTCCGAGGACCCGGACCGGACCTGGGCGGAGTACGGCGAGCACTTCCTGCACGAGGCTCGTACGTACACCTCCTGGCAGTCCAAGGACATCCGCTCGGCCGTGCGCTCGGCGGCGACGACGGTGACGGAGCTGCGGGACGAGGGGGTCTACCGGGTCATCACGCCGGACGAGTGCGCCGGGGCGGCCGGGGAGCTGGACAGCCTGGTGCTGCATCCGCTGTGCGGCGGGATGCCCATCGAGGAGGGGTGGCGCAGCCTGCGGCTGTTCTGCGAGGCGGTCGCGCGTTGATGGGGCCGCCGGAACTGCCCCGGCGCGCAGGTGCGGGCCGGGGCATTCCGTGGTCGAGGAGAGGGGCAGCGGGGATTAGCCCATCTCCTCCAACGCCTTGCCCTTGGTCTCCTTCACGAACTTGAGCACGAAGGGGATCGAGAGCGTGGCGAAGCATGCGTAGATGATGTATGTGCCCGACAGGTTCCAGTCGGACAGGCTCGGGAAGCTCGCCGTGATCGCCCAGTTGGCGATCCACTGCGCGGACGCGGCGACGCCGAGCGCGGCGGCGCGGATCTTGTTCGGGAACATCTCGCCGAGGAAGACCCAGACCACGACACCCCACGACAGGGCGAAGAAGAGCACGAACACATGGGCCGCGACGAGCGCCACGATGCCCTGGGTGTGCGGCAGTTTGCCGTCGACCAGGTGCGCGGAGAAGGCCCAGGCCTCGAAGGCGAGGGCGATGGCCATACCTGTGGAGCCGACCAGCGCGAGCGGCTTGCGGCCCACCCGGTCCACCAGCACCATCGCGATCACGGTACCGACGATGTTGATGATCGACGTGGTGAACGAGTAGAGGAACGAGTCCGAGGGGTCGATGCCGACGGACTGCCACAGCGTCGCCGAGTAGTAGAACGCCACGTTGATGCCGACGAGTTGCTGGAAGACCGACAGGCCGATACCCACCCAGACGATCGGCAGGAATCCGAAGCGGCCGCCGAGCAGATCCTTGAACCTGGACTTGTGCTCACGGTGCATGGCGGTCTCGATCTCGGCCACCCGGGCGTCGAGGTCGACGTTCTTGCCCTCGACCTCCTCGAGGATCTGCCGGGCCCGGTCCTTCTTGCCGGCCGAGATCAGGAACCGCGGCGACTCGGGGATCGCGAACGACAGGAGTCCGTACAGAACGGCGGGAACGACCATCACGCCGAGCATCCACTGCCAGGCCTCGATGCCGCCGATCTTGCCGCGCTGATCTCCGCCGGCGAGCTGCAGAATGCCGTAGTTGACCAGCTGGGAGATGGCGATGCCGATGACGATCGCCGCCTGCTGGAAGGAGCCGAGCCGGCCGCGGTAGGCGGGCGGTGAGACCTCGGCGATGTATGCCGGGCCGATCACCGAGGCCATACCGATGGCGAAGCCGCCGATGATGCGCCACATCGCCAGGTCCCAGAGCGCGAACGGGAGCGCGGAACCGACGGCGCTGATGGTGAAGAGCACGGAGGCGATCTGCATGCAGCGGATTCGGCCGATGCGGTCGGCGATGCGCCCCGCCGTGGCCGCGCCGATCGCACAGCCGATCAGGGCGATGGCGATGACCTGGGCGAGCGTTCCCGAGCCGATGTCGTACCGGCTGCGGATCGCCTCGACGGCGCCGTTGATGACGGAACTGTCGTAGCCGAACAGGAAGCCACCCATCGCAGCGGCTGCCGTGATGAAGATGACATGGCCGAGGTGGTCCGGATGGGCCGCTCGGGCCCCGGACGCCGGTCCCTGCGATGTGCTGGTCACATGTACTCCTGATGCCTGGCCGCGTCGTCAGGTGTGGGGGGGGAGCGAGCTCTTGTGGGAGAGCAAGTTCTTCCAAGTGGCACATAACTTCACGACTGACACCACTTGAACATAAAGACGACGTTTCAGAGAGTATGCCTTCAAGTTTCGAAGTCAAGATTTCGCATTGGCGCACATCTACGCAGTAACGCTCAAAAGGTACGTCGAAGTGTTGAAGATTGAGTAAAGACTCAGCGCAACCGCTGGCTGATGACCTTGGAAACTCCGTCGCCCTGCATCGAGACGCCGTACAGCGCGTCGGCGACTTCCATCGTCCGCTTCTGGTGCGTGATCACGATCAGCTGAGAGCTCTCCTGGAGCTCCTCCATGATCCGGATCAGCCGCTGCAGATTGGTGTCGTCGAGCGCCGCCTCGACCTCGTCCATCACATAGAACGGACTCGGCCTGGCCTTGAAGATCGAGACCAGCAACGCCACCGCCGTGAGCGACCGCTCGCCGCCGGACAGCAGGGAGAGCCTCTTGACCTTCTTGCCGGGCGGCCGGGCCTCGACGTCCACACCGGTCGCGAGCATGTTGCCCGGGTCGGTCAGGACGAGCCGCCCGTCGCCGCCCGGGAAGAGACGCGAGAAGACGCCCTCGAATTCACGGGCCGTATCCCGGTACGCCTCGGTGAACACCTGCTCGACCCGCTCGTCGACCTCCTTGATGACCTGTATCAGATCGGCCCGGGTCTTCTTCAGATCTTCGAGCTGCTCGGAGAGGAACTTGTGCCGCTCCTCCAGCGCCGAGAACTCCTCAAGGGCAAGCGGATTCACCTTCCCGAGTTGCTGATACGCCCGTTCGGCCGACTTCAGCCGCTTCTCCTGCTCGGTCCTGACGAACGGCCTCGGCTGATTGCGCGGATGCTCCGGGTCCTCCGGCAGCTGCTCGCCCTCGGCGGCCGGTGACGGCGGTACGAGCTGGTCGGGGCCGTACTCGGCGGCCAGCCCGGCCGGCTCCACTCCCAGTTCCTCCAGCGCCTTCGCCTCCAGCTGTTCTATCCGCAGCCGCTTCTCGGCACCGAGCACCTCGCCTCGGTGGACGGAGTCGGTGAGCTTGTCCAGCTCGCTCTTGAGCTCGCGGCCCTGGTTGCGCTCGGCCGCCAGTTCCCGCTCCCGCTCCGTCTTCGCCGTTTCGGCCGCGACCCGCTCCTGCTCGGCCTGTACGACGGACACCTCGACATGGGCCAGCAGCTGACGGGCTCCGGACGCGACGGCGGAGGCCACCGCCGCCTCGTGCCGCAGTCGGGCGCGGCGCTGCTCGGCGCGGGCACGGGCCTCGCGCTCGGCGCGGGCGCCCCGGTCGAGGGAGTCCGCGCGGCCCGCGAGTCCTTTGACCCTCTCCTCGTGGGTACGCACCTGGAGGCGGGCCTCCATCTCGGTCTGGCGGGCGTTGGCACCGTCGGCGGCGAGCCGGTCGCGCACGGAGGTGTCCGGCTCCTCCTCGACCGGCATCTCCTCGGCGACGAGCAGCCGCTCGGCCAGCTCCTCGGCCTCCTCCGTCGCCCGCTCCAACGCCTCCTGGGCACGGGCGGCGGACGCGGTCATCCGCTCGGCCTCGCCCGCGGCGCCACGGGCCTGCCCGGCGAGCCGCCCGAGCTGCTGAGCCACCCCGGACTTCTCCCGCTCGGCGGCCCGACGCCGCTCCCCCAACTCCTCGACCAGCCCGGCGCTCGCGCTGCGCCGCTCCCCCGCGTGCCGCTGGTCCTCGCTCAACTCCGCGCACCGCACGCCCAGTTCCTCCAACTGGGCTGCGGCCTCATCGACCGAAGCCTGAACTTCGAGGAGGCTCGGCGCCCCGGCGGAACCGCCGTGCGCGAAGTGGGCCGAGAGGATGTCCCCCTCGGCGGTCACGGCCGTCAGTTCCGGGTGTACGGCAACGAGATCCTCGGCATCCTCCAGGGTGCCGACGACCACCATGTCCCGCACCAGCCTCCGTACGGCGCCCACCAGTTCGGCGGGCCCGCGGACGAGGTCGGCCACTGCGGGCGGACCTACGGCGGGCGCTCCGGCCCCATCGACACCAGAGGCACCAGAGGCACCAGAAGCACCACCGATCCGACCGGCAACATCCTGATCGGGCAGCCCATCCCACGCCCCGCCCAACAGCAGCGCCGCCCGCCCCGCGTCCTGCTTGCGCAGCAGCCGGATCGCGTCCGCTGCCGTGGCCGGGTCCGTCACCGCGACCGCGTCCGCCGCCGCGCCCAGTGCCGCCGCCACCGCCACCTCGTGCCCCGGCGCCACCGTCAGGAGTTCCGCGGCCGGGCCCAGCAGGCCCGACAGGCGGTCCCGCGCGCCGAGCAGCACACCGGTGCCGTCCTTGCGGCGCAGACCGAGGGCAAGTGCCTCATGGCGGGCCGCGACCGCCGCCCGCTTCCGTTCGGCGGCGGTGGCGGCCTCCCGGGCCGCGGAGAGCGCCGCCTCCGCCTCCGCGAGTTCCCGCTTGGCGGCCTCGTGCCGCTCGCCCAGCTCCGCGTCGCCCGCGTCCAGGCCCTCGACCTCGGCCTTGAGCTGTTCGTACTCCTCCTGGGCGGCAACCGCCCGCTCCTGCGCCTCGTCGCGCGAGGCGGCAAGCCGGTCGATCTCCGCCTGTGCCGAACCGGCCCGGCTGCGGGCCGCGTTGACCTGTCCGTTCAGCCGGGCGAGCCCCTCTCGGCGGTCCGCGATGGCGCGGGCGGCATCCTTGAGCCTGCGCTCCTCGGCCGCCAACTCCCTTTCCAGTTCGGCGCGGTGGGCGGCGGTGTCCTCCAGTGCGTGTTCCGCCGCCTCCAGCGCTGCCGCCAGCTCCGCCTCCTGCTCACGGATCCGGGCGGCCTCGCGCTCCATGTCCTCCGGGTCCCGGCCACGCCGCTCATCCAGGGGGGCGGCGCCGGCGCTCTTCACCCGGGCATCGGCCAGCGAGATCGTGCCGCGCACCCGCTCGGCCAGCTGCGACAGCTCGTACCAGGTCTGCTGGGCCCGCTGGAGCCGCGGCGCCAGCCGCCGTACCTCGTCCTCCAGCTCCGCCTCGCGCGCCAGGGCGGACTTGAGCTCCGCCTCCGCGGCCTCCCTGCGCTCCTTGAGCGCCGCTTCGTCGGCGATCTCGCTGCGCAGCGCGGTGTGCAGCCGCACCAGGTCGTCGGCGAGCAGCCGCAGCCTGGCGTCGCGCAGGTCGGCCTGGATGACGGCGGCCCGGCGCGCCACGGCCGCCTGCCGGCCCAGAGGTTTCAGCTGCCGTCGCAGCTCGTCGGTCAGGTCCTGGACGCGGGCGAGATTGGCCCCCATCGCGTCCAGTTTCCGCAGTGCCTTCTCTTTCCGCTTGCGGTGCTTGAGCACGCCCGCGGCTTCCTCGATGAATGCGCGCCGCCCCATCGGATCGGCATGGAGCACGGAGTCCAGCTGACCCTGGCCGACGATGACATGCATCTCGCGGCCGATACCGGAGTCCGAGAGAAGTTCCTGGATGTCCAGGAGCCGGCAGGTGTCGCCATTGATCTGGTATTCACTGCCGCCGTTGCGGAACATGATCCGAGTGATCGTCACTTCGGCGTACTCGATGGGGAGTGCGCCATCGGAATTGTCGATCGTCAGCGATACTTCCGCCCGCCCGAGCGGCGGCCGCCCGGTGGTGCCGGCGAAGATCACGTCTTCCATCTTGCCGCCGCGCAGGGATTTGGCACCCTGCTCCCCCATGACCCAGGAGAGCGCATCCACCACATTGGACTTGCCCGACCCATTGGGACCGACGACGCACGTGATACCGGGTTCGAACCGCAGCGTCGTGGCGGAGGCGAACGATTTGAAACCACGCAGGGTCAGGGCCTTGAGGTGCACGCCGCCGGACTCTACCTTTCACTCTCGGTTTCGCTGATGAAGGTGCAGGGCACATCAGACGGTAAGGGAAGGGGTGCAGGTCCGGGGCGGGTCCCGCACAGGTCCGAGCGGAAAAGAAAGAAGGGACGCCGAAGCGCCCCTTGTAAACCTTGTGCGGTATTGCGTGTGCGGTGTTGCTGGTGCAGCGCATGACGGATCAAGGACATGTCACTGTAGTGACAGATCAAGAGCAGTGATCTTCAATGATCCGGCGACGATCCGGGTGATGATCTCGGACGGCTGACGCGGGCAGCCCGACCGGCCCTGGGGGCCATCGGTCAGGTCAGCGCCGGCTCCGCCTGAGGTACGTCGATGTCGATGCTGTCGAGCAGCGACTCTTGGTGCTGGGCGGCGGCATTGAGTGCGTCGTTCTCATCCTGAATCCGTACGAGCTCGGATTCGAGGTCCTGGACGCGCTGCTGGAGCCGTCGCATCTCGGCGAGGAGTCGCGGGTCGGAACCGCCGACGTAACCGAGAAGCGCCTTTGCCATGATGGATGGTCCTCCACACTGAGTGACCGACCGATGCGGTGTGGGTCGTGAGGGAATCGCACCCGCGGTGCTCGGCAGTGCTCTGTATCCACTGCTGTTCTGCTGCCAAACAGCTCTGCCAAACAGCTAAGGTGCGCGGGGATTTCAGCGTCTCACCAAAAAGTTTGACGGTCAACACGATCACGCCCTGTAGAGACGGGCGGCCCGGGGCGCGCGGCTTGACGATCATGCGGCGCGACTCTCCTGCGGGACCCTCGGGGGCGTGGAGATCATCCTTACTGCCGCAGCCTGGCACGCCGACCGAATCTTGGCAACCACCCGGTCATTCCGCAGGTCATTTCATGTGTACGCAGATGAGCGTCCACTCCGTCACCCCGCGCCGCCCGTCGAACACGGTCCGAACACGGCCTCCCGGGACAGCCCTGGACCGAGCCCGGATCAGCGGATCGCGAAACCCTCGTATCCGCCGCGCGGGGTGTCCCAGATCTCAGTGACTCCGTCAACGTGCCCGGGTGTGTCGTCCGAGCGCAGCCACTCCAGCAGACGGTGGCAATTCTCACGTCGACCCTCGGCGACGACCTGCACCCTGCCGTCGTCGAGATTCAGGGCGAATCCGGTGAGGCCACCGATCTCCAGAGCGTTTGCCCTGGTGAACCAGCGGAACCCTACTTGCTGTACTCGGCCGCGTACCCAGGCGGTGAGTCGTACTTCTTCATTCATGCCCGAACGCTAACCGGCCAATTGCTTTCGGAGTACTTCCTGCCGATAGGGCATGGGCTACAGTCCCGTCGCAATAGCTTCACCCCATCGGGTGAATCATGTTGACGCCGAGAGCGGCGTCCAGACCCCCAGAAGGGCTCAGCAGATGGGACGCCATCGACGCTCCGCCGCAACTCCTGCCGCTGAGTACCACGCGGTGGGGGACGCGGGTCGGCACCGGGGTGCGCGCCGCAGGAAGCGGCCCGGAACACCTGTTCGTACCGGACTGATCGGCGTGTCCGCGGCCCTTGCCGTGGGGGCCGTGGCGGTCGCCTCCGGTCTGCTGCCCGGCGGCGACACCTACACGGTCGGCGGCGGCACTGCTGCCGACCATGTGCGTACCAAGGGGGCCCCGGACCTGCTGACCCAGGGCGCCTCCACCACCGCCCCCGCCGACCGCGGCGCCGCGTCCACCCCGGCCGGCCGCGGCGTCGGGCGGGCCGACGGCTCGACGAGACCGGAGTCCCCCACCGGGTCCCCGTCGAAGACCTCCGGACCGACCGGGCGGGCGAAGCCGTCCGAATCTCCGGCGTCGTCCGAGTCCGCTGCGACGGAAGCCGGGAAGAGCACCGCCCCGGCCGAGGTCGAGAAGTCGTCGGCCGCGCCGACGGCCGCTGCCTCCACTCCGGCCGCCCGCAGGTCCATGGAGCCGACACCGGCCGCCGCCGGCTCCGCGCAGGCCGCTGTGCTCGCCCTGGTCAACCAGGAGCGCGCGAAGGTCGGCTGCAGCCCCGTGACGGCCAGCGCCTCGCTGACCTCGCTGGCCCAGGACTTCAGCGACGACATGGCTGCCCGCGGCTTCTTCGACCACACCGACCCCGATGGCCGGACCCCCTGGGACCGCGCCTCGAAGGCCGGTGTGCAGGGACTCGGCGGCGAGAACATCGCCCGCGGCCAGGCCGACGCACAGGCCGTGATGGACTCCTGGATGAGCAGCGACGGCCATCGGGCAAACATTCTCAACTGCGATTACAAGACGCTCGGCGTCGGCGTGCACTTCGGTGCGGGCGGCCCCTGGTGGACCCAGGACTTCGGCTTCTGAGCACTCCCGGGACGTGCCGACCCGGAGAAAGCGCGCCCCATTGGTAAGCGCTGTGCGGGCGTACGCTGGTCGGCATGGACGAGAACACCCGTCTGGACGCGCTCGCTTTTGATGTGTTCTCCAGACAGTGCCCCTCGCGCGGCACCCTGGAGCATGTCACCGGGCGCTGGGGCAGTCTGACGCTGGGAGCGCTGTACGAGGGCGGCTTCCGCTTCAATGAACTCCGTCGCCGGGTCGACGGGGTGAGCGAGAAGATGCTCTCGCAGACCCTCCACGCCCTGGAGCGGGACGGTCTGGTCCACCGCGAGGCCCAGCCGACCAATCCGCCGCGCGTCGACTACGAACTGACACCTCTGGGCCGGCAGGTCGCCGAGCGGCTGCTCGGGCTGATCGAGCTCGTCGAGGGCCGGATGCCCGAGGTACTCCAGGCCCGTGACCGTTACGACGAGGCCCACCCGAGTCCGGAGGCCGGCGCTCAGGAAGCCGTGCGCGGCGGTCGCTGACAGCGCGGGCAGAAGTAGCTGGAGCGGTTCATCCACGGGCGGCGGCGCATCGGCGTACCGCAGCGGTGGCAGGGCTCGCCCTCTCGCCCGTATGCGTCGAGCGAGCGGTCGAAGTAGCCGGACTCGCCGTTCACATTGACGTAGAGGCTGTCGAAGCTGGTGCCGCCCTGGTCGAGCGCCGCGGTCATCACGTCGCGGACATGGCCCAGCAGTTCGGCCGACGTGGGGCGAGTGAGGGTCGCGGTCGGCCGGTCGTAATGCAACTTGGTGCGCCAGAGCGCCTCGTCCGCGTAGATGTTGCCGACTCCGCTGATCAGCGACTGGTCGAGCAGGGCACGCTTGATCGTCGTACGGCGCAGTCGCAGGGCCGTGTGGAACGCCGCGTCGTCGAAGGCCGGGTCCAAGGGGTCGCGGGCGATGTGTGCGATGGCGTCGGGCAGCCCGTCCATGCTGTCGGCGGCGCATTCGTGGAGGGAGAGCCCTCCGAAGGTCCGCTGGTCGACGAAGCGCAGCTCGGTGCCGAGCGAGTCGTCGAAGCGGATCCTGATGCGCAGATGCTTCTCGTCAGGGGTGTCCTGCGGCTGTACGAGCAGCTGGCCGCTCATGCCGAGATGGCCCAGCAGTGAGCTGGACGCATCGTTCAGCGGCACCCAGAGGTACTTGCCGCGGCGCATGGCCGTTCCGAAGCGGGCGCCGGCGAGCCGGGCCGCGAAGTCCACGCCGCCCGCGAAATGGCGGCGGACCGCGCGTGGGTGCAGCACCTCGACGTCGCCGACCGTGCGGCCGGTGACCCAGCGCTCAAGACCGCGTCGTACGACTTCGACCTCGGGCAGCTCGGGCACGGTGTCGCTCCTGGAGATGTGGACTGGGGAGATGAAAAGAATATCCGGGCAGGACAAACCCCTCGGCGCACAGGGCACCGAGGGGTTCTCGGGTCAGGCCGGAGCGATGTCCGTGGACGGCGACGGGTTGGCAGGGGTGTCGGCGGCCCCTCCGTCGGCAGCGGCCTTCGCCGCCGCCTCCCGCGCTTCCGCGGCGGCGCTGATCTCGCGCCAGGCGGACTCCGCCGCCTGCTGCTCCGCTTCCTTCTTGCTACGGCCGGTGCCGGTGCCGTACGAGACACCACCGACGCGAGCAGCAGCAGTAAAGGTCTTCTCGTGGTCCGGGCCGGCCTCCGTGACGAGGTACTCGGGGACGCCGAGGCTCTCGCTCGCGGTGAGTTCCTGGAGGCTGGTCTTCCAGTCCAGGCCGGCGCCGAGGTTCGAGGACCTGTCGATCAGCGGATCGAAGAGCCGGTGGACCAGCTCCGAGGCCGCGCTGAGACCCTGGTCGAGGTAGACCGCGCCGATCACCGCTTCAAGGGTGTCGGCGAGGATGGACGCCTTGTCCCTGCCGCCCGTGCCCTCTTCACCGCGGCCGAGCCGGATGAAGGAGCCGAGTTCGAGGCCGCGGCCCACCTCCGCAAGTGCACGCGAGTTGACCACCGCGGCCCGCAACTTGGCCAGCTGGCCTTCGGGCAGGTCGGGGTGGGTGCGGTACAGCGTGTCCGTGACCACCAGGCCGAGCACCGAATCCCCGAGGAATTCGAGCCGCTCGTTGGTGGGCAGACCGCCGTTCTCGTATGCGTACGAACGATGGGTCAGCGCACGCACCAGAAGGGCGGACTCGAGGTGATACCCGAGCCGCCCTTCCAGAAGCGTGTGGGACGAGGCTGTGTTGATGTTGTCTGCCTGCTTCTTGGCGTTGGACAACTCAGACATCGGGCCTCTCACCAGCCGCTCAGACCTCGAGGACCTGGCGCTTGTTGTACGTGCCGCAGCTGGGGCACGCGATGTGCTGCAGCTTCGGCTCCTGGCAACGCTCACACGAAACCAGGGTGGGGACCGCAGCCTTCCACTGCGACCGGCGGTGGCGCGTGTTGCTGCGCGACATCTTCCGCTTCGGAACAGCCACGGCTACTTCTCCTGCTTCTCGTCGACGCCCGCTTCGGCGCCGCCCATGTTGTCCTTCTCGCCGTCCTGAACGGTGTCGGCGAGTCCTTGCAATGCCGCCCAACGGATGTCGACGGCATCGTGGTGGTGACCGGGGTTCTCGTCCAGCCTGATTCCGCATTCGGAACACAGACCGGCACAGGACTCCCGGCACACCGGCTGCATCGGCAGTGCGAGCACCACCGCATCGCGCAGCACTGGTTCGAGGTCGAACAGGCCGTCCTCGATGAAGAGCCTGTCCTCGTCGTCCTCGGCGTCGTCGGCCGGTTCCGCCTTGCTGCTGCGGCCCCGGTCATCGGCGTCAGGGTACGAGAACATCTCCTGGAAGTCCGCCACAACCTCTTGGCGCAGCGGCTCCAGACACCTTACGCACTCCCCCTCGGCCGACGCACGGGCGGTGCCTGTGACAAGCACCCCTTCCATGACCGATTCGAGACGGAGGTCCAGCTCCACGGGTGCACCTTCCGGCACCCCGATGACCCCGTCGATGCCGAGGGCCGGTGAACCGGGTGCGTCCACCGAGCGGGTCAGCCGCTGGAGCGCACCGGGACGCCGACCCAGCTCGTGCGTGTCGAACACGAGGGGGTTTCGGTGGTCGAGGTGGCCGTTCAGGGCTTTTCCTGCTTTCGAAATCAAGTGCATCGCGCATCGTGGGGAGGGCCGACCTGATTCGGATTCGAAACGGGCAGCCGGGATCGCGGACATACGCGCGACCGAACAGCCAGGATACTGGACGCGCCGCCCAGCTCCCAATCCGGTCCGCCCCGCCTCCGTACCGCCCGGTCAGCGCTCCTGTTCGTACCGGCGGAGCTGGTCCAGATCGATCATGCTGGTGTCGAACAGGCTGGTCTCGTCGAGGGCGCTCTCGCCCTGCGGCTGGAGCGCCTGCTGGGACTGCATGGGCTGCTGCTGCCAGCCGTCGTACCCCTGGACCGGGATCTGGGCCTGGCTCTGGTCGTAGCCCTGTTGCTGATAGGCGGCGTACGGGTCCGGCTGCTGCTGGTACCCGTAGACGTCCTGCTGCGGCTGCTCCTGGTACGCGTACGTCTCCGCGTAGCTCGGCTGGGCCTGGGCGGGGAAGTGCGGCTGGACCTGCTGGTGCACCGGCTGCGGCTCCGGGGTGGCGAGCCCGGCGAGGCCGGCCCAGTGGTCCTCGTCGCTCATGTGCCCCTGATTGCCCGCCGCGTCCTGGGCGGCCACGTGCGCGCCGAGTTCGTCGGTGGCGACCCGGCCGTGCAGCTTCTGCCGGCCGCGGCCGACCGCTTCCAGGGTCTTGGCGAGCACGGCCTCGAAGGCGCCGAGCTTGGTGTCGACATACTCGTCCGCACGGCGCTGGAGCGTGGCCGGGTCGGTGCTGCGCTCGGGGGCCTCGGCGAAGTCCGGGTCCTCGTACCCCTGCTCGTCGAAGGTCTGGCCACGGCCGAGGAGCTTCTCGCGGCCCCGGTCGACGGAGCCGATGGTCTTGGTGAGGACGACCTCGAAGTTGGCGAGCTTGCTGTCGACGTACTCGTCGGCCTCGGCACGGACCTCCTCGGCCTCCCGACGGGCCTCGCCGAGGATGCGGTCGGCCTCGCTGCGGGACTGCATGGCGACCTCGGTCCCGGAGATCAGCGAGGTGCGTTCGGCATGCGCGGTCTCGATGATCCGCTCGGCCTCCTGACGGGCCTGCTCGACCATCTGCTCCCGGCCGCCGATGAGCTCCTGGGCATGGGCGAGCGAGCCGGGCAGGGCCTCGCGCACCTCTTCGAGCATCGCGAGCAGCTCGGCGCGGTTGACCACGCACGAAGCCGACATGGGCATGGACCGGGCGCTCCCGACCGCCTCGACGATCTCGTCGAGCTTCTTCTGCACGTCCACCGTGTGCTCGCCACTCTCTACAGCCGATTTGGAGACGGACGGGACGACTGTACGGCCAGTCGGCGCCCGCCCGACACCTGGTGACGGTTCGTCAGTTCCTCAGCGCTGAGCGAGGCGTTCGGTGAGGGCTTCGTGGACCACCGGGGGCAGCAGGTGGGAGACGTCGCCGCCCCAGGTCGCGACCTCCTTGACCAGGGAGGACGACAGGAAGCTGTAGGTGGGATTGGTCGGCACGAAGAGCGTCTCGACGCCGGAGAGACCGTTGTTCATCTGGGCCATCTGCAGCTCGTAGTCGAAGTCGCTGACGGCCCGCAGGCCCTTCACGATCGCCGGGATGTCGCGCTGCTTGCAGAAGTCGACGAGGAGGCCGTGGAAGGACTCGACCTCGACGTTGCCGAAATCGGCGGTGACCTGGCGGATCAGGTCGATCCGCTCGTCGATCGTGAACAGGCCCTTCTTGGACTGGTTGATCATCACCGCGACATGCACGACGTCGTACAGCTTCGAAGCACGGCCGATGATGTCGAGGTGTCCATTGGTGATGGGGTCGAATGACCCCGGGCAGACGGCGCGGCGCAACTTGGTTCCCTCGCTCTCCGGTCCGGTCATCGTGCGTCTTCGCACGTAGAGGCGGCGCGACCGTACCAAAGCGTCCCCTCGCCGTAGCGACGGGCCCGCAGTGGCTCGAATCCCTTGGGCCAGTTGAATTCTCCGCCTCTGGTGCTGCGTTCCACGGTGACGAGGGCGTCGGCTGTGAGCCACCCCTGGGCACGGAGTGTGAGCAGTATCTCGCCAAGATCGTCGTCGGTCACGGCGTACGGCGGGTCCAGGAACACCACGTCGTACGGCTCCGCGGGCGCCGGTCCCGTCACGATCTGTTCGGCTTTTCCGGTACGGACTTCGGCGCCGGGCAGGCCGAGTGCGCGGACGTTGTCCCGGACGATGCGGACGGCCTTGTGGTCGGCCTCGACGAGCAGGGCATGGACCGCGCCGCGGGAGAGTGCCTCCAGGCCGACGGCGCCGGAACCCGCGTACAGATCCGCGATACGGGTGCCGTGGAGGCTGCCCAGGAGGGCTTCCCAGGTGGAGAAGAGGCCCTCGCGTGCACGGTCGGAGGTGGGGCGGGTGCCGGTGCCGGGCGGGACGGCCAGGCGGCGTCCGCCGGCCGAGCCGGCGATCACGCGGGTCATGGGTGTCTGGTCCTCGGTTCGTGGGTGGCCCACAGGATGCTGCGGTGCCGTGCCACCCACGATATGGCGTCGTGGCGGATGGGGCCCGCGCACCCGTCACCCCTTGTCGAGGTACTGTTCGCGCTCCTTGTCGAGCAGCGCGTCCAGCGTGATCCGCAGCTCGGGCAGGTGTTCCAGCTCCGGGTCGGCGGCGACGATCGTGGCGGCCTCCTCGCGGGCGGCGGCGATGACCTCCTCGTCATCGATGACGGTGAGCATCCGCAACGAGGAGCGGACCCCGGACTGGGCCTGGCCGAGGACATCGCCCTCGCGGCGCTGTTCGAGGTCGATCCGGGACAGTTCGAAGCCGTCGAGGGTGGCGGCGACGGCGGAGAGGCGGGCGCGGGCGGGGCTGGCCTCGTGGGCCTCGCTGACCAGCAGACAGAGTCCGGCGGCGGAGCCGCGGCCGACCCGGCCGCGCAGCTGGTGGAGCTGGGAGACCCCGAACCGGTCGGCGTCCATGATCACCATGGCGGTGGCATTGGGGACGTTGACCCCGACCTCGATGACAGTGGTGGCGACGAGGACGTCGACCTGGCCCGCGGCGAAGCGGCGCATCACGTCGTCCTTGTCGTCGGGGTTCATCCTGCCGTGCAGCACCTCGACGCGCAGACCGGCGAGCGGGCCCTTGGCGAGCTGTTCGGCGATCTCCAGGACGGCGAGGGGCGGGCGCTTCTCGCCGTCTTCCTCTGCCGGCTTCTTCTTCCCCTTCTTGCCCGCCGCCTCGTCCTCGGCGTCGTCGCCGATGCGGGGGCAGACCACATAGGCCTGATGCCCGTTCTCCACTTCCTCGCGGACCCGTTCCCAGGCACGGCTGAGGAAGTGCGGCTTGTCCTTGGCGGGTACGACATGGCTGGCGATCGGCGAGCGGCCGGCCGGCAGCTGGTCCAGTACGGACGTCTCCAGATCACCGAAGACGGTCATGGCGACCGTACGGGGAATGGGGGTCGCGGTCATGACCAGCAGATGCGGCGGCTGTTTCCCCTTGGAGCGCAAGGCGTCGCGCTGTTCCACCCCGAAGCGGTGCTGTTCGTCGACGACGACCAGGCCCAGGTCGTGGAACTGCACCTTGTCCTCGATCAGCGCATGTGTGCCGATCACGATCCCGGCCTCGCCCGTGACGAGGTCGAGCAGCGCCTGCCGGCGGGCCGCGACGCCCATGGAGCCGGTGAGCAGCACCACCTTCGTCCCCTGCTCGGAGCCGCCGACCGCCCGCCCGTCGCCGGACCGCCGTCCCTCCTGAGGAGGCGCTTCGCGCCACAGTCCCCAGTTCTCGGCCAGCTCGCCCATCATTTCGGTGATGGAGCGGTGGTGCTGCTGAGCAAGCACTTCGGTGGGCGCGAGCATGGCGGCCTGCCCGCCCGCGTCGACGACGCCGAGCATCGCGCGCAGCGCGACCATGGTCTTCCCGGACCCGACCTCGCCCTGGAGGAGCCGGTGCATCGGGTGCTCGGTCGCCAGGTCGTCGAAGATCTCCTTGGAGACCTTCTGCTGTCCCTCGGTGAGGGTGAAGGGCAGCTTGGCGTCGAAGGCGTCGAGCAGTCCGCCGGGCCTGGGTCTGCGGGCCACTGCCGGGAGCTGGGTGTCGGCGTATCTGCGGCGGGCCAGCGCGACCTGGAGAACGAAGGCCTCGTCCCACTTCAGCCGGTCCCTGGCCTGCGCGATGTCCGCCTTGGTCTGCGGGCGGTGGACCTTCAGCAGCGCCTCCGGGAGCGGGGTGAACCCGCGGCCCTCGCGCAGACTCGCCGGCAGCGGGTCGACGGCCTCCCGCGCGCTGGGCAGCACGGTGTCGACGGCCTTGGCGATCCGCCACGAGTCCAGCTGCTTGCAGGCCGGGTAGATCGGCAGCAGCCGCCCGGCGAACGCATCCACCGCTTCCGTGGCCTCGTCCCCGTCGATGGACTCGACGTCCAGCAGCTGGTAGGTGGGGTGGGCCAGCTGCATCTTCCGGTTGAAGACGGAGACCTTGCCCGCGAACATCGCCCGCCGGCCCGGCAACAGCTCCTTGTGCGGTTTGTGGACGCCATGACCGAAGAAGACCAGCTGGAGGCGGCCGTTGCCATCGGTGAGAGTCACTTCGAGGCGCTTGCCGCGGCCGTTGTTGAACATCACGACGCGCGCGTCGGCGACCTGGGCGACCACCGTCACATGCTCGTCCAGAGGAAGGTCGGTCAGCGCCGTGAGCCGACCGCGCTCCTCGTACCGCCGCGGGTAGTGGTGCAGCAGATCACCGACCGTGTGCAGGTCGAGGTGTTCGGCCATCACCTTCGCGGTGGCTCCGCCGAGCAGCTTCTTGAGGGGTTCATCGAACGCAGACACGCGATCCATTGCACACCACACCACTGACAGATGTCCGCCGGGCACCACGCGGAACACCGGAATCCGCTGGTCCGAATTTCCGAATCATCGCCACGCCTCCAGGATCGGCTCCCACGCCTCCGGCTCGCCATCACCTCTCACGGGATCGCCCGACCCGGCTTCGCGGAGGCCGGGCCCGACGTCCTCGCCCTGCGCACGGCCGCCGGCCTACTCCACCCCGATCAGCAGCGGAGCACATGGGGGGCCGCCCCGGTACACCACCGTGTCGACCGCCAGATAGCCCTCGCGCACATGCTCCTCCAGCTCGTCGGCCAGGGTGTCGGGGACGTCATCGCCGAGGACGAGGGTGACCAGTTCGCCGCCCGCCGCCAGCATGCGGTCCAGCACGTTCCGGGCCGTTTCCGGTACGTCCTCGCCGATGACCGCGACATCGCCGTCGATCAGGCCCAGGATGTCGCCGGCCTGGCAGATGCCCGCCATGGTCCAGGACTGCCGTTCGGCGACGGCCAGTTCGGCGTAGCGGGTGGCACCGGCCGCGGCAGTCATCGCCACCACGTCCTCGTCGAAGCTGCGGTCGGGTTCGTGGACGGCGAGGGCGGCGATGCCCTGGACGGCGGCCCGGGTCGGGATCAGGGCGACCCGGACACCCTCCGCGCGGGCCTGTTCGGCGGCGGCAGCGGCGGTGTGGCGCAGCTCCGCGTCGTTGGGCAGCAGAACCACCTCGCGGGCATGCGCCCGGCGGATCGCGTCGACCAGTTCGCCACTGGCGGGCGGCTCCCCGGGGCGCGCCAGGACCGTCGTCGCCCCGGCCTCCTTGCACAGGCCGCGGAGCCCGTCGCCGGGGACCACCACGACGACAGCGCGCTGCACGGGTTCGGTGTGGGGGTGCACCCGGTCCGCGCCGAAGTGGGTGATCCGGATGCGGTACGGCCGCCCCGCCTCCACACCGGCCTCCACCGCCGCACCCGCGTCGTCAACATGCACATGCACGTTCCACAGCCCGTCGCCGCCCACCACCACGAGCGAGTCGCCGAGCCCGTCGAGCCGGGTCCGCAGCCGGTCCACGGCGCCGTCCGTGGCCTCCAGCAGGTAGATGACCTCGAAGGCCGGTCCGCCCTCCGCGCAGTCCTGCGGCGCAGGGACGACGGTCGCGGGCACCGTCGCGTACGTGCGCTCGGGAGCCCGCCCGGAGACCGCTTCGACGAGTGACCCGAGCACCGTCACCAGACCCCGTCCGCCTGCGTCCACGACGCCCGCCCGTCCGAGGACGGCGAGCTGTCCGGGGGTCGCTTCCAGGGCCGTCCGCGCTCCCTCGTACGCCGCCTGTGCGACCGCCGCGGTCCCGGCGTCGTCCGTCGTGCGCCCGGCGGCCTCGGCGGCCGCGGTGGCCACGGTCAGCACGGTGCCCTCGACGGGGTGGGCGACGGCCTGCCGGGCGGCTGCGGCGGCCCTGGTGAGCGCCCGGCGCAGATGGTCCGCGTCGTGCCCGTCGGCCAGCACCCCCGCCATTCCCCGCAACAGCTGGGCCAGGATCGTGCCGGAGTTTCCGCGCGCACCGATCAGGGCCCCGTGCGCCATGGCCCGTACCGCGTCGGCGGCGACGGGCACGGTGGTACCGGTCTCATGGGCGGCGAAGACCGCTTCGACGGCCTGGGTCGCGGACTCCACGGTGAGATAGAGGTTCGTACCGGTGTCCCCGTCGGCGACGGGGTAGACGTTGATCGCGTTGATTGCCTCGCGCTCCCGGCCCAGTGCCTCCAGGGCCAGTGAGCACCAGGTACGCACCGCGACGGCGTCCATGTCGTCGGCGGTCTGCGGCACCTGTCGGTCCTCCTCGAGATCGGCCGTGGGCGGCCGGCTGCACCGCAGAGTAGCGCCGTGCGCCGGTTCCGGCTGGGACAGGGGCGGGACAGGGGGCAGCGGAACCCATGGTAGTTTCGTTCCATCGACGCAGCCGTTGTATGCTGCTTCGGTTGCCCGATGAGAGTCGGGCCATTCCTCCGGTGCCGCCACTTCAGTCAAATGATTCCGGCGCGCCGGAATTCACTGTAAGTGCATCTGAAGTCTTTGGAGTGACCCGTGGCTGCCAACTGCGACGTCTGCGGCAAGGGGCCGGGCTTCGGCAACAACATTTCGCACTCGCACCGCCGTACGTCCCGTCGCTGGAATCCCAACATCCAGCGCGTGCGTGCCGTGGTCGGTCGGACGCCGAAGCGGCTCAACGTCTGCACCTCGTGCATCAAGGCCGGCAAGGTCGCGCGCTGACGTTCCCGTCGTAGCGCAGCCTTCCGGTTGCCCAAAAAGCCGGTCCACCTCGGTGGACCGGCTTTTTGCTGTGCTCCTGGGGCCCTCACACGGCGCGCGTCCGCCGGCCGTGGTCGACGGGCTCGCCGGGCAGATGCCCGCGCTCGGTGGAGACCCGGCGCGGCCCGAAACCCAGTACCCCGGTAGCGGCCTGCCGTATTCCGGTCGTCCACCACGCTGCGGCACTGGGTTCGACGGCATCGACGGGCACCTCAGGCGCCCTGCACCCGCGGCGAGTTCCGGGCCGTGATGGCGGTCAGCAGACTCATTCCGTGCACACCGGGTGTCGGCTTCGTCTTCGAATCGGCCTGAATGCCCGCACCGCCGCCGGGATCGGAACCGGCGGCGGTGAGCACGCGGGCGGGTACAGCAGCAGATACGGGCACACGCCGAAATCTACGGGGCGTCCTCTATGCCCCCGAAATGGTCCCAGCCACCCTTGCTGGTCCAGGGCGCCCCGTCGACCGTCACCTGCGGCAGCGCCGAGGGGTTGAGGACTTCGCCGATCACCTTCCAGCGGGCGGGCAGCTTCACGTCCGGCGGGAAAGTGGCGACGATCGCGTGATCCTCTCCCCCGGTCAGCACCCACTGCAGCGGGTCCACGCCGACTGCCTGCCCGATGTCGGACATCTGCGAGGGGATGTCGATGAGTCCGGAGCGCAGATCGATCCGGACCTTGCTGGCCTCGGCGATGTGCCCGAGGTCGGCGACGAGTCCGTCGCTCACGTCCGTCATCGCGGTGGCGCCGAGTCCGGCGGCCGCGGGGCCTGCGTGGTACGGCGGTTCGGGGCGCCGGTGGGCCTCGACGAAGGCGCGGGGCGAGCGGAAGCCGCGGGAGAGCACGGCATATCCGGCAGCGGACCAGCCGAGCCAGCCGGTGACGGCGACGACGTCGCCGGGCTGGGCGCCGGACCGGGTGACCGGTTCATGGTTGCGCAGATCGCCGAGTGCGGTGATCGAGACGGTGATCGTCTCGCCGCGCACCACATCGCCGCCGACCACGGCCGCGCCGGCGACCTGGCACTCGTCACGGATGCCGTCCATCAGCTCGCCGGCCCAGGTGACCGGGAGTTCGGCAGGGACGACCAGGCCGAGCAGCAGCGCGGTGGGCACGGCGCCCATGGCGGCGATGTCGGCGAGATTCTGGGCGGCGGCCTTGCGGCCGACGTCGTACGCCGTCGACCAGTCGCGACGGAAGTGCCGTCCCTCCAACAGGATGTCCGTACTGGCCACGACCCTGCGGTCGGGAGCGGACACGACCGCGGCGTCGTCGCCGGGGCCGAGCCGTACCGCCGGAGTGGTGGTGAGCCGGGAAGTGAGCTCCCTGATGAGCCCGAACTCCCCCAACTCGCCCACGGTTCCCTTCACCGAGTCTCACCTCTCATCTATCGCCCCGGACGATCGTCCGGGCTGCTTCAGCGGCCGGGGGTCCGGATCGTGGACCGGCCGCCGCCGCAGGGAGCAGTCTGCACCGGTTCTCATCGGCATGCCTGTCCCCCTCCCGCCACGCTCTTCCGCACCGCCGCACATGCGGTCGCGGGCCGTCACTGCTGTCGGTACTGTCAAGAGATACGTCAACTTGTGTCTTGCGTACGCCACGCTGTGGACGTCAACCGCCCCGTAGGTCTCCCCGCGGCCCGCGGCAACGCGATACCGTGGCGTCCCTTTCCCCCACATGATCCTCGTGGCCGCCCTGGAGGTTCCGTGGTACAGGCGTACATCCTTATTCAGACCGAGGTGGGCAAGGCGTCGACCGTCGCCGAGACCATCGCCAAAGTTCCGGGAGTGATCCAGGCAGAGGACGTCACCGGCCCCTATGACGTGATCGTGCGAGCCCAGGCCGACACGGTCGATGAACTCGGCCGCATGGTGGTCGCCAAGGTCCAGCAAGTGGAAGGCATCACCAGAACCCTGACCTGCCCGGTCGTTCATCTGTAGCCCCGTCTACGCTGGGCCGGTGACATCATTGCGCCGCCGGTTCCGCCACCCCGTGCTTCTCGGTCCGTCCGTTGCCGCGCTGCTGCTGGCCGCGGCGGGCTGCTCCTCAACGGACGCCGCGGCGTCGATCACGGTTCCCACGCCATCACCGGAAGCCGCAGCCTACTGCCGTGCACTGCACAAGGAACTGCCGAAGACCGTTGCCGGACTCGACCGCGGTGACACCGGGACGAAGTCCGAACTGACCGCCGAGTGGGGGGACGGAGCGATCGTACTGCGCTGCGGTGTCCCCCGGCCCGCGAAGATGGACGACCCCATGGCGAAGGGGACCGAGGCGGACGGCGTCAACTGGCTGCTGGAGGAGCCGCAAGACGCCGGTCCGCGCTTTACGACGACCTACCGCAAGGCGTACGTCGAGGTGAGTCTCTCGAAGGCGTACGTCCATGACGCGACCCCGTTGGCCGCGTTCGGCCCGGCCGTCCGCAAGACGGTTCCCAGCAGCCCGTAGGGCGTGCGCTCCCGTTGCGGAGCACACGCCCTGCGGCGCGGGTCCCGTCTTCTCAGCGCAGGCCGGTCGGCCGGTTCAACGCGGCCTGGATCAGCCGGTCCACCAGCTCCTGATAGCTCACGCCGCTCTCCTGCCACATCCGCGGGTACATGGAGATCGGGGTGAAGCCCGGCAGCGTATTGATCTCGTTGATGACGAAGCTGCCGTCCTCGGTGAGGAAGAAGTCGGCCCGCACCAGGCCCTCGCAGGACACGGCTTCGAAGGCGTCGACCGCCAGCCGCTGAACCTCGGCCGTCTGCTCCTCGGTGAGCGGCGCGGGCACGATCCCGGAGGCCGAGTCGATGTACTTGGCCTCGAAGTCGTAGAAGTCGTGCGAGGTCACCGGCGGGATCTCGGCGGGCACGCTGGCGCGCGGCCCCTCCTCGAACTCCAGCACCCCGCACTCGATCTCGCGGCCGCGCAGCAGCGACTCGACCAGGAACTTGGGGTCGTGGCGGCGGGCTTCCTCGATCGCGTCGTCGAGACCGGAGAGATCGTCGACCTTGGTGATACCGATCGACGAGCCGGCCCGGGCGGGCTTGATGAAGAGCGGCCAGCCGTGGTCACCGGCGAAGTCCACGATGCGCTTGCGGGCAGCGGAGGGGTCCGTGTCCCATTCGCGGGGACGTACCACGACGTACGGGCCGACCGGCAGCCCGAACGAGGTGAAGACCCGCTTCATGTACTCCTTGTCCTGGCCGACCGCCGAGGCGAGCACCCCGGCGCCGACGTACGGCACACCGGAGAGCTCCAGGAGCCCCTGAAGGGTGCCGTCCTCGCCGTACGGGCCGTGCAGCACGGGGAAGACGACGTCGACCTCGCCGAGCGCCTTGGGAACCGAGCCGGGCTCGCTGTACACCACTTCACGGCTGCCGGGGTCGACGGAGAGCACCACGCCGCCCTCGGTGGACTCGGCCAGCTGGGCCACGTCCGGCATCTTCCGGTCCGTGATGGCCATGCGCTCGGGCTCGTCGGCGGTGAGCGCCCAGCGGCCGTCCGTCGTGATGCCGATCGGCAGGACGTCGTACTTCGTCCGGTCGATGGCGTTCAGGACGGCACCCGCCGTGACGACCGAGATGCCGTGTTCGGAGCTGCGGCCGCCGAACACGACGGCCACGCGCGGCTTGCGGAGCTGCTGCTCCGGGCTCTGGGGGAGGTTCTCGCTGCTCATATCGCGTTGAGCGTACCTGCTGGTACCACTCGCGTCAGCGTGGCCGGGGCCGCTGGAGCGACGGCCGCGAACGTTCACCGGCTTACGTGCCCTTCAGGTCCTCCCCCGGTGAACCCGTCAGCGTCGCTCGGGTTTCGCGCTGCGCGACATCAGCTCACCCAGTGCGACCATCGGCGGCTTGCCCTCGTGGACGATGCCGACGACCGTCTCGGTGATGGGCATGTCGACGCCGTGCCTGCGCGCCAGATCGAGCACTGATTCACAGGACTTGACGCCCTCGGCGGTCTGCTTGGTGACGGCGATGGTCTCTTCCAGCGTCATTCCGCGGCCGAGGTTGGTGCCGAAGGTGTGGTTGCGCGACAGCGGCGAGGAGCAGGTCGCCACCAGGTCGCCGAGGCCCGCGAGTCCGGAGAACGTCAGCGGGTCGGCGCCCATGGCGAGGCCGAGACGGGTGGTCTCGGCCAGACCGCGGGTGATGAGCGAGCCCTTGGCGTTGTCACCGAGACCCATGCCGTCGGCGATACCCACGGCGAGACCGATGACGTTCTTGACGGCGCCGCCGAGTTCGGCTCCGACCACATCGGTGATGGTGTACGGGCGGAAGTACGAGGTGTGGCAGGCGGTCTGGAGTCGCTGGGCCACGGACTCGTCCTGGCAGGCGACCACGGCCGCGGCGGGGCGGCGTTCGGCGATCTCCTTGGCCAGATTGGGGCCGGTGATGACGGCGACGCGGTCCGCGGAGACCTTGGTGACGTCCTCGATGACCTCGCTCATCCGCTTCGCGGTGCCGAGTTCGACGCCCTTCATCAGCGAGACGAGAACGGTGTCGGAGCCGAGGTGCGGGGCCCATTCGGCGAGATTGGCGCGCAGTGTCTGCGAGGGCACCACGAGCACGGCGAAGTCGGCGCCGTGCAGCGCCTCCGCTGCGTCGGTGGTGGCCCGGATCGACGTGGGGAGTTCAATTCCCGGCAGATAGTCCGGGTTGGTGCGGGTCGTGTTGACGGCCTCGGCGACTTCGGCGCGACGGCCCCAGAGGGTGACCTCGCAGCCGGCGTCGGCGAGAACCATGCCGAAGGCCGTACCCCATGAGCCGGTTCCGAAGACGGCTGCCTTTGCGGGGTGCGTCACTTGGGTCCCTTTCCTTCGGCCTTGCGCCGCTGTTCTGCACGGGCCTTGCGGTGGTCGTACGGCTCCACGGGCGCCTTCTCGCCCCGCACGATCTCCAGCTGCTCGGTCACCGCAGCCATGATGGCCTCGGTCGCCTCGCGCAGGACGTCCGGCGTCGGATCCTTGTCGTAGAACCGGGAGAGGTCGACGGGCGGTCCCGCCTGCACCTGAAGGGTCTTGCGGGGGAAGAGCCGGAGCTTGTTCTCCCTGGCGTACGGCGGCATGGCCAGGTTGGCGCCCCACTGGGCGACCGGGATGACCGGGGCCTTCGTCATCAACGCGACACGGGCCGCACCGGTCTTGCCGGCCATCGGCCACATGTCGGGGTCGCGGGTGAGGGTGCCCTCCGGGTAGAAGGCGACGCATTCACCGCGCTCGATGGCGCCGACGGCGGCCCTGAAGGCGTCCAGCGCATTGGTCGTCTCGCGGTACACGGGGATCTGTCCGGTGCCGCGCAGCATCATTCCGACGAAGGGGGTCTTGAAGAGGCCCGCCTTCGCGAGAAGCCGCGGCACCCGTCCGGTGTTGTACTGGAAGTGACCGTAGGAAAGCGGGTCCAGATACGAGTTGTGATTGACCGCAGTGATGAATCCGCCGTCGGCCGGAATGTTTTCCATCCCCCGCCAGTCACGCTTGAACAGAACCACCAACGGCGGTTTTGCGATGACCGCCGCCAGGCGGTACCAGAAGCCGATTCTGCGGCGGGACACTCGGACACCTTCCTCTAAGGACCTGGCTGCTGCCTGGCTACCGACGGTCAAGTCTCGCCCCAGGCCCCTGCTCTGTCGAGAACACCGTACGCCCCGCTTTCGGGACCGAACCTCCGGGTTCTCGCACCGGCAGGCGAGAATAAGCGGCGATGCGCATCGAGAGGCAGATCGCCACGAACACCGACCCGGCCGGTCCTTGGTCGCTGGTCGTCCCGTTGAAGCCCTTGGCACGGGCCAAGAGCAGGCTCGCGCCTGCGACGGGTGCCGCGCTGCGCCCGCGGCTCGCCCTCGCGTTCGCCCGGGACACCGTGGCCGCCGCCCTGTCCTGCCCGGCGGTACGGGATGTGGTGGTCGTCACGGACGACACGGAGGCCGGAGCGGCTCTCGCGGCCCTCGGGGCGCGGATCGTTCCCGACGAACCGGACCACGGGCTCAACGCCGCCCTCGCGCACGGTGAGCGGACTGTGCGGGCCGCGCGGCCGGGGGCGGCTCTCGCCGCTCTCAACGCGGATCTTCCCGCGCTGCGCCCCGCAGAATTGTCCCGGGTACTCAATTTTTCCGCCGCATTTCCCCGCGCATTTGTCACCGATGCGGCAGGAATCGGTACAACATTTCTGTCGGCTGCGCCGGGAGTGGAATTGCGTCCGACTTTCGGCGGTTCTTCCCGGGCCCGGCATCTGGACTCCGGAGCGGTGGAAATCCACCTGACCGGCATCGATTCGGTCCGCCAGGACGTGGACACCGGCGACGATCTGCGGGCGGCCCTGGCCCTGGGCGTCGGCCCGCACACGGCGGAGCGCTGGGCCGCCGGAGCGCCCCTCGGGGACCGATAGGCTGCCGTTCATGCAGGCGACCTCGTACACGTACGACCCCGAGACCCGCACCGGCAGTGTGCTGCTCGACGACGGCACCCCGGTGGAGTTCGACGCCCGGGCCTTCGACGCCGGCGGTCTGCGGCTGCTGCGTCCGGGGCAGCGGGTACGGATCGAGGTCACCGGCGAGGGCGCGGATCTACGGATCACGCTGGTGACGCTGCAGACGTTCTGAACGGCTCCGCACACTGCCCACAACAGCCCGCGGGCCGGGCTCCCCGAGGGGAGCCCGGCCCGGCGCGTGAGTGGCCCTGCGCTGCTCGGCCTCACTTCTTCCGTGCAGTGGCCTTCTTCGCCGTGGTCTTGCGTGCCGTGGCCTTCTTCGCGGGCGCCTTCTTCGCCGTGGCCTTCTTGGCGGGCGCGGTCTTGCCGGCGACGGCCTTCTTGGCGGCCGTCGTCTTCTTCGCCGCCGCGGCGGTGGTCTTCTTCGCGGCCGCGGCCGTGGTCTTCTTGGCCGCCGCGGTGGTCTTCTTCGCGGTGGTCTTCTTGGCCGCGGTGGTCTTCGCCGCGGTCACGGCCTTCTTGGCGGTGGCCTTCTTCGCAACAGCCTTCTTGGCGGTGGCCTTCTTGGCCGCGGCCTTGGTCGTCGCACGGGCAACACCGCCCGTGAGGCTGCCCTTGGGCGCCTTCTTCACGGCCACATCGTGCTTGGGGAGCTTCTTCGAGCCGCTCACCAGGTCCTTGAAGCCCTGTCCCGCGCGGAAGCGGGGCACCGAGGTCTTCTTGACCCGCACCCGCTCGCCCGTCTGCGGGTTGCGGGCGTAGCGGGCAGGGCGGTCGACCTTCTCGAACGAGCCGAAGCCGGTGACCGAGACACGGTCCCCCGCGACAACCGCACGGACGATCGCGTCGAGCACCGCGTCGACGGCGTCTGCGGCCTGCTGACGGCCGCCGACCTTGTCGGCAATCGCTTCTACGAGCTGCGCCTTGTTCACGTCTTCCCCTTCGGAGACATTGCCAGAACGAAAGTGTTCAAGCGTTTTCGCACGTTAGGCAGATATATACCGCAAATCAAACACGAAACGGGCTAATCACCCTAGTGCCGCAACGAAGTCGACTGCTGCGCAGTTCCGCAGAGTCAGTCACCTTCGGGGAATCGGCCCTCATCGAGGTCCTTCATCAACCGGTCCAGACGCCTTGCCGCATCCGGGAGATCGTGCTTAGCCGCGGCCGTGATGACCAACAGCTTCCGGGACAGCGCCATCCTTACGCCCTCCGGGACTTGCAGTGCGCGCACTCTTGTGTGCGCTTCCTTCAATCGGTCGGCGACTTGGCCGTAAAGCTTGAGTTGGCTGTCGCGTTCCATGCACCGATTGTGCCATCTGGGGCGAGTTGTCGCCCGACGGGGTCTCAACAAGCGACTGCGCCCCCTACCAGATGGCAGGGGGCGCAGTCCTGGAAACGCGCTGCTCAGGCGTTAATTGTACGCGGCTTGAAGGTCGGCCTTGCCACCTCATAAGTCGCGATGTCCGCTTCGTTCTGAAGGGTGAGGCTGATGTCGTCCAGCCCGTTCAGCAGTCGCCAGCGGGCGTTCTCGTCGAGCTCGAAGTCGGCCGTGATGCCCTCGGCACGGACCTGGCGCGCCTCCAGGTCGACGGTGATCTCGGCGGTCGGGTCGGCCTCGGTCAGCTCCCAGAGCGCGTCGACGACCTTCTGGTCGAGGACGACGGTCAACAGGCCGTTCTTCAGCGAGTTGCCCCGGAAGATGTCGGCGAACCGGGAGGAGATGACGGCCTTGAAACCGTAGTTCTGCAGCGCCCACACGGCATGTTCGCGGGACGATCCGGTGCCGAAGTCGGGACCGGCCACCAGCACCGTGGCGCCGCTGCGCTCCGGGCGGTTGAGAACGAAGTTCTCGTCCTTGCGCCAGGCCTCGAAGAGTCCGTCCTCGAAGCCGTCGCGGGTGACCTTCTTCAGCCAGTGGGCGGGGATGATCTGGTCGGTGTCGACGTTGCTCCGGCGCAGCGGGACGGCCCGGCCGGTGTGTGCGGTGAAAGCTTCCATGATTCTCAGACTCCGGCGGGCGTACGGGCGTCGGACAGGTCGGCCGGCGAGGCCAGGTGGCCCAGCACGGCGGTGGCGGCGGCGACCTGCGGGGAGACCAGGTGCGTACGGCCGCCCTTGCCCTGCCGTCCCTCGAAGTTGCGGTTCGAGGTGGAGGCGGAGCGCTCACCGGGGGCCAGCTGGTCGGGGTTCATGCCGAGGCACATCGAGCAGCCCGCGTGCCGCCATTCGGCGCCTGCGGCGGTGAAGACCTTGTCCAGGCCCTCCTCGACGGCCTGCAGGGCGACCCGGACCGAGCCCGGGACGACCAGCATCCGTACGCCTCTCGCGACTTTGCGGCCGTCCAGGATCGCGGCGGCGTTGCGCAGGTCCTCGATCCGGCCGTTGGTGCAGGAGCCTACGAAGACGGTGTCCACGTTGATCTCGCGCAGCGGCTGGCCGGCGGTCAACCCCATGTATTCCAGGGCCTTTTCGGCGGCGTTGCGCTCCGAGGCGTCCTCGTACGAGGCCGGGTCGGGGACGTTGGCCGACAGGGGCGCGCCCTGGCCGGGGTTGGTGCCCCAGGTGACGAACGGGGCCAGTTCTGCGGCGTCGATGACGACCTCGGCATCGAAGACCGCGTCGTCGTCCGTGCGCAGCGTCTTCCAGTACGCGACGGCGGCGTCCCAGTCCTCGCCCTGCGGGGCGTGGTCGCGGCCCTCGAGGTAGTCGAAGGTGGTCTCGTCCGGGGCGATCATGCCCGCTCGGGCGCCGGCCTCGATCGACATGTTGCAGATGGTCATCCGGGCTTCCATCGAGAGCTTCTCGATGGCGGGGCCGCGGTATTCGAGGATGTAGCCCTGGCCGCCGCCGGTACCGATGCGGGCGATGATCGCCAGGATCAGGTCCTTGGCCGTGACGCCGTCGGGCAGTTCGCCGTCGATGGTGATCGCCATGGTCTTCGGGCGGGCCATCGGCAGGGTCTGGGTGGCCAGGACGTGCTCGACCTGGCTGGTGCCGATGCCGAACGCCAGGGCACCGAACGCACCGTGCGTGGAGGTGTGGGAGTCGCCGCAGACCACCGTGGTGCCGGGCTGGGTCAGCCCCAGCTGCGGGCCGACCACGTGCACGACGCCCTGCTCGACGTCGCCCAGCGGGTGCAGCCGTACGCCGAACTCCGCGCAGTTCTTGCGCAGCGTCTCCAACTGGGCACGGGAGACCGGGTCGGCGATGGGCTTGTCGATGTCGAGGGTCGGGGTGTTGTGATCCTCGGTGGCGATGGTGAGGTCGAGGCGCCGCACCCGGCGTCCGGCCTGACGGAGGCCGTCGAAGGCCTGGGGGCTGGTCACCTCGTGCAGCAGGTGCAGATCGATGAAGAGGAGGTCGGGCTCACCTTCGGCGCGCCGGACGACATGGTCGTCCCAGACCTTCTCCGCGAGTGTCCTACCCATCGCTTTCCCTCCGGCCGGCGTCTTCGCCGGCCCAACTAGAGATTTGGTGCGCCGCCGTCCGGACCCCCGTGCGGGGCGGTGGCTACGGGCCGTTGTGTGGCCGCCCCTACAGGTTCGCAACTTCCGCCGAAAATTGAACTTGCGTTTCACAGAGTGAGACGGGAGTATCGTCGTATGGACAACTCTAGCGGCGTCGGCGTTCTCGACAAGGCAGCTCTGGTATTGAGCGCCCTGGAGTCCGGTCCGGCCACCCTCGCCGGGCTGGTCGCGGCGACCGGGCTCGCACGACCCACGGCTCATCGACTGGCCGTGGCACTGGAACACCACCGCATGGTGGCGAGGGACATGCAGGGCCGTTTCATTCTCGGCCCCCGGCTGGCGGAACTGGCGGCGGCGGCGGGCGAGGACCGCCTGCTGGCCACGGCGGGACCGGTGCTCACCCACCTCCGCGACATCACGGGCGAGAGCGCGCAGCTCTACCGGCGCCAGGGCGACATGCGGATCTGCGTGGCGGCGGCGGAGCGGCTGTCCGGTCTGCGGGACACCGTGCCGGTCGGCTCCACGCTCACCATGAAGGCCGGCTCGTCGGCCCAGATCCTGATGGCCTGGGAGGAGCCGGAGCGCCTGCACCGCGGCCTCCAGGGCGCCCGTTTCACGGCGACGGCGCTCTCGGGCGTACGGCGCAGGGGCTGGGCCCAGTCGATCGGCGAGCGCGAGCCGGGCGTCGCCTCGGTCTCGGCGCCGGTGCGCGGCCCCTCGAACCGGGTGGTCGCCGCCGTCTCGGTCTCCGGACCGATCGAGCGGCTGACCCGGCACCCGGGCCGGATGCACGCCCAGGCGGTCATCGACTCGGCCGCCCGGCTCAGCGAGGCACTGCGCCGCAACGGCTGACGTCCCCGTACACCTCCTGGCCGCCCCAGCGTCGTGGCGGCCCCTGCCAGAACCTCACTCCGCGGACGAACGGTGTGCGAGCCGGTCCGCCGCCCGTCGACCGCGCCTCTCGACGGGCAGCACGCCGGTGGCCGCGGCAAGTCCGTAGGCCGGCATATCGGCGTAGATCGATTCGTAGCCGCCCTCGGGCACCACGTACGTCTCGTGCCACAGCCCCACATGCTGCCTGGACTTCTTCTCCTTGCGGTTGATCATCGCCCACGCCTTGCGGTGGAACATGTCGGGAGCGCTCGCGTACGCGTACAGCTTCTCCTTCGACTCCCAGTACTGGACGACGTAGTACGTCCTGGGCGAGCCGGACAGCAGCGTGTAGCCGAGCAGCCCGCGACTCCTGTCCCGGCTCAACTCCCGCAGCATGCGCGGCATTGCCGCGAAGACGGGCAGCCAGTGGCGCACTCCCCAGAAGTGGTTGATGCGCATCCCGATGAGCAGGACGACCGCGTCCCCCTCGGCTGCCGCAGTCATCCGCCCCGGTATCGGCTTCGTGAACATGTCATGCCCCCTGATCCCTGTTGGAGAGTGCCACTATCCAATGGTTGGATAGTGGCACTGCCCAAGAGGTGGCGCAAGGGAAGGCACGGCACATGCGGCTCTCGGAACTGAGCGAGAAGAGCGGCGTCAAGACCGCGACGATCAAGTACTACCTGCGCGAGGGGCTGCTGCGCCCCGGCCTCCGGGTCAGCGCGACACAGGCCGAGTACGACGAGAGCCATCTGCGCCGGCTGCGTCTGGTGCGGGCCCTGATCCAGGTGGGCCGTCTTCCCGTGGCCACGGCCCGGGAAGTCCTCTCCCATGTCGACGACGAGTCCCTGGGCCGGACGATCCGCCTGGGCGCCGCACTGTGGTCCCTCCCTCACGGCCCGGACCCGGACGAGGAGGCACCGGAGACGGCCGCGGCCCGCGAGGAGGTCGAACGACTCCTGGACCGGCTCGGCTGGGCGACCTCCCAGGAGCTGGGCTCCCTGTCCCCCGCACATCGCGCGCTCGTGTCGTCGGTGGCCACCCTCATCCGCCTCGGCTATCCCTGCGATGTCGAGTACCTGAGCGAGCAGGCGCGGCTCATGCACCAAGTAGCCGTCCAGGACCTGGACATGATGGAGACACACCCCACGGAGGCGGAGCAGGTGGAGACGGCGGTCGCCTCGGCCGTGCTCTACGAACCGTTGCTGATGTCGCTGCGCAGAATGGCCCAGGAGGAGGAGTCGGCCCGGCGGTACGGGATCTGAGGGAGCGACAGAGAAGGGCCCCTCACCGGAGTGAAGGGCCCTTCTCTGTCGTTCTGTTGTACCCCCGACCGGATTCGAACCGGCGCTACTGCCGTGAGAGGGCAGCGTGCTAGGCCGCTACAC
>NZ_FMDF01000112.1 GCF_900091955.1 Streptomyces sp. Ncost-T10-10d
GGAACTCCGGGCGGACCCTGCTGGGGAGCGAGCTGCGTCGGCAGGTACCCGCCCGCCGGAGCGCCGGGCGCACCCGGTCCCGAGGGCGGTGGCACGGGCGCACCCGGCCTGGCGCCCGGGGTGCCGGGGACACCGGGCGGCGGCGGGGTCGTCGAACCGCTCCCGCGCGCACCGCGCGGCGGCACGACGGCCTTGCTGGTGGCCGCATCCGCGATGTCAACGGCGCCGGGGCCGGGAGCACTCGGTCCACTCGGAGCAGGCGTTCCGGGTGCGGGTGCACCGATTCCCGGCTGGTCCAGGCCGGGGACGATCGCCGTCGGGGGCAGCTGGCTGCCACCGGACATCAGGGCGGTCGGCGCATCGGCCGGTACGACCGGCGGCGGGGTGCCGTCGTCGTCGGCGCCCGAGAGCGGCGGTGCGAACACCGTGGCCGGCAGGGGCACCGCACCGTCGGCGGAGCCCGCGTTGGTGTCGGTCCCGGCCCAAGGAGTCGACCCGAGAGGCACGTTCGGCGGGGATGCCGGAACGCCGTCGTTGGCGGTGGGCTCGTACGCGACCGGCCCGCCCGGCGAACCGTGCGCAGCCGCGGGCGCGGGAGCAGCAGGGGCGATGGGGGGAGGAGCGGTCGAAGGAGCCGAAGGGGCCGCGTCCCCGGCCCGGTCCGCCCGACGGTCCGGGATGCCCAGCTTGTCAGCCGCTTCCTGGAGCCACTCCGGGGGGCTCAACAGGAAGGACGTCTGGTTCAGATCGATGCGCTGCGGCGGCTCCGGAGCGGCCGGCGCCGCATCATGTGCGCCGTACTCCTCCTCGTACCGCCGGATCACCTCGCCCACCGGCAGCCCCGGCCACAGAGTGGCCTCACCGCTGTCCCTGGCGATCACCAGCCGCTGCCGGCCGCCGTCCGAGACGGGACCCTCGGCACGGTCCTCGCCCCACACCACGAAGCCCAGCTCGAACTCCCGTACCCGCACCTCGCGGTGCTGGTACGCGGGCACGTCGCCGTTGATCCACTCGTCCGCGCGCTCCTGCGCCTGCGCAAAGGTCACCATCGCGCTCACCCCTCCACCGGGACGGCCCGCGCGAAGCCGCCGTCCACCATCAGGTTCGCCACGGTCTCCAGCTCCGGCGGATTGCCCGCCAGCCGCTGCAGGAAGGCGTCGAAGTCGCCACCGCACGGCAGCAGCAGCCGATCCACCCGCTCCTGCACATTCCAGCCGTCCTGGTCACGGGCGTCGTCGTACGCGCAGAACCAGACCGAACCGACACCGTTGCCCTTCACCTTCACCGCGAGGATGCCGCCCTGGACGAAGCCGACGCCCAGGTAGTCCTTCGTGAGGTGGTCCCGCAGGCACTTGTTGACGTACACCAGGTCGTTCACGGCGGCCTCCTCGCGCACCGTGAAGAACGGCTGGTCGACCAGGAGACCGAGCTCCGCGTCGAGCGCCGCACCGACCGGCGCCGAGCCGCCCGCCGCCTTGAGGAAGGAGCGGTAGGCACCGGGCAGCCGATAGCCGAGGTCCTCCTCGACGCCCAGGATCTGCTGCTCGCCCACCGCGACGGCGCCCTTGGGCAGCCGGAAGTGGGCGGGCCGGGTCTCCTGCAGCGGGCGGGTACCGCGCTTGTTCTGGTCGACCGCGGTGGCGGCGAGGCCGCCGTGATGCCTGAGCAGCGCCTTGACCTCGACCGGGATCAGCTCCATGCGCCGGCCGCCTGGTACGTGGTGCCAGGTCCAGCCGTGCGGAGTGGCGACGGCGGGAATCGTGTCCCACAGCTCATGGCCGCTCGCCGCCAGCGCCGCGTTGGCCGAGACATAGTCGGTGAGCCGCAGTTCGTCGACGCCGAAACCCTGCGGAGGCTCGGCTATCTCGGCGGCGGCGCGCGCGTACGGCGCGAAGTCCGGGCTGCCGTTCTCGTCCATGCGCACACCTCTGGGGTGGCGGGACGCCCGGACCGGGTCCGGGAAATGCACGAGCTGCCCGGCGTAGGCCGCGTTCGGTGGCGCGGCTTGCTGCCCGAGCCGACCTGTCGTCATGGCGGTTGCCCCCTGCTGCGTCTGACTGGTGAGGACCGACCTGCCCAAGGGGGCGGTCCGGGCACAGCCTATGCGGTGGCGCAAGAGCGGGTCTCGCCCCTGCGCCACCCCTCTCCCCTTCCGTCACGAACCGTCACGGCGGCGTGACTGACGAGCGATGCCGCTGCCACTGCCGGGTGACACGGAGACGCGTTTCCCCGCCCCAGCTTCCCCACCAGCCGGGACATTTGGCAGGCTGTCACCGAACTCGGGGGCGTGCACATCGCGCAGCTACCGCTGCGGGCACGGGAGGGAAAAGCACCATGCACAGCGCACAAACAGTCACATCCGGGGATCCACGCCTCAGCTGGAGCAACACCGGAACCAGCCTCACACCCCGGCTGCACCACCGCCGCGACGGCATCCTGCCCGCGGTGGCCGCAGCGCTGTCCGTACGCGGTGAGACGCTCACCTGCACGGCGGGCAAGGGCGACCAGCCGCCCGTACTCCACCCACTGGTCCAGGACTTCCTCGACACCCTCACCAGCGGCCAGCGTGAACGCTTCACCGGCCGCTGCCCCGAGGCGATACTGCTCTCCCGGCAGCTCACCGCGGCCGAAGCCGGCCGTTCCAAGCGGGCCCAGCGCAAGCCGCTGACCAACGGCGAGGCCCGCCGCGCCCTGAAGCACTCGCGGCTCACCGCACGGCGCATCCGTGAGGACGGCGACCCGATGCACGGCAGTTACGCGCCGCCGTGCCGCTCCTGCGAGGCGATGCTCGCCCACTTCGGCGTACGTCCCGTCGACCTCACGACCACCGGGGCGGCGACCACCGCCGAGAAGGGCTGACCGCGCGCCGATGCACGACCGAACCGACCGACCCGAACAGGCGCGCCCCGCGGACCGCGACCGCCACTCCTCGACCCGCTTCCCCGTCGCCGTCGACGCCGCCCTGCGCGCCGCGGGCTGGCAGCCCGGCCGCTGGGACATCCGGCAGGCCGAGGAGTGGGCCGACGCACTGCGCTCGCACGCGTCGCCAGCCGGTCATCAGCACGCGGTCTTCCCGGCAGCCGTGGAGGCATGGGCGGAGTTCGGCGGACTGCGCATCACGGCGTCCGCGCCGGGCCGGCAGATCGCACCGGCCTCGGTGCGCATCGATCCGCTGAGCGGACTGCATCTCGCCCGCACGCTCGGCGACCTCGGCCGGGCACTGGAGACCGAGGTCAGCCCGCTGGGCGAAGAGGGGGACGGGCAGGCCGTCCTCGCGATCGACACGCAGGGGCGGGTGTACAGCATCGATCACACCGGGGACTGGTACCTCGGCCCGGACATCGACCAGGCGCTGGCAACGCTGGTCGGCGGCATCCAGCCGGAGCGCCTCGTCTCGGGGTGAGCGGCCCGGTATTCCGGCCCGTCCGGCGACCGAGGACAAGACGGCTCCCGGCCGTGCCCGGTCACGGTTCCGGCCCGGCAACCCATCCTCCCGGTTCCGTCCTCGAACACCGGACGCCGGAATCGCCCGCCCGGCGATCCAGGACGAAGCGAGGCCGCAGGGCGGATCAGGCCGCCCCCCGGTCCGGCAGGACCGCCGACACCCGGAAACCGCCCGCATCCGTCGGGCCGGAAACGAAGACGCCGCCGAGGCCCAGCACCCGCTCCCGCATGCCGACCAGCCCGTTGCCCCCGCTCGGCAGCCCCGCGTCCGCCGTGGCGGCGTCCGACGGGCCGTTCTCCACCTGCATCGCGACTTCCGAGCCCCGGTGCGCAAGCCGCACCCACGCCTTCGCACCCGCCGCGTGCTTGTGCACGTTCGTCAGGGCCTCCTGCACCACCCGGTACGCGGTCTGCTCGACCTCGGGCGCGTACGGGCGGGCCTCGCCGTCCACCGAGAGTTCCACGGTCATGCCGGCCGCCCTGGATTCCCCGACCAGGGTCTCCACCTCGTGCAGCCGGGGCCCGTCCTCCGTGGCGGCGGCGGCCGCGGCCGCCGCCGCCCGGCCGACCGAGGCGAGCGGCGGCTTCGCGGACCGGGCCGCCACGGGCTCCCCGCTCCGCAGCACCCCGAGCATCTCGCGGAGCTCGGTCAGCGCCTGGCGGCCCATGTCGCCGACCAGGGCGGCGTTCCGCACCGCTTTCGCCGGGTCCTTCGGCGCGACGGCCTGGAGTGCGGCGGCGTGCACGACCATCAGGCTGACCCGGTGGGCGACCACGTCGTGCATCTCGCGGGCGATCCGGTGGCGCTCCTCCGTACGCGCCCACTCGGCCCGCTCCTCGGCCCGGTCGGCGAGCAGCGACAGCTCCCGCTCCAGCGAGTCCGCCCGCTCCCGAAGGCTCTCCATCAGCCGCCGCCTGGCCCCTATGTAGAGGCCGAACAGCACGGGCGGCGCGGTGAGCCCGAGCGACATGAAGAGGGATATCAGCGGTACGTACCAGTCGTCGCGCCCGAGGTCGGTCTGCTGGGAGACGCTCTGCCGCAGCCGTACGTACGTGACGATGAACGTCCCCATGAAGGACATCCCCATCAGCACCGCGGTGATTCTTCGCGGAACGTCGGAGGCGGCCAGCGTGTAGAGGCCGATCAGGCCCATCAGGAAGCCCATCTCGGCGGGCGTCGTCGCGATCGACACCAGCACCACGGCGATCGGCCAGCGCCGCCGCACCACCAGCGCGGACCCCGCCAGCAGCCCGAACACGACGCCGACCGGCACCGGCAGCCCGGTGTTCCCGGCGAACTCCACCCCTTCCAGTGCGCATTCCAGCGCCGACAGGAGCGCGAGCCCCACGTCCAGGGCGACACCGCGCCGTCGCTCCCACCACCAATAGCCGCGGGTGGTCGTACCCGCGGCTTCCCGGTATGCCCCCGTTGCGGTCATGCCGTCCAGACTACGGGCGGGCGCACCTCATTTTCGGGCGACCTGGGCAGCGCGCGCGTCCGTCGAACAGAGACGGAACAGCTGGGTATCGCTTGAAATGGTGATTCGAGCAGACTTTCGCACCGGATGTCCGCATTCCGAACGATGCTCGGCGCATGACGGAAATCACGATCAAGTACGCCGGCTTCGAAGGGCTGCGCGAACAGGTCGTCGCGCTGCGACGGGAGGGTTTCGGCCTCCGGCGGATCCGCGACCGACTGCACCTCCACAACAACAACATCCTGGGCCGTCCGGTCATCCACGTCGCCAAGAGCGCGGACCTCTACCGTCGCGTAGAAGGCACTTGGTACGGCATAGTGTTGGGTGCCGGTCCGGCGAACCGACACAATGTCCGGTTCGATCGGCATTGTTCCCCCATGGTGTAATCAGGCAGCACTGCGAGTTTTGGTCTCGTATGTCCAGGTTCAAATCCTGGTGGGGGAGCCCACACGCGCGGGCCCCGACCTCACTGGTCAGGGCCCGCACTCATGTCCGCCCCCTACCCCCCGGTATCCTTCGGGTGTCCACCACCCGAAGCCGAAGGGCATTTCCGTGAGCTCCGAACGCCCGGCAGCCGTCGTCGTCCTCGCAGCGGGTGAGGGCACCCGCATGAAGTCGAAGACCCCCAAGGTTCTGCACGAGATCTCCGGGCGCTCGCTCGTCGGACATGTCGTCGCCTCCTCCCGTGAGCTGGACCCGGAACACCTCGTCGTGGTCGTCGGCCACGAGAGCGAGCGGGTCAGCGCGCATCTCACCGCCGTCGACGACCGGTTGCGGACCGCCCACCAGGCCCAGCAGAAGGGCACCGGAAACGCGGTGCGCGTCGGTCTCGACGAGCTCGGCGGGACCATCGAGGGCACCGTGATCGTCGTCTGCGGCGACACCCCGCTGCTCTCCGGCGAGACGCTCACCGCGCTCGCCGCCACCCACACGGCCGACTCCAACGCCGTCACCGTGCTGACCGCCGAGGTCCCGGACTCCACCGGCTACGGCCGGATCGTCCGCGACCCGGCCAACGGTGCGGTCACCGAGATCGTCGAGCACAAGGACGCCACCGACGCCCAGCGTGCGATCCGGGAGATCAACTCCGGGGTCTTCGCCTTCGACGGCCGGCTGCTCACGGACGCCCTCGGCAAGGTCCGCACCGACAACAGCCAGGGCGAGGAGTACCTCACCGATGTGCTCTCCATCCTGCGCGAGGCCGGACACCGGGTGGGCGCCCATGTCGCCGACGACCACCGCGAGATCCTCGGCATCAACAACCGCGTCCAGCTGGCCGAGGCCCGGCGGCTGCTGAACCAGCGGCTGCTGGAGCGGGCCATGCTCGCCGGTGTGACCGTCGTGGACCCCGCGTCCACACTGATCGACGCCACCGTCACCTACGAGCGGGACGCAATCGTGCACCCGGGCACCCAGCTGCTCGGCAGCACGCATCTCGCCGAGGACGCCGAGGTCGGCCCCAACACCCGGCTCACGGACACCGTTGTGCACGCGGGCGCACGCGTGGACAACACGGTCGCGGACCGGGCCGAGGTCGGCGAGGGCGCGACGGTCGGCCCGTACGCCTATCTGCGGCCCGGCACCAAGCTCGGCCCGAAGGCCAAGGCCGGCACTTATGTGGAGATGAAGAACGCCACGATCGGCGAGGGCACCAAGGTCCCGCACCTGAGCTATGTCGGCGACGCGACGATCGGCGACCACACCAACATCGGTGCCGCCAGCGTCTTCGTGAACTACGACGGCGTTGCCAAGCACCACACGACGATCGGCTCACACTGCCGTACCGGGTCGGACAATATGTTTGTGGCGCCTGTCACGGTCGGGGACGGCGTCTACACCGCGGCCGGCTCGGTCATCACCAAGGACGTACCGTCCGGTTCGCTGGCTGTCGCCCGCGGCCAGCAAAGGAATATCGAGGGTTGGGTGGCCCGGAAGCGTCCGGGAAGTGCCGCCGCGCAGGCCGCTCAGGCCGCCGCCCAGGAGCACGACAGCGAAAGCTGACCGGAAACAGGTACGCCGCGTACGGCGTACCGTGATAGATGCTCACCCCATTTCGGCTGGCTCGTTGCACATCGGGACACATGCGTGCAGCGCCAGGAACACGTCTGAGGAGACTGTGCTGTGACCGGGATCAAGACGACCGGCGAGAAGAAACTGATGCTCTTCTCCGGCCGCGCCCACCCCGAGCTGGCCGAGGAGGTTGCGCACCAACTGGGTGTCGGCCTCGTGCCGACGAAGGCCTTCGATTTCGCCAACGGTGAGATCTACGTCCGCTTCCAGGAGTCCGCCCGCGGTGCCGACTGCTTCCTGATCCAGAGCCACACCGCTCCGATCAACAAGTGGATCATGGAGCAGCTCATCATGCTGGACGCGCTGAAGCGCGCTTCGGCCCGTTCCATCACGGTGATCGTGCCGTTCTACGGCTACGCCCGCCAGGACAAGAAGCACCGCGGCCGCGAGCCGATCTCGGCCCGTCTGGTCGCCGACCTGATGAAGACGGCGGGTGCCGACCGCATCCTCACCGTCGACCTGCACACCGACCAGATCCAGGGCTTCTTCGACGGCCCGGTCGACCACCTCTTCGCACTGCCGATCCTGGCCGACTACGTCGGTGCCAAGGTCGACCGCACGAAGCTGACGATCGTCTCCCCGGACGCCGGCCGGGTGCGCGTCGCCGACCGCTGGTGCGACCGCCTGGACGCGCCGCTGGCGATCGTCCACAAGCGCCGTGACAAGGACGTCGCCAACCAGGTGACCGTCCACGAGGTCGTCGGCAACGTCAAGGGCCGGGTCTGCGTCCTGGTCGACGACATGATCGACACCGGCGGCACCATCTGCGCCGCCGCCGACGCCCTGTTCGCGCACGGCGCCGAGGACGTCATAGTGACGGCCACGCACGGTGTGCTCTCCGGTCCGGCCGCGGACCGTCTGAAGAACTCCAAGGTCAGCGAGTTCGTCTTCACGGACACCCTGCCGACCCCGGGTGAGCTGGAGCTCGACAAGATCACGGTGCTCTCGATCGCCCCGACGATCGCTCGCGCGGTGCGCGAGGTCTTCGAGGACGGCTCGGTCACCAGCCTCTTCGAAGAGCAGTAGGCAGCACGGCACGGAAGATCCACTTTGGGGTGCGGCCTCCCCGCCGGGTAGACTCACTGAGTTGCTCGGCGAGGGAGGCCGTACTCATGTGTACGGCGGTCCGTTATCGACGCGCTCTTCGTAGCAGGCCTGTCGTGGGCCGGGTGACCGTCCAAGTTTCGTCACCATACGAGGAGTGCAGTCATGGCTGAGGTCAAGCTCGCCGCCCAGGCCCGTACCGAGTTCGGCAAGGGCGCTGCCCGTCGCACCCGCCGCGCCAACCTGGTTCCCGCGGTCGTCTACGGCCACGGTGCCGAGCCGGTTCACATCAACCTGCCGGGCCACGACCTGATGATGGCGCTCAAGACCGCCAACGTCCTGATCGGCCTGGAGATCGAGGGCAAGGACGCCCTGGTCATTCCCAAGGCCGTGCAGCGCAACGCGCTCAAGGGCAACATCGAGCACGTCGACCTGCTGACCGTCAAGCGCGGCGAGAAGGTCAACGTCGAGATCGCCGTGCACGTCGAGGGCGAGCTGGCCCCGGGCGGCAACCTCCTGGAGTACGTGCAGAACACCCTGCTCGTCGAGGCCGAGGCCACCCACATCCCGGAGTCGGTCACGGTCTCCGTCGCGGGCCTGGACGCCGGTGCGTCCGTTCTCGCCAAGGACATCGCGCTGCCGAAGGGTGCCGTGCTGGCCGGTGACGAGGACGCCATCGTGCTCCAGGTCGTCGCCGCGCAGGCCGAGGAGCCGGCCGCCGAGACCGAGGGCGAGGGCGCCGAGGCCTGAGCCTCGCCTTCCCTGCTTCACTGACGGGGCGGCGGTTCCTTCTTCGAGGGCCCGCCGCCCCGTTTCCCTGTAACCGGGCCATCCGGGACCATTCGTACGCGAGGAGACCGAGCGCAGATGTCCGACGCCACCGAACCCTGGCTCATCGTGGGCCTCGGCAACCCAGGTCCTGAGTACGCGGCGAACCGGCACAATGTCGGTTTCATGGTCGTCGACCTGCTCGCCGAGCGGATCGGCGGGAAGTTCAAGCGTGCACAGAAGGCCCAGGCCCAGGTCGTCGAGGGCCGCATGGGCCCGCCGGGACCGGAGAACCGCCGGGTGATCCTGGCCAAGCCGATGTCGTACATGAACCTCTCCGGCGGCCCCGTCACCGCGCTGCGCGACTTCTACAAGGTGCCGACCGACCACATCGTGGCGATCCACGACGAGCTGGACATCGACTACGGGACACTCCGGCTGAAGCTGGGCGGCGGCGACAACGGGCACAACGGGCTCAAGTCGATGACCAAGTCGATGGGGGCCGACTACCACCGGGTCCGGTTCGGGATCGGCCGGCCGCCGGGCCGGATGCAGGTCGCGGACTTCGTGCTGAAGGACTTCTCGTCCACCGAGCGCAAGGAGCTCGCCTACCTCGTGGACCGGGCCGCCGACTCGGTGGAGTGCCTGCTCGCGGAGGGTCTGGAGCGCGCGCAGAGCGCGTACAACTCCTGACACCCGCAGCAACGGTCGCGGCGCGTACAACTCTGACATTCCCGCCGGTACCCCAGCGATTTTCGGCCATAAGTTGACCGCGAGCGTTGCTCTGCCCAAGGATCGCTCCCCATGAAGCGGAGCTCCTCCCACCGCGCCCTGGCCTACGCCCGCAGCGCCGCCATGGGCTGTGTCGTCCTGCTGCTGCTCGTCGCGGGCGTGTACTCCTCCTGGGGTTCGGCGCACCACATCGTTCTGGCCAAGGGCCGTGAGCACGGCACGATGACCGTCACGGGCTGTGGCGCCGATGTCTGCACCGGACCGTTCGCGCCGTCCGGTCAGGCCGCCGCGCGCCCCCGGGTGACGATCGAGAAGTCCGTCGCGGCGCGGAGGGGCGACCGCTTCCCCGTCGTCGTGAAGCCCGGCACGGACGATGTCGTACGCACCGGAACACCCGGCTTCCTGCATGCCTGGGTGCCGCTGGGCGGTGCGCTGTTGCTGGCCGCCCTGGTCATCGGCGGCGGTCTGCGGCTGCCCCGGATCGCCTGGGGCACCGGGATCGCGGGCGCGACCCTGCTGGTGGCGACGTTCTTCGCCCTCTGAGCAGGGCCGCACCCGCGTCCGGGGGGCTCAGCCGGTGTTGCGCAGACCCGCGGCGACACCGTTCACGGTGAGCAGCAGGGCCCTGGCGAGCAGCGGGTCCGCTTCCTCGCCGCGTGCCGCCGCCTCGCGCTGGCGGGCGAGCAGCGTGACCTGGAGATAGGAGATCGGGTCCAGGTAGGCGTCGCGGATGGCGAAGGTCTGCTGGAGCACCGGGCTGGTGCCGAGCAGTTCGGATTCGCCGGTGACCTTGAGGACTTCCTCGACCGTGAGCGCGTGCTCGGCCTCGATGTCGGCGAAGACATGCTTCAGCTCGTCCGGGACGAGTGTGTCGACATAGTGGCGGGCGATCCGCAGATCGGTCTTGGCGAGCGTCATCTCCACGTTAGAGATGAAGTTCCGGAAGAAGTGCCACTGCTCGTGCATCTCGTCCAGAACGGTGTCCGGACCGGCCTCGCGCAGCGCCTTGAGTCCGGAGCCGACGCCGTACCAGCCGGGCACGATCTGCCGTGACTGGGTCCAGCCGAAGACCCACGGGATGGCCCGCAGCCCGTCCAGGCCGGCGCCGGAGTCCGGACGCCGCGACGGACGCGACCCGAGGTGCAGCTCGGCGAGCTGGTCGACCGGGGTGGACGCGAAGAAGTACGCGGGCAGGTCCGGGTCCTCGACCAGCCTGCGGTACGCGGCGTGCGCGGCGTCGGAGACGGTGTCCATCGCCGCGTCCCAGCGGGCCAGGGCCTCGTCGGACTGGCGGGGCGCGGTGTGCAGCGCGGAGGCCTGGAGGGTGGCCGCGACGGTCAGCTCCAGGTTCTCCCTGGCGAGCGCCGGGATGAGGTACTTGTCGGAGATGACCTCGCCCTGCTCGGTCACCTTGATCTCGCCTTCGAGGGTGCCCCAGGGCTGCGCGAGGATCGCGTCGTGGGAGGGGCCGCCGCCGCGGCCGACGGTGCCGCCGCGGCCGTGGAAGAGCCGCAGCCGTACGCCGTAGCGGTGCGCGACGTCGCGCAGCCGGCGCTGCGCCCGGTGGATCTCCCACTGCGAGGTGGTGATGCCGCCGAACTTGGAGGAGTCGGAGTAGCCGAGCATGACCTCCTGCACGTCGCCGCGCAGGGAGACGAGACGGCGGTACGACGGGTCGGCGAGCATTTCGTCGAGGATGACGTCGGCGGCGCGCAGCTCGTCGGTGGTCTCCAGGAGCGGCACGATGCCGATCTCGGCCCAGCCGCCGTGCAGATCGAGCAGTCCGGCCTCGCGGGCCAGGACGGCGGCCGCGAAGACGTCGTCGGCACCCTGGCACATCGAGATGATGTAGGACTCGATGACCTCGGGACCGAACCGTTCGAAGGCTTCCTTGATGGTGTGGAAGACGCCGAGGGTCTTCTCGCCCGCGGCGTCCAGCGGGGCCGGGGTCGGGGCGAGCGGGCGGCGCGAGCGCAGCTCCTTGGCGAGCAGCTTCTGGCGGTAGTCGCGCGGCATGTCGGCATAGCGCCAGGACTCCTCGCCGAGCCGGTCGAAGAGCTGGCCGAGGGCGTGGTGGTGGGCGTCCGCGTGCTCGCGTACGTCCATGGTGGCGAGCTGGAGGCCGAACGCGGCGAGCGTGCGGATCGTGCGGTCCATCCGCCCGTCGGCGAACAGGGCGCCGCGGTGCTCGCGCAGCGAGGTCTGGATGAGTTCCAGGTCGGCGAGGAGTTCGGCGGTGCCGAGGTAGTCGCAGCCGGGGCGGTGCGGGGTGCCGCCGGCGAGGCGCTCGCGGGTGTTGACGAGCTTCTGCCGGATGCAGGTGGCCTTGAGGCGGTACGGCTCCTCGGCGTTCAGCCGCTTGTAGCGCGGGCTGATCTCGGGGAGGCGCTCCAGGTCGGCCTGGAGCGAGGTCAGCAGCTCGTCGGTGGCGCCGGTGTAGCGGATGGAGTTGGAGAGCTGGGCGCGCAGGTGGTCGACGAGTTCCAGGGCGTCGGTGATGCCGTGCTCGTGCTGGAGGATCAGCACCTCCCGGGTGACGGCGGGCGTCACGTTGGGGTTGCCGTCGCGGTCGCCGCCGATCCACGTACCGAAGGTGAGGGGGCGGGTGCCCGCGGGCAGTTCGACGCCGACCCGCTCCAGCTCGGCGGCGAGGTCTTCGAGTACGTCCCCGACGGCGCCCGTGTGCAGCTCGTCGAGGTAGTAGATGGCGTTACGGGCCTCGTCGGCCGGCTCGGGCCGGACCACGCGCAGCTCGTCGGTCTGCCAGATGAGGTCGATGTTCTCGGCGAGCCGCAGATCCTGGCGGCGCCGGTCGGCGTCGATGACGGGCGTCTCCAGCAGCTCCGCGATGCGGCGGAGCTTGTTCAGCACGGAGCGCCGCGCGGCCTCGGTCGGATGCGCGGTGAAGACGGGCCGTACGTTGAGGTTCTTGACGGTCTCGCGCAGGTGGGCCGGGTCCGCGTCCTTCAGCCGGTCGGCGGTGCGGGCGAGGAGACCGCCCTCGGCGGCGCGCCGGTCACGCATCTCGTGGGCGCGGTGGACCTGCTCGGTGACGTTGGCGAGGTGGAAGTAGGTGGAGAAGGCGCGCACGAGCTGCGCGGCGGTCTCCAGGTCCGTGTCACCGAGGAGTTCGGCCGCGGCCTCTCCGTCGGTGCGGGTCAGGGCGCGGACCCGCTCGACGAGGTCGAGGAGCTCCTGGCCCTCCTGGCGTACGAGGGTCTCGCCCAGCAGATCACCGAGACGGCGGATGTCGGCGCGCAGCTCGGGGCTGGCGGCGGGGGTCTGGTCGGCACTGCTCACGGTGTGCGGCTCCTTGCAGTGGTTGAGCACGGGGATCTCCGGGGCCTGGTGACAACACCCCGGGAAGCAGAGTGCGGACCGCGCTGTCCGACCCCACCAGGATAGGTGTCCACGCCGTCGGCACCGCTGTCGCCCCGATCGGGTTTCCCCTTCACGGGCGGCCCGTCGCGCTCTCGTGCAGCGGGCCTCCGCGCTGCCATACTTACGTAGCCGTAGGTTACGGATGCGTAGCCAGAGCTATCCGTCGTATTCCTCATCCCCAGGGGACTCCCCATGAACACCAGCCCCGCTGTGATCGACGACACCCAGCCATCGGCGGCCGACGGTCAGGTCCTTCCCTCCGCCACGCTCGGCGGGGACAACAAGCGGTCGGTCGAACAGATCGCGCTTCTGCTGTTCATCGTGGTGCCGTTCGTGGCGCTGGTCGCCGCGGTGCCGCTGGCCTGGGGCCGGGGCGTGAGCGGGCTCGATCTGGGGCTGCTCGTGGCGATGTACTTCATCGGCTGCCACGGCATCACGATCGGCTTCCACCGCTACTTCACCCATGGCTCCTTCAAGGCGAAGCGCCCGCTCCGCATCGCCCTGGCCGTCGCGGGTTCGCTGGCCGTGGAGGGTCCGCTGGTGCGCTGGGTGGCCGATCACCGCAGGCACCACCGCTTCTCGGACGCGGAGGGCGACCCGCACTCGCCGTGGCGTTTCGGCGAGAGCCTCCCCGCCCTGATGAAGGGCCTGTGGTGGGCGCACATCGGTTGGATGTTCGACGAGGAGCAGACACCTCAGCAGAAGTACGCCCCCGACCTGATCAAGGATCCGGCGCTCCGCGGGATCTCCCGCCACTTCCTCACTTTCACGATCGTGTCGCTGGTGTTCCCTCCGTTGGTCGGCGGTCTGGTGACGATGTCGTGGTGGGGCGCGGCGACCGCCTTCTTCTGGGGTTCTCTTGTACGGGTGGCCCTGCTGCACCACGTCACCTGGTCGATCAACTCGATCTGCCACGCGGTCGGCAGGCGTCCCTTCAAGTCCCGTGACCGGTCCGGCAACGTGTGGTGGCTGGCGGTCCTGTCCTGCGGCGAGTCCTGGCACAACCTGCACCATGCGGACCCGACGAGTGCGCGCCACGGCGTGATGAAGGGGCAGATCGATTCGAGCGCCCGGCTGATCCGCTGGTTCGAGAAACTGGGCTGGGCGTACGACGTGCGCTGGCCGGACTCCGCCCGGGTCGACTCCCGCCGTATCGACTCCCGGCGCGACCCCGCGCGCGCCGACGCGGCATGATTGACGACGTGGCGACCGACTCCAGCACCAGCAGCGAGAACAACCGTCCCCCTTCCGTCCGGCGCACCCGCCGGGTGAGGATGACCGGCAAGGAACGCCGCGAGCAGTTGCTGGACATCGGCCGCACCCTCTTCGCCGACAAGGGCTTCGAGGGCACCTCGGTCGAGGAGATCGCGGCCCGGGCCGGCGTCTCCAAGCCGGTCGTCTACGAGCACTTCGGCGGCAAGGAGGGCCTGTACGCCGTCGTGGTCGACCGCGAGATGCGCCAGCTGCTCGACATGGTCACCGGCGCCCTGACCGCGGGCCACCCCCGCGAACTCCTGGAGCAGGCCGCGTTCGCCCTGCTCGACTACATCGAGACGTACACGGACGGCTTCCGCATCCTGGTCCGTGACTCCCCCGTCGCCCAGTCGACGGGCACCTTCGCCTCCCTCATCAGCGACATCGCCACCCAGGTGGAAGACATCCTGGGCCTGGAGTTCAAGGCCCGCGGCTTCGACCCGAAGCTGGCGCCGCTGTACGCCCAGGCACTGGTCGGCATGGTCGCCCTGACCGGGCAGTGGTGGGTCAACGCCCGCAAGCCGAAGAAGGCCGAGGTCGCGGCCCATCTGGTGAACCTGGCCTGGCACGGCCTGGAGAACCTGGAGTCGAAGCCGCGACTGGTGGGGCACCGCAAGAGCTGAGGGGCGGCGCGCAAGGGCCGGCCCGAGCGGTCGGCCGGATCGGGCCGCCGATGGAGTGGGCCGCACCAGCTGGTGCGGCCCACTCCGCGTTGCTCCGGAGGCGGTCGCGTCAGACAGTCCGGCCCAGCCCACTGCCCTTGGCTTCGCCAAGAAACGCAGCAAACGCGTCGCCGGGTGTAGTCGGCACAGGGCTGTGCGCGACCTTCGAATCCCGGACACCGGTCTTGCCTGCCACGAAGGCCACCTCGACGCAGTCCCTGTCGCCCGAGCTGTAAGTGCTCGTGGCCCAGCGCGATCCGCGCGAGTCGGCTGGCGCTCTCACGTCAGCTCCTCGCCCTTCACACCGTTCACGAACGCGGTGAACGCTTCCGCAGTCACAGGGAGCACGGGCCCCTGCGTTGCTTTCGAGTCCCGGACCGCGACCCACAACCTGGCGAATGCGACCTCCACACACTCGTTGTCAGCTGCGCTGTAGCTGCTCTTCGTCCAGTCCGTAGCAGCGAACCGAGCATCGGTTGGTGCGTTTTTCATCGGATCAGCTCCTGTCGTGCTGCGGCCAGCAGTTCGACGCTGTTCGACGTATCGGCCGCTTGGGATCGCAAGTAGTCAAACATCAGTTTGTAGCTCTGCACTTCGGTGGGGGCGTCGAGATACAAGCCGCGCTTGTGTAGTTCGAGGTAGACCACGTTCATGCTGTTGAGCGGATTCTTCTCTTCGTCCCGTCCAAGGATCAGGAAGTGTCCGCCGGACCCTGCGGCGTGAGCGCCCGCGGCAAACTTGAGCACCTGGATGTCCACGTTGGGACGCTGGGCCATGGCGCTCAGGTGGTCAATTTGCGCGGACATCACGTCAGGACCCCCGACAGGGCGGCGGAGAACAGCGTCGTCGAGAACAACCCACAAGTGAAAGGCGGGCGAGCGCTCCAGGATCGCCTGACGCTTGATTCGTGCGTCGACCTTGTCTGCGATCGCGCCCGCCTCCGCCCGGACGTCCTGCGCACGGTGGAGCGCAAGCGCGTAGTCAGGCGTCTGGAGCAGCCCGGGAACCAGTGCGTTGGCGTAGACGTGCTCGTACTCGGCCACGTCTTCGAAGGACATCAGCGGGTCCATGACTTCAGGCAAACCGGGGTGATCCATCCACCAGCCGTTCTGCTGGTTGCGGACAAGTTCGACCAAAGCCTCGCGTTCTTGAGGTGAAGCACCGCAGGTTTCCGCGAGCGCGCTCACGGTGGGCACTCTGAGCTTGGCGCGGTCCTGCCAGGTCTCATACCGGTTCACGGTTCCGACGGAGACACCGGCCCGTTTGGCCACCTCGGACTGAGTGAGGCCGGCTCGCATGCGAAGCGCCCTCAGCCCACGGGCGATCTGCATGCGCCCGGCCGGCCCTGCCGAGCCTCGTACGGTCACGGTGCTCCTCCAACGCAGCTGTCCCTGCCGCCAGCTTGTCCAGCGATGCAATCAACACGCCGAGCGTACGCGGCAGTCAGTGCTTCATCTCGGTCCACCGACGTTCACCCCTCCGGAGGAATCCCACCCATAGAGCTATCACTGGTTGAAATTCAATGGCACGGTACTCAACAAGCACTCCATGTGTGCCCTTGATCGCATTTAGCGATCTCGGAAGAGCGCTTTCTCGCGCCGGCCCAGAAAGAAGGGATGGGAGTCATGCCTGCGAAGAGTCCGGCTCCAACCGGCTCCGAAGACGTACGCGCCCAGGTCCACGACCTGGCCTCCCTCACCCCCGAGACCCGCCTCCGCCTCGCCGGACTCGCCTGCGCCCGCTGCGGCGGCACCGAAGCCCTCCGGCCCGGCGGCCACACGTACACCCACGGCCCCGATGGCGGACGCCTTGGCTGGGCCGTAAAGGTCTGCGCGGCGACCGCCCCGTCCACCTGCCCCAGGAAAGGGAGTTGACGTCATGACCAGCCTCGCCACCCGCACCACCGCCCGGCTGCGAAGCCTTTTCGCCCCACGCGGCCGGCACCGTGCCCTGTGCCCCTCCCCCACACCCCCGCAGGCCGCCTCCTCAGGCCCCCGCCCCGGGCCGTACGCCACCGACGCCCCCATCGACGGCCGGGCCACCACCCTGGTACGGCCCTACCTGCTCACCCCCGAGCAGCGCAGCCGCCGCCGAGCGCTCTGGCTCGCGACGTACGGCATCGATGTCGGCCCGCGCCGCATCCACGGGATGGAGGTGGCCCGGTGATCCGGTTGCTGCCCTGGACCGGGGCCGACGGGAAACCCTGCCACCTCTCCACTGACGGCACCGGCCCGTTGTCCCGACTCGCCGACCAGATCGAGTACGTACAGCTCGGCCTCGCAGGCAAGCTCCTCGACCACGTACGAGTCGTGCTCTCCGGCGCCGCACCGGAAGCCTCGGAACTCAGGCTCCTGACAGCCCAGTTGGCCGACGCACTGCACAACGCCCTGCTCATCGCCGAGAGCCGCGGCGACCGCCTCGCCCCGGCGGACGCCGATGTGGAGCGCTGAAAGAGGTGCGGTCACGCCGCCGCTCATCGAGATCGTCCACAGCACCCTCGCACACTGCGCCACCGTTCCACAGGCGCTGGGCCTGGTCTCCTTACCCGGCACAACCCTCGCGTCCGCAAGCGCGGCCCGCCGCTACGTGAGAACGACGGCCCGGTCCTGGGGACTGCCGCCGGATGCGGTGGACGCCCTGGAACTGATCACTGGGGAGCTCGCCGCCAACGCCCTGGAGCACAGCGCAAGCCGTTCGATCACCGTTGTGCTGTCCCGTACCGCCCGGACGGCCGCCGTCGGAGTGATCGACGAAGGGCAGGGCAGTGCGACCGCGGCGGACGCGCCCCCGCCGGACCAGGAGGACGGACGTGGGCTGCTGATCGTCGACGCGCTGGCTACCGGATGGGGCCAGCGGCACGCATGCGGCGGTCTCCTCGTCTGGGCCGAGGTCGACACCGGACCGGCGTCACACCATCTGATGACGCCGCTCGATTCCGGCCGACACCACGAGGTAACAGGTTCAGAATCCCATCCGTGGGAGAGCACATGACTACCGAGCAGGGCGGATACACGGTGGACGATCTGTTCACCTTGCCCGAGCTTCCGCCGCACACCGAGCTACTCGACGGGAGTCTGGTGTTCGCCAGTCCGCAGCAGATCTTCCACAGCACGATGGTCGATCTCCTGGTGACCGGCATACGGCGCGCGACGCCCCCGAAACTGAAAGTCCGCCGTGACATGACCGTGGTCCTCGACCGGCACAACGGCCCAGAACCCGATATCTCGATCATTCGCGCCGAGATCGAGCTGGGCCCGGGCGAGACTCTCTACCGGGCCGCCGACGTCCTTCTCGCCGTCGAGGTCGTCTCCCCTGACTCCGAGGCCCGCGACCGCGATACCAAGCCGCAGAAGTACGCCGCCGCCGGTATCCCGAACTTCTGGCTGGTCGAAATGGCTGGCACCGACCGGCACGCGGTGGTGCGGGTCTACGAGCTGGACCCGGTGTCCAAGACGTACGCCCTGACCGGAATCCACCACGACCGCCTCAAGACGGGTGTCCCGTTCCCGATCGACATCGACATCACGCGGGACGCGCTCGATCAGCTCTGAGTCCAGGGCGCAGCCCGCTGCGTCCGGCGACCAAACTGGAACGACTCATCATCCGCGACCCCCTCTGCATTGAGAACGCTTCCTATGTGCGGACCGGCTCGGCCCCGCCCCATGGCCGCTCAACGAACCGTCTACGGAACAGTCACATAATCGACTGGCAGGTCCTGGTCACGCTGCTGCGGTGAATTGCGGCTTTCGTCGGTCCGTTGCCGGCCGATGGGATGGCGTGTGGTGATCTCCCTGCCTACGATCCCGGGATGGCTGGAATGTCGATCATCGTGTGCCTGCCCAGTTCGGCCGCGGGCAAAGTGGACGAGGCGGTCGCGGAGGCGATGACGCCCTTCGCACGAGACGGTGTGGGCGCCGTGGAGCGGGATGCGTGGGACTGCTTTCGGATCTGCGGCGGCACCGTGGGCCTGCCGGTGCTGGCCGACTACGAGGACGACGCACGGTTGATCACTGATCGCCCCCGCTGGGACGGCACACTGGAGCCCAGTCTGCCCGGGATGTGCGCGGGTGGGCCGAGAGGGCTGATCGACTTCCGTGACGCCCTCCGAGCGAAGGCCGCCGAGCACGCGGGCCGAGTCTGGGATCGCTGGCGGGAGGTAGCCTCCTGCCACCCGGCTGCGGACGACGAGTCAGTGTTCTTCTACCGTCACCTCGCCGCCGCAGGAACCAGGGCCTCGTACGAAACATCACAGGAGGCCGCCGACTACCGTGCCCAGCCGGCCGTCCGCGCCTGGGCCGAGGTCGCGCCGACAATGGCCCGGCCAGATATCGCGGACCACTTCTCCTTCGGCTGGAACGCGGTCGGTATCGGCCAACGCAGCCGCGAGGAGTACGTCGCGACATACGAGTTCAGCCTCTTGCCTTCGCGCAACGTGCTGACTCCAGGTGGATGGTGGTACGAACTGGACGAAGCACCCTTGCACGGCGCGTGTCACAGTCGCGCCGAGTGCGTCCACGAGCCAGACGTCGGCGAGGGGCACCGGGGTGTCCAGTCCTATCTCCTTGCACTGCCCGCAGACACGCTGCTCGTCAACGTACGCTGCCACGTCTGACCTCGCAGAACGCCCTACTGGACCCGTCCCACCCATTTCTCAGGCACGAGCGGTACCGGCATCAGATAGCAGGCGAACGCAAGCTGGACCATGAGTTCGAACACCAGAGGTTCGGCCGTGCTGGCGGCCAGACACGGCCAGATGAACACCAGCATCGGCGCCACCAGTGCCCCCCGAAACCGGCCCGGCACCATTTTTCTGTGCCCCAAGCCCGCCAGGATCGCAAGAAGGATCGTCGGAAGGCCGACGAGGGCGAGCATGCCAAGGCTGATCCCAACGATCTGCACGATGGAGTCTTCCCACGGAACCAAAAGCGCGATAATCACCCACGCCGCGGTGTGCAGGAGCACGTACGTCAGGACGCATCGCCCTATTCGCCCCCATATCCGCCGGGCGCCAGGAACAGCAGATCTTTCTTCTGTCTGCACTTGTTTACCCCTTCACACTTCGCCCGCCCGTCCCAGACCTGTTGATCTTTCCAGGCCTCATGGCTACGGGGCCAAGGCCAAAGGGGCTGGCCACACCGCAGTACTGCACCCGCCCCCGCACAGCTGATTGTTGATCGTCCGCGAGCGCACGCGCACGCCATCGCTCCACAAGCACCGGCCCGGTTCTCCCTACCCCGCGGAATCCTCGTACGCGAGCGCGGCCCGCCGCTATGTACGGGCGGCATCGCAGCCCTCGGGCCTGCCGCCGGACACTCCGGTACGACTGAGCCCTGTCGCTCGCCAGGCAACCGGCTCCAGGAACTCCAGCCGGTTCCCCACCGGATCGTGACTGAAGAAGCGCCGGTGCCCCGGCAGTTCGTCGTCCCAGCGCACCTCGGCGCCGTGCTTCTCCAGTCGCGCCGCGAACGCCTCGATGTCCGTGACGCGCAGGCCCGGGTGTGCCTTCCTCGCCGGGCGGAAGCCGGGCTCGATACCCAGATGGAGCTGGACCGGACCGGCCTGGAACCAGCAGCCGCCGCGGGCCGCGAGGGCGGGGGGTTTGGCGATTTCCGTCATGCCGAGGGTGTCCGCGTAGTACGTGCGCAGCGCATCCTCCGAGCCTTCGGGGGCGGCCAGCTGGACGTGGTCGACAGCGGCGATCATCGCGTCTCCTTGCGGGCCACGGCGAAGATGCGGCGGAACGGGAACACCGTGCCGTGCGGGCCCTTGGGGTAGGCGGTGCGGAGCTGGTCGCGGTATTCGGCGAGGAACGCTTCGCGGGCCTCGGGGTCGTCGGCGAGGGCCGTCAGGACGGGGCGCAGGCCGGTGCCCTTCACCCAGTCGAGTACCGGGTCCTCGCCGGGCAGCAGATGCAGATACGTGGTCTCCCAGACGTCAGCCGTGATGCCGGGGGCCGTCAGCGCGTCGAGGTAGGCGGCCGGGCTGAGCACCGCGTCGGCGTGGCGCAGCTCGCCGGCCAGACGGTCGCGCCAGCGCGGGGACCCGGCGAGTTCCCGCATCAGGACGTGGCTGGGCTGGTCGAAGTTGCCGGGGACCTGGAAGGCGAACGTGCCGCCGGGGGTGATCGCGTCCAGCCAGACCGGGAAGCGGGCGGCGTGGTCCGGGACCCACTGGAGCAGGGCGTTGGAGACGATCAGGTCGTACGGTTCCTCGGGGGTCCAGGTCGTGGCGTCGGCCTCGGCGAAGTCCAGGAGGGGGCCGGCGTGTGCCCGGGCCTGTTCCAGCATCTGCGGGGAGTTGTCGTAGCCGGTGATCCGGGCCTTCGGCCAGCGGTCGGCGAGGAGGGTCGTGACGTTTCCCGCTCCGCAGCCGAGGTCGGCGACACGGGGCGCGGGGGCGGCCGGAGGCTCGGCGATCCGGGCCAGGAGGTCGTGGAAGGGGCGGGTGCGGTGGTCCGCGTGGCGCAGGTACTGCTGCGGATCCCAGGTGGGTGCGGTCATGGAACAAGAATCACGCGAAGGTATCTTGATGTCAAGACACTTGAATTCAAGAGACTTCATGTCGACAGACCCTCTACACTGATCCACATGGAGGACGAGGTCGACCGACTGGTCGCTGCATGGCGCCGAGAGCGCCCCGACCTCGACGTGGAACCACTCGAGGTGCTCAGCCGCGTCTCCCGCCTGGCCCGCCATCTGGACCGGGCCCGCCGGATCGCCTTCTCCGAGCACAATCTGGAGCCGTGGGAGTTCGACGTACTGACATCACTGCGCCGCGCGGGTGATCCTTATCAGCTGTCCCCCGGCCAGCTCCTCACCCAGACCCTGGTCACCTCGGGCACGATGACCAACCGCATCGACCGGCTGACCAAGAAGAACCTCGTCGAGCGGCTCCCCGACCCCAGCGACCGCCGCGGCGTGCTGGTCCGGCTCACCGCCGAGGGGCGCGACAAGGCCGACCAGTCGCTGGCCGGGCTGCTCGCCCAGGAGCGCGCCATCCTGAGCGAGCTCTCCACCCAGCAGCGCGGTGAACTGGCAGGTTTGCTACGCCAGTTGACCGCTCCGTTCGACAACATCCCCTAGGACCCGGGCCGGTTCCAGATCGACCGGTCCGACACCCGCCCGCCGCGCCAGCGCGACCGCGGCCAGCGTGGAGTGCACGCCGAGCTTCCCCAGCACGTTCTGCATGTGCGTACGCACCGTGTGCGGGGAGAGGTAGAGCCGCTCCGCCACCGCCTTGCGGCCCAGCCCCGCCACCATGCAGCGCAGCACCTCGCGCTCGCGCGGGGTCAGTGACTCGACCAGTTCCTCGCTCTCGGTGCGGTGCTTGCGCGCTGCCGTCAGCTCCCGCAGCACGCCCGTGAGCAGGGCCGGGGGCAGATGTGTCTCGTCCCGCAGCACCCCCCGGATGACCGCGAGCAGCCGTTGCAGCGAGCAGTCCTTGGCGACCCACCCCGAGGCCCCGGCCTGCAGCGCCAGCGCGGCCCGGAGCGGGTCGTCCTTCTCGGCGAGCACCACCGTATGCACGGAAGGCCGGCCCGAACGGACACCGGCGACCAGCGAGATGCCGTCCACCGGGCCGTCCTCCCCGCTGCGGGGGACCGGGACCGGAGCCCGGCGTCCTCCCGCCGCGGCCAGGATGCCCAGTTCGGCATCGACCAGCATCACGTCATAGCCCCGCCCCTCCGCGGCCGCCCGTTCCAGACATCGCAGCGCGGCGGGGCCACTGCCCGCCGCCGCCACGTCGACGTCCGGCTCGGCCGCGAGCGCCGCTGCGAGCGACTCGGCGAAAAATGCGATGGTCGTCCACCACGAGAACCCGGATACGAACCACAGGCACCCCCAAGCTGCCTCTGCTGCTGGGCCACCCCCGGCCCGCCGAAGGGTCGCAACGGCGCGGGTACGGCCGCCCGGATCGGGGAGATGGACCGCAGTCCCACGGCCGCCGCCGTGTTTCGACTGCAACCCGCCCCGGGCGCCGTACCCGACTGTCTCGTACCCCTGAATCAGCACCGGCCCCCACCGGTGCTGTGCATCAGGGTACGGCCGGGGCGCCGGGGCGGAAGGCAATTCGCAGAACTGACAGGCTCTGCTCCGTAGGCTGTGTTACATGTTCCGTCTTGAGACAGAAGTGGACAGAGGGCGGCGCACCCTGCTCAGCCGGCGACTGCGCGACGACAACACAGCCGGCTCCCCTGAGCTCCGCGTGCTGCGCACCGACCCCGCCGGGCAGGAACTCCCCCTGGAAGTGTGGCTGCTGGACGAGCTGGGCGCCGTCGCCGGTGGCCTGACCGGCCGCACCTGGGCGTACTGGCTTCATGTGGACCAGCTCTGGGTCGACGCCCGCCACCGCGGCTGCGGCCTCGGCTCACGGCTGCTCGCCGAGGCGGAACGAGTGGCCGGGGCCGACCGGGCCTGCACCCGCTCCCGGCTGGAGACCTGGGGTTTCCAGGCTCCGGACTTCTACCGGAAGCGGGGCTACGAGGTGTGCGGGCGGGTCGAGAACTACCCGCCCGGAGTCACCGAATTCATCCTGACCAAGAACCTCAGCTGAGGCGTCGGGCCCCCGTCGAAGGAACGGCGGGGAAGATCCGCGGCGCCGCGTACCCCGCCGAAGCGAAGGCCTCCAGCACGGACTTGGCGACCGTGTCCGCCTGCGCCTCGTCCACCAGCACGATCGCCGAGCCGCCGAAGCCACCGCCGGTCATCCGGGCACCGAGCGCCCCGGCCTCGCCCGCCGCCGACACCACCAGGTCCAACTCCGGGCAGGAGACCCGCAGATCGTCGCGGAGCGAGACGTGCCCCGCGTCGAGGACCGGGCCCGCGCCCCGCACATCGCCCGCGTCGAGCAGCGCGATGACCTGTTCCACCCGCTCGTTGTCGCTGACCACATGGCGTACGTAACGCACCACGGACTCGTCGACCCCTGCCTCGGCCAGGGTGTCCAGAGCCGCGCCGAGACCCTCGTACGGCAGCTCGCGCAGCGTTCGCAGGCCGAGCGCGGCGGCCCCCGCCTCGCAGCCGGCCCGCCGCTCGGCGTACGCGCCGTCGCCGAGTTCGTGCTTGACCCGGGTGTCCACGACCAGCAGCCGCAGCCCGTGGGCGGCCAGGTCGAAGGGGACCTGGCGCTGGGTGAGGTCGCGGGTGTCGAGGTACAGCGCGTGGCCCTCGGTGCAGCAGGCGGATGCCATCTGGTCCATGACCCCGCACGGCACGCCGACGAACGCGTTCTCGGCGCGCTGGCCGATGACCGCCAGCTCCGAGGCGGAGAGCCCGAGTTCGAAGAGGTCGTTCAGAGCCAGCGCGGTGACGACTTCGAGGGCCGCGGAGGAGGAGAGCCCGGCGCCGGTGGGAACGGTGGAGGCCAGCTGTATGTCCGCCCCGGTGACCGGGTGACCGGCCTCCCGCAGCGCCCAGACGACTCCGGCCGGGTACGCCGCCCAGCCGTGCCCCTGGTGCGGGGCCAGCTCGTCGACCCGGAGCCGGACGACACCGCCCGGTACATCGGCCGAGTGGAGCCGCAGCTCGCCGTCGGCGCGGCGGGCGACGGCGGCCCGCGCGGTGTGCGGCAGCGCGAGCGGCATCACGAAGCCGTCGTTGAAGTCGGTGTACTCGCCGATCAGATTCACTCGGCCGGGTGCCGCCCAGACCCCTTCGGGGGCACTTCCGTACAGCTCGGTGAAGGCGGCGGTCAGCTCACTGTTCTCGGTCATGGGGTGGTGGGCTCCTCTCGGCGGGCGAACGTCCAGGCGTCGGAGACGATTCCGGTCAGGTCCGCCCGCGACGGCGTCCAGCCGAGCCGCTCCCTGGCGGTGGTGGCGGAGGCGACCAGCACGGCGGGGTCACCGGCGCGACGCGGGGCCGCGGTCTCGGGGACCGGGTGGCCGGTGACCTCGCGGACGGTCTCGATGACCTCGCGCACCGAGAAGCCGTTGCCGTTGCCGAGGTTGCAGATCAGGTGCTCGCCCGCGGTTGCCGCGTCCAGGGCCAGCAGGTGGGCCTCGGCGAGATCGGCGACATGGATGTAGTCGCGGACGCAGGTGCCGTCGGGGGTCGGGTAGTCGTCGCCGTACACGGAGATCGACTCGCGCTGTCCGAGGGCGACCTGGAGGACCAGCGGGATGAGGTGCGACTCGGGGCTGTGCCGTTCCCCGCAACTTCCGTATGCCCCGGCCACGTTGAAGTAGCGCAGCGAGACGGCGGCCAGTCCGTGCGCGGCCGCCTCACCGGTGATCATGTGGTCGACGGCGAGCTTGGTGGCACCGTAGGGGTTGGTGGGCGCGGTCGCGTCGGACTCCGTGATGGGGGTGGTGACCGGTTCGCCATAGGTCGCGGCGGTGGAGGAGAAGACCAGGGTCCGCACCCCGGCGTCCCGCATCGCGGCGAGCAGCGCCACGGAGCCGCCGACGTTGTTCACCCAGTACTTCTCCGGGTCCACGACGGACTCGCCGACCTGCGAGTACGCGGCGAAGTGCAGCACCCCGTCGTAGGAGGGGTCCAGCCACTTCGCCGCGTCCTGGATGCGGCCCTCGATGAACTCGGCCCCGGCCGGGACGCCCTCCCGGAACCCGGTCGAGAGGTCGTCGAGGACGGTGACCGCGTGACCGGCCTCCAGAAGATGCGCGGCAACCACGCTGCCGACATATCCCGCGCCACCGGTGACCAGGTACTTCTTCTGGGGCTTGCTCACTCGCTCGCTACCTCTCGCAGTCGCTGGGCCGCGGCCTCCGGCGGCACATCGTTGATGAACACGCTCATGCCGGATTCGGAACCCGCGAGGAACTTCAGCTTGCCGGAGGTGCGTCGGATGGTGAAAAGCTCCAGATGGAGCCCGAAGTCCTGCCGTCCCGGGACACCGAACGGTGCCTGATGCCAGGCCGAGATGTACGGGGTCGGCGGCTCGCCGGGGCCGAAGATCCGGTCGAATCGTCTCAAGAGTTCCAGATAGATCTGTGGGAACTCTGTGCGCGCGGCCTCGTCGAGTTCCCTCAGATCGGGGACGCGGCGGCGGGGGTGGAGGTGGATCTCGTACGGCCAGTGCGCCGCGTACGGCACGAAGGCGACCCAGTGCTCGCCGCTGATGACGATCCGCGAGCCGTTCTTCTCCTCGCGGGCCACGACGTCGTCGAAGAGGTTGCGGCCGGTCTCGGCGCGGTGGGCCTCCGTCGAGCGGAGCATCAGCTCGGTACGCGGGGTGACGAAGGGGTAGCCGTAGATCTGCCCGTGCGGATGGCCGAGCGTGACGCCGATCTCGGCGCCCCGGTTCTCGAAGCAGAACACCTGCTTGACCTGCGGAAGCTCGGCGAGTTCGGCGGTGCGGTCGGTCCATGCCTCCAGGACCAGGGCGGCCTGGTCCTCGGTGAGGTCCGCGAACGACGCGTCGTGGTCGGAGGTGAAGCAGACGACCTCGCAGCGGCCGGAGTCACCGGCGAGCGAGGGGAAGCGGTTCTCGAAGACGGCGACGTCGTAGTCCGCCTCGGGGATCTCGCTCAGCCGGCCGTCCCTCGAGGGGCAGAGCGGGCACTCGTCGGCCGGCGGATGGTAGATGCGGCCCTGGCGGTGCGAGGCGATGGCGACGCTGTCGCCGAGGAACGGGTCACGGCGGATCTCGGACGAGGTCGAGACGGCGTCGAGGGGCCGCCGGTCGACGGCGCCGCGCACGACATCGTCACGACTGTCGTAGTAGAGCAGCTCCCGGCCGTCGGCGAGCGTCGTAACCGTCTTCTTCACCAGGTTCCTCCAAACATAACCAAACACAATGAACCACAACTCAACAGGTGCGTCAATGACACCGACGAGGCCTGTGTGAGCGGGATCTCTCACGCTCGCTGCCCGGATTTATCGGCCGAACGATCACAATCAAACAAAGAACCCCAGAAAACGTGTTCAGTTTTTGAACACAAGAGCGTAGTTTCCTTCGAGTTCAGTTCGCGCAACGAAGCGAGTACCCCCACATGCACTACCTGGCCGAAGGGCTTCGGCTCCCCACGAACGGGCTCGACTACACGATCCTGGCGATCTACTTCGTCGTCGTCCTCGGCATAGGTTTTGCCGCACGGGCGAGCGTGCGGACGAGCCTCGACTTCTTTCTCTCCGGGCGGTCACTCCCCGCCTGGGTGACCGGGCTCGCCTTCGTCGCGGCCAACCTCGGTGCCACCGAGATCCTCGGCATGGCGGCGACCGGCGCGCAGTACGGTGTCGCGGTCGTGCACTGGTACTGGATCGGCGCCATCCCGGCCATGGTCTTCCTGGGCCTGGTGATGATGCCGTTCTACTACCGGTCGAAGGTCCGGTCCGTACCGGAGTTCCTGCTCCAGCGCTTCGACAAGTCGGCGCACCTGCTGAGCTCCGTGCTCTTCGCCTTCGCGGCCATCCTGATCGCGGGCGTCAACCTCTACGCGCTGTCGATCGTCGTCGAGGCGCTGCTCGGCTGGCCGCAGTGGGTCGCCATCGTGGTCGCGGGCCTCTTCGTCCTGGTCTACATCACCATCGGTGGTCTCTCCTCGGCGATCTACAACGAGGTGCTGCAGTTCTTCGTCATCCTCGCCGCGCTGATCCCGCTGACCCTGCTGGGTCTCAAGCGCGTCGGCGGCTGGGACGGTCTGACCGGTTCGCTGGAGAAGAGCCACGGCTCCGACTTCCTCTCCGCCTGGGGCGGCACCGGCATCGGTGACGCCAACCCGCTCGGCGCCAACTGGCTGACGATCATCCTCGGCCTCGGCTTCGTCCTCTCCTTCGGCTACTGGACGACGAACTTCGCCGAGGTGCAGCGCGCCCTGTCCGCGAAGAACCTCTCCGCCGCCCAGCGCACCCCCCTGATCGCCGCGTTCCCGAAGATCTTCATCGTCTTCCTCGTGATGATCCCGGGCCTGGTGGCCGCCGTTGTCGTACCGAAGATCGGCACCCCCGGCTCCGACCTCACCTACAACGACGCGATCCCGCTGCTGATGCAGGAACTGCTGCCCAACGGTGTGCTCGGCATCGCGGTGACCGGTCTGCTGGCCGCGTTCATGGCCGGCATGGCGGCGAACGTGTCGTCGTTCAACACGGTGTTCACGACCGACATCTGGGCGCGGTACGTGAAGAAGGACCAGCCGGACGCGTACTACCTGCGCTTCGGCCGGCTGATCACGGCGATCGGGGTGCTGGCCTCCATCGGCACGGCCTTCATCGCCGCCAGCTTCTCCAACATCATGAGCTACCTCCAGACGCTGTTCTCCTTCTTCAACGTCCCGATGTTCGTGGTCTTCATCATCGGCATGTTCTGGAAGCGGGCCTCGATGAAGTCCGGTGTCTGGGGTCTGGTCGCGGGCACCACCGCCGCGATGGTCAACTACTTCGTGATCTACAAGCAGGGGATCATCGACATCCCCACCGACCAGGGCGCCAACTTCGTCTCCGCGATCGTCGGTTTTGTCGCCGGTGCGGTGGTCATGGTCGCCGTCACGCTCTTCACGGCCCCGAAGCCCGAGGCCGAACTGGCCGGTCTGGTCTACGGAACCGAGTCCCCGGACGCCGAGGAGGCACCGGCCGAGGGCGACAGCGCCTGGTACCGCAAGCCTGCCCTGCTGGGCTGGGGCGCGATCGTCCTCGCCGCCCTGTGCTACGTCCCCTACTCGTTCTGATCGGAGGAACTCACCATGTCCGACCTGCACAAGGAAGTCTCCGAACTGGAGCAGAAGTCCGCGACCGCGGCCCGTCTCTTCGACATCCGGCGGATCATCGGCGGCCTCTTCGTGGTCTACGGCGTGATCGTCACCATCGCCGGGATCAACCCGTCCGACGCGGACCTGAAGAAGGCCCAGGGCGTCCACATCAATCTGTGGACCGGCCTGGCCATGCTGGTCCTCGGGCTGTTCTTCCTCATCTGGCTGAAGCTGCGCCCGGCCGAGGTGCCGGCCGACGGCCCGGACCCTGCGGACGGCTGACGCAGCGCATTCAGCAGGGGCCCGGCGGCGTCACCCGATGCCGTCGGGCCCCTGCTTGTCCAGCGGCGCCGCCCGGTCCAGCAGCCCCGTGCGGGCCGCGAGCGCCGCGGCCTCCAGCCGGGAGCCGACGCCCAGCTTCATCAGCACCCGCTGCACATGGGTACGCGCGGTGCTCGACGCGATCCGCATCCCGGCCGCGATCAGCCGGGTGTCCTCGCCCTCGGCGACCCGGATCAGGACCTCGACCTCGCGCGGGGTGAGCATCTGCAATAGCCGCTGCCCCTCGTCGTCCGGCGCCGCGACCGGATTGAGCAGCTCGGCGAAGGCGCCCTGGAGCAGTTGCGGCGCCACCGCGGCCTCTCCGGCTCGCGCCTTGACCATCGCCCGTTCGACACCCTCCATGCGTTCGTCGTGCCGGACATATCCCGCGGCGCCTGCCGCGAAAGCCGCCGCGATCCCGCGCGGGCTGGGCACGGGCCCGAGCACCACCACGGCCACCTGAGGGCGCTCGCGCCGAATTCGTACGATCGGGTCGAAGGCGCCGGGTTCGGCAGGTACCGCGGTGCCGAACAGGCAGACCTCCGGAGCCCTGCTGACCACCAGCTCCGCCGCCCCCGAAGTCGGCGCGGCCGCGGCGAGCACCCGGTGGCCCCGCAGTTTCAACGCCGAGGCGAGCGCCTCGGCGAGCAGTCGGTGATCATCGACCACCATGAGCCGCACGCCCATCGAGCCCACCCCCATAGCACCGGCACCAGGCCCCCCGGCCCGCCCTGACCCGGCAAGCTACACGCTTGTTCGACGTTCCGGACCCCTTACCCGGCAGAAGACCCCCGGAGTGTCGGATTATGTGCCATTCAAGGCTGCTCGGCAGGCGGAAAACGATCGGCCCTGCCGGTCGAATGATCGACCGGCAGGGCCGGGTCACAGGTACTGCGTACGGATCAGCTGGTGCCGAAGGAGACGGCGAGGTACTCCTTGCCGTCCAGCGAGCTTCCGGTCGTCTTGCTGATCATCGTCTGGGAGATGTACAGCCGGCCCGCGGAGTAGAGCATTTCGGAGTAGTCCCCGGAGAAGCTGCTCTCCGCGTCACGGACGGACTCCTCGCTCGGGTTCTCCATCAGCACGGTCTGCTTGAAGGTGGCGCCGTCGATGGAGACGATCTGGCCGCCCTTGTCGTACGGGGGCGTCTTGTACGCGATGATGTTGCCGCCGTCCATGCGGAGCGGGAACATCGTGTAGCGGTCGCCCGCGTCGGCCCGGTCACTGGTCGGCTTGCCCGTGGTGAGGTCGAAGGAGACGATCTCGTTGGTGTCGCCGTACTCTCCGCCGCCCTCGTGGTCCTCGGTCGGCACGTAGATGCGGTTGTTTCCGACGGCCAGCTTCTGGCAGCTCTCGACCTTGGTGGAGGCGCAGCGCGCGGCGTACTTCTCGCCGTCCGCCGCGATCCTGGTGAGCAGCTTGCCGGTGGAGGCGTCGATCGAGAAGAAGTCCGAGATGCCGCTGCCGTCACCGGCGGTGTCACCGACGTCGGCCGCGACGACCAGCGGCTTGGTGGAGACGATGCTCGCGTAGTCGACACCGGGCGGCATCTTGTAGGAGGAGAGCGGGGCGCCGGTGGTCGGGTTCAGCGCCTGTATGACGAGTTGCGGGTCGTCATACGTACCGCACTTGCGGAGGACGGCGAGCGCCTCGCCACCGGCGTAGCCCGCGTCGTAGCAGCCGTCGGCGGAGACCTTGGGCTTCCAGCGCTCGGCGCCGGTGTTGAGGTCGAACGCCGCGCCGCCCTCGGTGCCGGCCGCGGCAACCGTGGTGCCGCTGAGCGTGATCCCGTCGTACCTGAGCGGCTGGTCACCGCTGGTGGCGGCGGTCACCGACTTGCTCCACATCAGCTTGCCGGTGTTCAGGTCGATCGCACCGACCTGGTTGCACGGCTGGTACTTCTTGGCCTTGGTCGGCTTGGCCTCCTCGAAGGCGATGGCCGTCCTGTAGTCCTTGGACATGTGCCGGGAGGCGGCGCAGACCTGGCCCGCCAGCGGGATGGACCACAGCTTGGTGCCCTTGGCCAAGTCGTAGCCGACGATCTCGTTCAAGCCGGTCTTCACGTACGCCTTGTCGGTCAGCCAGGAACCGTCGATCTTGGTGACGTCATTGACCTTCGGCTCAGGCAGCTGGAAGGCGACCTTGGACTTGGGGTCCGCCGGTGCCTTCTCCTTGCCGCCGCCACCGACAGCGCCGCCCTGGCCGCCGTCCTTGCCCTCGGTGGTGCCGCCGCTGGACTGGGACGCCTTGTCCTTCTTGCCGTCGTCACCGCCGCTGGAGGAGAACCAGATGCCCGCGCCGACTATCAGCACGACGGCGACCGACGCGGCAACGATGATCTGCATCTGGGTGGTGAACTTCTTGCTCCCGTTCCCGTTCTGCTGCGGCGGGTACGGCTGCTGCTGCATCGGGGTGGTCTGGTAGCCGTACCCCTGCTGCGGCGGCTGGCCGGGCGGCAGGCCCTGCGGGAATCCGTAACCCTGCTGTGGCTGGCCGGGCACGGGCGCCTGCGGGTAACCGTAACCGGGCTGCGGGGGCTGGCCCTGCGGGTAACCGTAGCCCGGCTGCGGCGGCTGGCCCTGCGGGTAGCCGTAACCCGGGCCCGGCTGCTGGTCCTGCGGGTAGCCGTAACCCGGGCCCGGCTGCTGCGGCGGGCCCGCGGGCGGCGGGGTCTGCGGGGTCTGCGGGGCACCGAACCCGCCCGGCGGGGTGGCCGGCTGTTTGCCGAACGGTTCGGCGGGCGGCGGGGTCGGTGCGCCGAACCCGCCCGGCGGGGGGTCCTGCGGGGCACCGAATCCGCCCTGGGGCGGCTCGTTGGGCGGCTGGGGGGGCTGCGTCATGGCGTACGTACCTCTGGGGGAAGGGAGTTGGTGGGTCGGGGCCGTCGAAAGCCTTCGTGAGCCATCAGTTGCCGAAGGCCATCATGGTCTCCGTCTCCAGCTCTTCCTTGTCGTTGCTCGCGCTGACCCGTCCGCTCGCGATGAAGGAACGACCGCCCGCGTAGACGATCTTCGAGTTGTAGAAGTCGCTCTCGATCTCGGCCGTGGACACCGGGTGCCGCAGCACCATCTGCGGCGTGCCACCGGTCGGTGCGAGAGTGGCGATCCCGCCGGCCTTGCTGTACCCGGCCTTCACATAGAGCAGCACATTGCCGCCCTCCATGCGCAGTGGTTTCACCACGCGCCCGGCCGGAGCCGCGGCCTTCCACTTGGAATGACCGGTGTTCAGATTGAACGCCACGACCTTGTTCGTATCGGTGATGCTGCTGGAGTCCGGCGTGGTCGACATGTAGAACGTGTTGGCGTCGGCGGCGACACCGGTGCAGCCTTCCAGGGACTTGCCGAAGATGGCGAAGGCATTGCCGCAGTCCGGCGCGAACTTGTCGCCCTTGTCACTGACGAGTCCGGAACGGAACGAGCCGTTCTCCTTGAGGGAGAGGACGCTCCATTCCTTGTCCTTCTTCAGGGAGACCACCAGCGGGCTCACGGAGAAAACCCGGTCGATCTCCCATCCGCGCTTGGGCCGGTACGTCCACCTGGGCTTCCCGGTGACCGGGTCGACTTCCTGGATCTGGTGCTGGGGATTGTTGACGTCATCGGTGCGGCAGCTGGAGGCGGCGATGAGCTTGGGCCCGCCGGCGAAGGCGAACGGCTGGCACATGCCCGGCTGGTTGCCGAACAGTTCCTTGCCGTCACTGACCCGGAAGGCGTTGGAGTTGCCGGTGCGCCCGACCGCCACGGTGTCGCCGCTGATGGCCAGTGAAACGTCCGCCATCATGTCCCAGATGCCGTTCTTCTTGATCGACTTCTTCCAGCCGGCCTTGCCGGTGTCGAGGTCGATCATCTGGAGGTCCGCGCAGTCCGCCTTGTCGGTGGTGCCGTTCTCGACCCCGATGACGATCTTGCCGTCTGCGGTGGGCTGCGAGGGTGCCGCGCACAGGTCGGCGGGCAGCTTCAGCGTCCACTTCTGCTTGCCGTCGGCCACGGAGTAGCCGGAGACCGTGCGGTACATGCCCTTGACGACAGTGTCGCCCACGACCCAGGGGCCGTACACGTCCGAGCCGTTGCGCGGCAGGTCGACGTCGTTCTTCTGCAGCCAGAGAACCTTCGCCTCGCCCTCCTTGCGACCGGCGTTGAGGTCGTCGTCGGCCTCGTTCACGGAGGGCGAGCCGCTCGGCTTTGCGTCGCCGCTCTTCTGCGCGACAGGCTTCTTGTCGTCGTCGCTCCCGCTCGTGGCGATGAAGACGCCGCCGCCGATCACCAGGAGCGCGACGGCTGCGGCGCCGATTATCAACGCGGGCTTGCGCTTGGAGGAGTTGCCGCCACCCTGACCGCCGGGGCCGCCGGGGACCGGTGCGCCGGGGTACTGCTGTTGCGGGTAGCCGTAACCGGGCTGCGCCGGCTGACCGTACGGACCGGGCTGCTGGCCGTACGGGCCCGGCTGCTGACCGTACGGGCCGGGCTGCTGGCCGTACGGGCCGGGCTGCTGGCCGTACGGGCCCGGCTGCTGGGCATACGGGCCCGGCTGCTGCTGGTTGTACGGGCCGGGCTGCTGGGGGTAGCCGTAACCGGGGGCCTGGCCCGGCGCCTGACCGGGCGTCTGCGGGTAGCCGTAGCCGGGCTGCGTGGGCGGCGGGGACTGTGGAGCGGGCGGCGCCTGGGGCGGCTGCGCGGGCGGCGGGGTCTGCGGCGGACCACTCGACGGCGGACCCTGGGGCGGCTGAGGACTCCCCTGCGGCGGCTCCTGCGGTGCGCCGAAGCCTCCCTGCGGCGGTTGCTGGCTGGGCGGCTGGGTCATCAGCACGTCCCCCTTCGTGCGGTCCGGTGCCCGTTCCGATCTCCCCCGCGATTCCGCAGGGCTCGAAGAGTCCGACAGACCCCCTGAACTCTCCGGAAAGGAGCGAATCGGGCATGGATCCCGCGGCGTTACGGCAGTCGAGCGGGGCTTCTTTGTACCACCCGCAACACCTTGGACACCGGGGCGGTCCACCCCCTGTTCCCAAGGGAGAACCGGCCCGTGATGCCCCCGTTACGCCTCGGGCCGTCAGCTGCCGAAGCCCACGATCGACCTCATCGACTTCTCCGCCTCGTCGTCGATCCCGCTGATCCTCGCCTGCACAAGGAAACAGCGCCCGTTCGCATAGGCGACCCGGGAAAGAGAGAAGTCCCTTTCGACCGCGGCGGCCGCCGCCGGGTGCCGCAGCACCATCTGCGGCGTACCACCCGTCGGCGGGAAGGACGCGATACCGCCGCCCTTGTTCTTCTCCGCCGCCACATACATCAGCAGCCTGCCGCCCTCCACCCGCATCGGCATCATGGTCTGACCGGCCGGCGCCGCGGCCTTCCACTTGGTCCGACCGGTGTTCAGGTCGAAGGCCACGACCTTGTTGGCGGGACGGCGAGCCGCCGGGTCGGGCTTCGTCGCCAGGTAGACCGCCCGGTCGTCGGCCGTCACGCCGAGGCAGTTGTCGAGACTCTTGCCGTCGGTGAGGAGGTCTTCGTCGCACTCCGTCACGTAGTCCTCGGTGCCACCGACCAGTTGGGAGCGGTAGGTGCCGTTCTCGTTGAGCACGAGGATGGCCCACTTGTCGTCCTGCTTCAGCGAGACGACCGGCGGGCTCGCCGAGTAGAACTGCGCGACCTGCCAGCCCTTCTTGACCTTGTACGTCCACCGGACCTTGCCGGTGACCGGGTCGATCCGCTGCACCTGCTGTTCCTTGTGGTCGTCGGCCGCCGTCTGACAGCTGGTGGCGGCGATCGCCACGGGGCCGCTCGCGAAGCCGAACGGCTGGCAGTTCCCCGGCAGTTCGCCCCAGAGCACCTTGCCGTCACTGACCCGGAAGGCATCCGTCCTGGTGGTGCGCCCCACGGTCACGGTGTCGCCGTTGATCGCCATCGCGACGTGGGAGAGCCCGTCCCAGGCGCCCTGGCGTCGGTAGGTCTTGTGCCAGCCGGCCTTGCCGGTCGTGAGGTCGACCATCTGGAGCGCGTCGCAGAACGCCTTGTCCCCGTGGCCGGACTCGATCCCGAGGACGATCTTGCCGTCGGCGGTGGCCTGCGAGGGCGCCGCACACAGATTCGACGGCATGCGAAGGCTCCACTTCTGGTGGCCGTCGGTGACCGAGTAACCGGAGAGCGTCTGGAACATGGCCTTGACGATGGTGTCGCCGACGATCCAGGGGCCGTACACGTCCGAGCCGTTGCGCGGCAGATCGACGCCGCCCTCCTGGAGCCAGAGGACCTTCGCCTCGCCCGGCCTGCGCTTGGCGTTGAGCGCGTCGGCCTCCGCACGGAGGTCGTGCGTGCCCTGGTCCTGGTCCTGATCCTTGGCCTTGCCGTCGGCTCCGTCGCCGGTGGAGTCCGGTCCGGAATCGGCACTCGCCTTCGCCGTGGGCTTCGACTCGTCGTCTCCCCCGCTCGTGGCGAGCCAGATGCCACTGCCGGCCAGCAACACCACTGCGAGCACGGCACCGATGACCGTCCCGCGCCTGCCCCGGAAGAACCCTCCGCCACCGGGCTGCGGAGGCTGCTGCGACTGCTGCTGCGGCGGCGGGTAGCCGTATCCGGGCTGCGGCTGCCCTGGATACCCGTATGGACCGGGCTGCGTGGGTGCGTCGTACGGACCGGGCTGCTGAACGCCGTACGGCCCCGGCTGCGCGGGTGCGCCGTACGGTCCCGGCTGCGCGGGTGCGCCGTACGGTCCCGGCTGCGCGGGTGCGCCGTACGGACCCGGCTGCACAGGCGCACCGTACGGCCCCGCGGCCTGAACGGGCGGCGGCACGGGACCGTATCCGGAAGGTGGTGGTGGCGGCGACGGCTGAACCGACCCCGGCGGCGGATCGTACGGAGCCCCGAAGCCTCCCTGCGGCGGTTGCTGGCCGGGCGGCTGGGTCATCAGCACATCCCCCTTCGTGCGGACCGGTCCGGCATCTCCACCTGTGCCGGGCGAGCTTTCTTTCTATCACCCGCCCCACAGGCCCCACCGGTCACGCCGAAGGCATTGCAGCGGTCAGGCGTCCTCGGCCAGTTCCAGCCACCGCATCTCCAACTCATCACGCTCAGCGACCAGTTCGCGCAGCTCCGCGTCCAGCTTCGCCACCTTCTCGAAGTCCGTGGCGTTCTCCGCGATCTGTGCGTGCAGCGCGGTCTCCCGCGTCGACATCTTGTCGAGCTGCCGCTCCACCTTCTGCAGTTCCTTCTTCGCCGCACGTGCGGCCTGCGGGGAGACGCTCGCGCCCGGCGCGGCCTTCTCCTTCGCCGCCGCGGGTGCGGCGGAGGGAGTGGCCGCCTCCTCCATCCGCTGCCTGCGCTCCAGGTACTCGTCGATCCCGCGCGGCAGCATCCGCAGCGTGCGGTCGCCGAGCAGCGCCATCACCCGGTCCGTGGTCCGCTCGATGAAGAACCGGTCGTGGGAGATCACGATCATCGATCCGGGCCAGCCGTCGAGGAGGTCCTCCAGCTGGGTCAGGGTCTCGATGTCCAGGTCGTTGGTGGGCTCGTCGAGGAAGAGGACGTTCGGCTCGTCCATCAGCAGGCGCAGGATCTGGAGCCGGCGCCGCTCACCGCCCGAGAGGTCGCCGACCGGGGTCCACTGCTTCTCCTTCGAGAAGCCGAACTGCTCGCAGAGCTGGCCCGCGGTCATCTCCCGGCCCTTGCCCAGGTCGACCCGGTCCCGTACCTGCTGGACCGCTTCGAGCACCCGCAGGTTCGGGTTGAGCTCGTGGACCTCCTGGGAGAGGTAGGCCAGCCTGACGGTCTTGCCGACGACGACCTTTCCGGCGGCGGGCTGTGCGTCGCCCTGGGTGCGGGCCGCCTCGGCGAGTGCCCGCAGCAGCGAGGTCTTGCCCGCGCCGTTGACCCCGACCAGGCCGATCCGGTCGCCGGGGCCGAGCTGCCACGTGAGGTGGGTGAGCAGCGTCTTGGGGCCTGCCTGGACGGTCACGTCCTCCAGGTCGAAGACGGTCTTGCCGAGCCGGGCGTTGGCGAACTTCATCAGCTCGCTGGTGTCGCGCGGCGGCGGCACATCGGCGATCAGTTCATTGGCCGCCTCGATGCGGTAGCGCGGCTTGGAAGTACGGGCCGGGGCGCCGCGGCGCAGCCAGGCCAGCTCCTTGCGCATCAGGTTCTGCCGCTTGGACTCCTCGGTCGCGGCGATGCGCTCCCGCTCGGCCCGCGCGAAGACGTAGTCGCTGTAGCCGCCCTCGTACTCATGGACCGTGCCGCGCTGGACGTCCCACATGCGCGTACAGACCTGGTCGAGGAACCAGCGGTCGTGGGTGACGCAGACGAGCGCCGAGCGGCGTGCCCGCAGATGGCCGGCCAGCCAGGAGATGCCCTCGACGTCGAGGTGGTTGGTCGGCTCGTCGAGGACGATCAGGTCCTGCTCGGCGATGAGCAGCTTGGCCAGCGCGATCCGGCGCCGCTCGCCACCGGAGAGCGGGGCGATGACGGTGTCCAGGCCATGCTCGAAGCCCGGCAGGGCGAGCCCGCCGAAGAGTCCGGTGAGCACATCGCGGATCTTTGCGCTGCCCGCCCACTCGTGGTCGGCGAGGTCGCCGATCACCTCGTGGCGGATGGTCGCCTCGGGGTCGAGCGAGTCGTGCTGGGTGAGGACGCCGAGGCGTAGCCCGCCGCTGTGGGTGACACGGCCGCTGTCCGCCTCCTCCAGCCTGGCAAGCATCCGGATGAGGGTCGTCTTGCCGTCGCCGTTACGGCCCACGACACCGATCCGGTCCCCCTCGGACACACCGAGGGACACACCATCGAGCAGGGCACGGGTGCCGTACACCTTGCTGACCTGCTCGACATTGACCAGATTGACGGCCATTTCACTCCTACCCCGGTGGGATCGATCGGCTTCCCAGGGTACGGGGCAACGGTGGCGGGACGTCCGCTCGCTCCTTGCCACCTCCACCGGCTCATCCACAAGGTCGTGAACGAAGAGGTCCGCATCGCCGCTTGCCGCTACCACTACGGCCGGTAGCGGCGGGCGCTGTCAGACGACGGTCGCGCCCGGCGCCGGGGACACCGCGGCCCGTGCGTTCCTGCATGTCCCCGAGGTGATCAGCGCCTCGGCCACCTTCCGCGCCGACTCCGCGTCCGCCACCAGGAACGCGGTGGTCGGCCCGGAGCCCGAGACCAGGGCGGCCAGGGCACCGGCCCCGGTGCCCGCGGCGAGGGTGTCGGCGAGGGAGGGGCGCAGGGAGAGCGCGGCAGGCTGGAGGTCATTGCTCAGGGCGCCCGCGAGAGCCGTGGCGTCACCGGTCCGCAGCGCGTCCAGGAGCGCGGCGGACGCGGCGGGATCCGGGACGTCCGTACCGGCCGTGAGCCGGTCGAACTCGCCGTAGACGGCCGGGGTGGAGAGCCCGCCGTCGGCGACCGCGAAGACCCAGTGGAAGGTTCCGCCGACATCGATCGCGGTCAGCTGTTCGCCGCGTCCGACGCCGAGGGCCGCGCCGCCGACCAGGCTGAACGGCACGTCACTGCCGAGCTCCGCGCAGATGGCGAGGAGCTCCTCCCGGCCCGCACCGGTGGACCAGAGGGTGTCGCAGGCCAGCAGGGCGGCCGCACCGTCGGCGCTGCCGCCCGCCATGCCGCCCGCGACGGGGATGTCCTTGGCGATGTGGATGTGCACATCGGGTGCGATGCCGTGCCGCTCGGCCAGTGCGATCGCGGCGCGGGCGGCGAGGTTCGTCGCGTCCAGCGGGACCTTGGCGGCGTCCGGGCCCGAGCAGGTGATGCGCAGTTCGTCGGCGGGGGTGACGGTGACCTCGTCGTACAGGCCGACGGCGAGGAAGACATTGGCCAGGTCGTGGAAGCCGTCGGGGCGCGGGGCGCCGACCGCGAGCTGGACGTTGACCTTGGCGGGTACGCGGACGGTGACGCTCACTCGCCACTCCCGGCGGGCTTGTTCTCGGCAATGGCGGCGAACTCCTCGACCGTCAGCGCCTCGCCGCGGGCCTGCGGCGAGATCCCGGCCGCGACCAGGGCCGCTTCCGCGGCGGGCGCGGAGCCCGCCCAGCCGGCCAGCGCCGCCCTCAGCGTCTTGCGGCGCTGGGCGAAGGCCGCGTCGACGACCGCGAAGACCTCGGTCCTGCTCGCACTCGTCGTGATCGGCTCGGTGCGCCGGACCAGCGAGACCAGACCGGAGTCGACGTTCGGGGCGGGCCAGAAGACATTGCGGCCGATGGACCCGGCGCGCTTGACGTCCGCGTACCAGTTGGCCTTCACCGACGGCACGCCGTAGACCTTGTTGCCCGGCCTGGCGGCCAGCCGGTCGGCGACCTCGGCCTGGACCATGACGAGGGTCCGCTCGATGGACGGGAAGCGCTCCAGCATGGTCAGCAGGACCGGAACGGCGACGTTGTACGGAAGGTTCGCGACCAGTGCGGTCGGCGCCGGGCCCGGCAGCTCCCGGACCAGCATCGCATCGGAGTGCACCAGGGCGAACCGGTCGGCGCGCCCCGGCATCCGGGCGGCGACCGTGGCCGGCAGGGCGCCCGCCAGCACGTCGTCGATCTCGACGGCGACGACCCGGTCCGCCGCCTCCAGCAGCGCCAGGGTCAACGAGCCGAGCCCCGGGCCGACCTCGACGACGACATCGTCCGGGCGGACTTCCGCCGTCCGCACGATCCTGCGGACCGTGTTGGCGTCGATGACGAAGTTCTGACCGCGCTGCTTGGTCGGGCGTACGCCCAGCTTGGCGGCCAGCTCGCGGATGTCTGCGGGGCCCAGGAGGGCATCGGGCTCAGTGGTGCTCACCCGGTAAGCCTACGGCCGCGGCGAGGCCGGGGGCTCGCCCCCGTTGCGCGTAGGCCTCCGGCTCGGCCGCCTCCGCTACCTCCACGCCCGGACGACGACCTCGTCGCCGTCGGCGAGCGCGCTGCCGAGGGCAGGGCTGACGGTGTCGTGGGCGGAGACGGTGACCCCCTGGTCGGCGAGGAGTTCGTCGACGTCGTCCGCGAAGGTGTGCAGGGTGCGGGGCGTGCCGTCGACGTCGAGCGTCACCGCCTTGTCGCAGGCCACGAATGCGGTGGTGCCACCTGCCAGGATCGCGACGACGAGGGCCTGCGGGACGAGACGGCG
>NZ_FMDF01000153.1 GCF_900091955.1 Streptomyces sp. Ncost-T10-10d
CCGGAACACCGACCGAAATCGCACCAGCCACCGCCTGCGAGGTCACCACCACCTCAGCCCCAGCGGTCTCGACCATGTAAGCCACCCGCTCCGCCGGCAGACCCGGGTCCACCGGCAGATACGCACCACCCGCCTTCACCACCGCCAGCAACGCCACCACCATCTCGACCCCACGCTCCAACGCGACGCCGACCACCGACTCCGGACCCACCCCACGCCCCACCAACAACCACGCCAACCGATTCGCCCGCTCATCCAACTCCCGGTACGACACCTCCACACCCTCAAACACCACCGCCACCGCACCCGGCGACCGCACCACCTGCGCCTCGAACAACCCCGACAACGTCGACGCCTCAACCCCCACCGCCGTGTCATTCCACTCCACCAACACCCGCCGACGCTCACCGGCATCGAGCACATCGATCGCGCTCAGCGGCACGTCAGGCCCTCCGTCCAGTGCCACCTCCAGTGCCGCCACCAGACCCTCGACTGCCGTACGCACCAGCGCGCCGACGGCCGTCGGCTCAACCGGCGCCACCGCGTCCACGGAGAGACCGATCTCGTCGCCGTTGTCATCCACGAGCAGGGCGAGCGGGTAGTTGGAGCGCTCACGCGCGAACACCAGCCGGGTGCCCTCCATCGCCGTGTCCCAGCTGGCCTCGGCATCCTGGCCGGCGTTGTGGCGGTAGTTGAGGAAGGAGGTGAACAGCGGCCCGTCGCCCAGCATGCCGCTGGCACGCTGCGCCACGACCAACGGAGCGTGCTCGTGCTCCAGTAGTTCGGCAAGCTGCCCGCGCATCCCGGTGACGGCGGCGAGCGCGCCCTGCTCGTCGACGCGGGCGCGCACGGGGAGCATGTTCATGAAGGGGCCGGGGACCCGGTCGGCGCCCGCGCCGGCGTTCAGGCGGCCGAGCAGAACGGTGCCGAAGACCACGTCGCCGCGGCCACTGACCGCGGCGAGCACCCGGGCCCACGTCACGTGCAGTACCGTCGCCGTGCTGACGCCGGCCCGGCGCGCCACGTTCCGCAGCCGAGCAGTCAACTTCTCATCGAGCGGCAGTGTTTCGACCACCGCACCGGTTCCGTCGCCTCGGACGTCGGCCAGCGCGTACGGGGCCGTCGGCTCGGTGATGTCACCGAGCAGTCCCGCGAAGTACTGCTCGTCCGTGGCCCGGTCGGCGCCGCCGCGCACCTGGGCCACGAAGTTGCGGAACGGCAGCGGCTCCGGCAGGTCGTCGTCCTGCCCGGCAAGGAAGGCCTTCACCTCATCGAGCACAACGTTGAGCGCCGTGTGGTCGCGGACGGCGTGGTGCATCCGCATCAGCACCAGCCAGCGTTCGCCGCCGGCGGCTGCTGCGAGTCGGAGGTCGAGCAGCGGCGCCCGGCCCAGGTCCATCGACGAGCCGACGAGTGCGACCAACTCGTTGACGGGATCGGCGCTCTGCGGGTCCAGCGTCACCTCGGCAACCGGCATCACGGCCTTGCGCCACACCACCTGGACCGGCTCGCGCAGACCCTCCCATGCCAGGGCGGTACGGAAGATGTCGTGGCGGTCGATCACCGCCTGCAGGGCGTCCGCGAAGGCGTCCGCCCGTTCCCGCGAGTCGAACTCCAGCACCACCGGCATGACGTAGGCGTCGTCGCCGCCGTCGGCGAGCAGGTGGTGGAAGAGCAGGCCCTCCTGGAGCGGGGCGAGCGGGTAGATGTCCGCGATGTTGGCCGCGCCGCCCTCGACCGTGGCGACGATCCGAGCGACCTCCTCCGTCGTGAGGTCCACCAGCGGAAGCATCTGCGGCGTGATCTCGGTCGCACCCTCCGGGATCAGGTTCTCCGGCACCGCCACCTGTTCCGGACCTGCCGCCAGGGCCAGCCCGGCCGGTGTCGGTGTCTGGAACAGCACCCGGATCGACAGCGCGACGCCGCGGGCCCGCAGGACCTCCGCCAAGCGCACTCCAAGGAGGGAGTGGCCGCCGAGCCGGAAGAAGTCGTCGTCCACGCCCACGTTCTCCAGGCCCAGTACCTCGGCGAACGCGGCGCAGAGTATCTCCTCGCGCACGTTCGCCGGCCCGCGGCCGGCGCCGGTCGTGTACTCGGGGGCGGGCAGGGCCTTGCGGTCCAGCTTCCCGTTCACGGACAGCGGCAGCTCATCCAGCACCACCACGGCGGACGGCACCATGTACTCCGGCAGCCTCTCCCCGACGAACCGGCGCACCGACTCAGGCAGTTCACCGACATCGCCGCCCCCGACGAGGTAGGCGACAAGCCGGATGTCACCGGGGCTGTCGTGGCGGGCGATGACAGCGACCTGCGCGACCCGGGGATGGGCCGCGATAACGGCCTGGACCTCACCCGGCTCGATCCGGAAGCCCCGGATCTTGACCTGCTCGTCGGTACGCCCCAGATACTCGACCACACCATCCGCGTTCCAACGCGCAATGTCACCGGTGCGGTACAACCGCTCACCCGATGCGTACGGCGACGCAACGAACCGCTCCGCCGTCAGACCGGGACGGCCCGCGTAACCACGCGCCAGCTGCACACCCGCCAGATACAACTCACCCGCCACACCCACCGGCACCGGCCGCAACGCACCATCCAGCACGAACACCCGCGTATTCGCCACCGGACCACCGATCGGCACCACCCCACCCCGGTCACCCCGCTCACACTCCCACGCCGTGACATCGACCGAAGCCTCCGTCGGCCCGTACAAGTTGTGCAGCTCCACACCCGGAAGAACCTCGAAGAACCGATCCCGCACCAACGACGTCAGCGCCTCACCCGAACACACCACACGCCGCAACACCCCCGCACAGCCCGCCACCCCCGGATCCGCCAGGAACGCCTCCAGCATCGACGGCACGAAATGCGCCGTCGTCACCCGCTGACCACGAATCACCCCAGCCAGACACGACGGATCCTTGTGACCCTCCGGCCGCACCATCACCAGACCCGCACCCACCGACAACGGCCAGAAGAACTCCCACACCGACACATCAAAACCGAACGGCGTCTTCTGCACCACCCGATCCACACCCTCAAGCCCGAACCGCTCCTGCATCCACACCAACCGGTTCACAATGCCCTCATGCGACACCACCACACCCTTGGGCCGCCCCGTCGAACCCGACGTGAAAATCACATACGCCGGATGCGACGGCAACACCCCCACACCCAACGACACACCCGACAACCCCGCCAACTCCCCCACAACAGCAGGCTCATCCAGCACCACCCGGCCCACGGACGCCGGCACCACACCAACCGACGAACCCACCGACACCACCACCTCGACCCCAGCAGTCTCAACCATGTAAGCCACCCGCTCCGCCGGCAGACCCGGATCCACCGGCAGATACGCACCACCCGCCTTCACCACCGCCAACAACGCCACCACCATCTCGACCCCACGCTCCAACGCGACGCCGACCACCGACTCCGGACCCACCCCACGCCCCACCAACAACCACGCCAACCGATTCGCCCGCTCATCCAACTCCCGGTACGACACCTCCACACCCTCAAACACCACCGCCACCGCACCCGGCGACCGCACCACCTGCGCCTCGAACAACCCCGACAACGTCGACGCCTCAACCCCCACCGCCGTGTCATTCCACTCCACCAACACCCGCCGACGCTCACCGTCGTCCATGAGTTCGGCGTGGTCGGCGAGTTCAGTCGGTTCGACGGACGTCATCCAGTGCACGAGGTTCATGAATCGCCGGGAGATGTCGACCGCCCCCTGCGCTTCATGGCGCTCCGGGTTGACGTCGACGTTGATCTGCAGGCCGGAACGCCCGTAGATGTCGATCCGGACGTCGTCGACCGGGCCGGTGGAGAGGTTGTGTGCCGTGCTGCTGCACGGCCCGAAGCGCAGGTCGTAGTCGAAGTGCATGACGTTGATGTGCAGGCCGCACAGGTCGCTGTCGACGATGTTCAGATCGCCGAGCATGTCCTTGTAGCGGTAGCCCTGGTGGCGCAATCCGTCGCGGACGACTCGGCTGGTCTGCCGGACGACGTCCTCGACGGTGGACTCCGGTCCGATGGACAGCCGCAACGGGATGATGTTGGAGGTCATCCCGGGGATGCCGAGTGTCCGCTTATCGAAGCGGGCGCGCACCGGCAGGCCGATCACCACATCCTGCTCGCCGGTGAGGCGGCGCTGGTACAGGGCGGCGGCGGAGATCACCAGGCCGGGGAGGCTGGTTCGCAGCCGTCGGGCGGCGGCGAGCAGAGCCTCTGAGGCGCCCTGGTCGATGCCGTCGGTGTGGCGCAGTGGCGCCTGCTGGGCGCGTCGGCTGCGGTAGGAGTCGTCGCCGCTGACGGCCGGGTGGTCGGCGAGCACGTGGTGCCAGTACGCCTGGTCGTCCTTGAAGTCGCTGGACGCACGGTAGGCGGCGTCGGCGTCGAACATGACGGAGACCGGTTCGACGGCTCCTTCGGCGGGCGAGCGGCCCTCGACGAGGGCGGTGTAGATCTCGGAGGCCCGGGTGGCGATGAGCAGGGCGCCCTGGCCGTCCAGAACCAGGTGATGCATACGGGTGTACCAGATGTGCCGGTCGTCGGCGACCTTGATGATGGCGGTGCCGCTCAGCGGCTCGTCGACCACCTTCATGGGCCGGTCGAGGTCGGCGTGCATCCAGGCGAGGGCGGCGGCGTGGGGGTCGGCCTCGGTGCTGGCGTCGACCACGTGGACGGGGTAGTCGGCGGCGTCGTGCACGTATTGCCGTGGGCTTCCGTCGATCAGGCGGATGCGCAGGCGGAGGGCCTCGACCTCCTCCGTCCTGAGCCGGGCGGCCTCCACCAGCAGGTCGTGATCGACAGGGCCGTGGATCTCCAGGTATTCGGAGATGTAGAAGGACCGGTTATCGGGGGCGAGTTGCTGGGCGTACCACATACCGAGCTGGCCAGCCATGAGTTCCCGGAGTTCAGCCTCGCGCATTGCCATTTCCGCACACTCCAATCGTTCGTCTCATCGACTGGAACAGCACGGGCCCCCACCACCGAGGCATACCACATGACCGCCCAGCTCTTGGTGCAAAAGCTGTAATCTGGCAGTTCGCACTTCCTTGGTGCCCCGGAAATTTCGGGCCGGCGGATCGGCGTGCGACCGGTTCGTCTCTGCGGCCCGGTTGTCGTGAGGGGTCGTGGAGTCGCCGGTGTGCCGCCTTGCCGGAAACAGAATCCACCGGACGTCGAGCGCCATCGGAACGGTAGGGACCTGGGTGGCGCTGCGGGTGCCCGACAGGGGATTGCTGCTTCGCGGTGATCCACTATGACCCAGTGCCGCACCGGCGATCAATGTTCCGCGTCCGCCTGGCCAACTGCCGCTTCCGCCAACGGCGTCGAGCCCCTCCGGACACGTTCAACTGTGCCGAAGCGGCAGTTGAACAGGGTGTTCCCGGTGTGCGAACCGAGGGGCCGTGAGCAGGTCGGTCGTCCGCCGCCGTTTCCTTGACGGTCTCCGCCGGGTGCTGCGACCGTGACAGCGGCCTATGGCCTGCCCGGTTCGTCCGCCCGCGGTTTTTCTCCGGCCCCGAATCCCGAATGAATGTGTGAGGCACCCGTATGCCCAGTGAGTCGACGGTTTCGCCGCCGCATATCGACCTGGTGGATCCCGAACTCTATTCACATGGTGACCCTTTCACGCAATGGCGGTGGCTGCGCGCGAATGATCCGGTGCATTGGCATCCACCGGCCGAACTGCCGGGTTTCTGGTCGCTGACCCGATACGACAACGTCCGGACGGCGTACAGGGATTCGGAGACATTCAGTTCGGCACAGGGAATTCTATTGCGGCCGGCCGAGCACGGGGCGGATCCCGGGGGCGGGCGCACCCTGGCTCTCACGGATCCGCCGCGTCACAAGCAGCTCCGGGAGCTGGTCGACGGGTGGTTCACGGTCCGTTCGGTGCGGGCGCTGGAGGAGGAGATGCGGGACATCGCGCGCAGCGTGGTGGACCGGGCTCTGGAGCGGGGTGGCTGCGATTTCGTTGCGGACATCGCGGCGCGGATCCCGCTGTATGTGATCTGCAAGATGATGGGGGTCCCGCAGTCCGACTGGGAGTATCTCTATGATTTGACCAGTCAGGCCTTCGCGGCAGGTGATCCGGTCACCCGGCGCTTCGCCCACCTGGAGATCCTGGGATACTTCGAGACGCTCCAGGAGGAGAAGGCGGCCCGGCCGGGCGACGACCTGGTGAGCGTGCTGGCGACGGCGAGTGTCGACGGTGAGCGGCTGAGCCCGGAAGACGTCATCCTCAACTGTGACAACCTGCTGGTCGGCGGCACCGAGAACACCCGGATCGCGGCCTCCGGAGGGATGCTGGCGCTGCTTGAGCATCCCGGCCAGTGGCACGCGTTGTCGCAGGATCCTGGGCTGCTGCCGAACGGGGTCGAGGAGATCCTTCGCTGGACGTCCACCGCGACCCACATCATGCGTACCGCTACCCGGTCGGTGGAGATAGGCGGGCGGCGCATCGCGGCGGGTGACAGGGTCGTGTTCTGGCTCCCGTCGGCCAACCGCGACGAGGAGGTGTTCGAGGATCCCGATCGTTTCGACGTGGGCCGACAGCCCAACCGGCATCTGGCACTGGGATTCGGCGAGCACTTCTGCCTGGGAGCGATGCTCGCCCGGGTGGAACTACGGTTGCTGTACGGCGAGTTGCTCGACCGGTCGGTGCGGGTGGAGCTGGACGGTACGCCGACCCTTCTGTCGTCGATCGTGGTCAACGGTCCGGAGCGTCTACCGGTCCAGCTGAAGGCCGGCTGACCGTCACTTCCTCGCGAGGTACGCCTGCGTCGCGGGCGCATCGGATTGCGAGGCGGCGCAGGTGCCGGGATCCGTAGGTCCGGGCCACCCGGGAGCGGGCTTGCACCATGCCTCGTTGCCGCCCATCGCCGACACGGCGGAAGGGTTCCCGTCCGGCTCCGTGGCGGCCTGCTATGGACCGTCTCCAACGGGCCGTACCGCTCGCGCAGGTCCCGCCATGGAACACGAGCGCGGGTGCGCCGGCGTATCCCGTCCATCAGCTGCCGCTTGGTGTGCACCGGCCCCCGTCCAGGCTTTTTCCCGACGGGGAGTACCAGCTTCAGCTTCGCCCACTGTGCATTCGTCAGATCATGCCTCCCCACGCGGTGGATCCCGACACATCGAGATCCACTTCTGGGACGCGTCCCGAACCTCACAGGGCAATACACCTGGTCCTGTCCGGGCCCGAGGGCGGGTGGCGTCTGGTGGCCCCCCGAGGGGTCGACGTCACCGTTCTCCCACTTGGGGTCGTAGGCCCAGGGCGGACCGTTCAGCGGTACGCCGCACACGAAAGACCCGGTGTGTCCCTCCGCCATGACGCTGCATCCGGACACACCGGGTTGTGGGAAGAGGTCAGGCGCCGCGCTGGACCGGACCGATGAGGGTACCGGTGGCCACCTCGAGCTTGCCCTGGGCGACGGACGTACCAGGGATCTCCCCGTCCGGAGCCTGGAGCGTGAACGATGCCTCCCCCGCGGCGGTGCTGCGGCCGCTACTGGGAACCTGGATATCGAAGTGCACGGGGTGGCCCGGGCCGAAGGTCACCACGGTTGCCTGGTTGCCGTAGTGGCCGGCGGTGACCCCGATATCCGAACCGCGGTCCGAGAAACTCACGTTGGTGGGCGAACCGGCCAGCTTGCACGGCTCGTACCCGCGCGGCGCGGTCAGCGTCACGCGGTAGTGACGGTGCCCTGCGCTGGCGGGCGCATCGGTGATCTTCGCGGTGTGGTTGGCCGGCCGGCAGGCCGAAGGGGCGAGGCCGCCGGCCGTTACGGGCGAAGCCTGCGCGACTCCCGCACCAACAGCACCCGTCAGCGCAGTGGCGGCGACGGTGACGGCGAACTTCCAGTTTGTACGCATCCTGAACACTCCTTGCCTTGCTTAATGGCCCTGTGGGTGTTCTCCATCAGAACCATGGTCAACACGATTCCTGCCCCTCAACACTCGCGGGGAATGTCTCAGGATTGACACGGCCGTACGACCAGACGTGTGCAACCCATACGGACCGTTGAGGTTCGACCACACGTCTGAAGGTCCCGCCCGAAGGGCGCGTCCGGTCGCTCACTGAGGGTTTCGCTTTGCCGTCGGGTGGTGACTGCCGGCGATCCCTGCGGTGCCGATGGGATGCGGTACGCGGAGTGTGGGGCCTGACTGTTGAGCGGCGGGCGCTCATGAACAGGTACGGCGAGAGGCCGGAGGGGCGGTTCGCGGCAGGGTGGGAAGACCGCGGTGATCGCGATGCCGGGTTCAGGCGGGGATCGCCGCCGTTTCCGGGTGAGTGGGTCGACGGCGACTGTGTGGCAGCCGCTGAAAAGGCATGGCTGGAAAGTCGGGATCCGCACCCGTCCGACGGCGGCAGTTCCTGGTGACCACTGAAAGCGCCACGGCTACACATCTCCTGTATCAGAACAGTGAGTTGTTACCCCGCAGCCGGCGGCGCAGGAACGTGGCGAAGGTCTGGTCCTCCAGGCAGGTGAGCGCGGAGCCGTTCGGCTCGATGCAGGCGATGCGCCAGTCCTGCGGGGCGCCCTTGGTGGTGAGCCAGCCGGTTGCTCGGCCCTCGACCTCTCCCCACTGCAGGAACAGTCGGTCCTCGTCCAGCCACCGCAGGACCGGGGACGCCGCGGTGTCCCCTGCGACGGGGAACACCCGCACTCCGGCGATGACACCGCCCGGGAACTCCCGCATGACCGTCAGGTAGTCCTCCGGGAGCACGTCGAAGGACTCGTTCACGGCCCGGTCCAGAAGCTCTTCCGCGTACTGCCGGACGCCCGGGATGCCGACGCTCCGCACCACCGTGAGGATCTCCTCGACCGCCCCGATATGCGGATTGGCCAGCGTCGTGGCCGTCTGTCGCATGTCGTCTGCGACATTCCAGAACGTGTTCGACTCGTATTCCTCATAGGTCTCGAACGCGGGAACTCCCTCAGGGCGCCCCAGAAGAGCCCGCGTGATGAATTCCGATGCGGAGAAAGGAAGGTCCAGCCACACCTGGAAATCGCGTTCGGCGAGGACGGTCGTCCAGTTCGCGGTGTTCTGGTCGGTGGTGTCCCACAGCAGCACGCCGTCACGGGCGGTGCGCCCCCACGGCACCATGCCGCCGGGGTTGGGGAAGAAGGGCAGGGGAAGCTCCTGTTCGCGGGTACGGAGGGACGCCTCCATGTCCTCGATGCGCGGCGCGGCGTCCTCCGTGAAGTGCTCCAGGGAACGCACAGGAAGAGCGGCACGCCCGAGAAGCACGGAACCCGCGATCACCCCCTTCTGCACTGCCTGGAGCAGCAGTTCGCAGTCCTCGGGGATCACGTGCTCGTGCCCGCCGCCCTCCGTCCGCACCGGGGCGTCAAGACCGAGCAGCCGGACGACATCGAGATGATTCACGTGTTCCTCCCTGAACGGCGGCGGTCGCGGGCGGGCAGTCGCCGGCCGCTGACCGCGCCACCACCCTCCGGCACGCGTCGGCTACCGTCTGCTGACGACGATCGAGAGCACCCGTAGCGGCTGCAGGCACGTTCCCACAGATGCCGGATCGGTCGGTCCTGGTTGGGAACGACTCTGGATCTTCCGTCGAACCCCGGCTGTCAGCTTTGCTGAGGATGAAGCGCTGACCGACGGTGTCGATCTGGGCCATGCCCTTCCCAGCGTTCGCGTGCCTGCTGGTCCTGTTCACCCTGGCAGAGAGTGCGTGGAGCTCGGCGAAGGGGCTCGGCGAAAGCGCACGCGAAGGCCCCTGACGGAAGCTGAGCACCAGGTCAGCGCACCCGACCGCGCGGCTTCAGGGCGACAGGCGGCAGTTCGGGAGCGGGTAGCCGGCCCCCGTCGTACCCCTTCACCTCACCGAAGCGGGAGCTCTCCATCCACCCCCTCCGCGCCTCCTCGATTTCCTCATGCGACCGCCCGATGAAGTTCCACCACATGACGATCTCCTCCTCGAAGGGCTCGCCGCCGAGAAGCATGAGGCCCGCGTCGGTGTCCGCGCGCAAGGGGAGTTCGGTCCGGCCGCAGCCGAGGTAGAGCATGGAACCGGGCAGCACGGGTACGCCGTCGACCTCGGCCTGGCCGGACATCGAGAGCACCGCGTACTCGAAGTCCGGGTCGAGTGGCAGTCGGGCCTCGGCGCCGGCGGACAGGGCCAGGTCGGCGCCGACGATCGGGGTGTACGTGGTGCCGGGCGAAGTGGCACCGTCGAGTTCGCCCAGGATCAGGGTGGCGGTGAGACCGGGGGCACTGACGATCGGCAGTTCGGTGTGGTGCTGGAAGTGCGGCTCGAGATGGCGGTGGGCGTCCGGCAGGGCGACCCAGAGCTGGGCGCCGTGCAGAAACCTCGCATGCGGCTTCGGGCTCTCCTCGGAGTGACTGATGGCCCGGCCGGAGGTCATCAGTCCCAGCTCGCGCGGGCGGACGGTGCGGAGACTGCCGAGGCTGTCCCGGTGCAGGACCTCACCCTCGTGCAGCCAGCTGACCGTCTGCAGGCCCATGTGGGGGTGGGGCGGTACCTGCATCCCTGGCTCGCCGGCGATGTCGTCGGGGCCGTAATGATCGACAAAGGCCCATGCGCCGACCATCCGGCGACCCAGATTGGGCAGCAGTCTGCGGACCTCGGTGGACTCACCCAGCCGGACATGGCGCGGGGTGAGGAGTTCACGTACAGGCTCGGCGACGACGAAGCCCCGTCCTCCACAGACGGAGAGTGTGGCCTGGCGATCGAGATTGCTCATGGCGCTCAACCTATTCCCGCGCGGGCCCGGGGTGCCGGTACCCACGCCGAAAATTTAGTGGAATATTCAACCAGTGCACCATGTTGGGGAGACTGCGGCACGGCTGAGCGTATGGCCGGGTCAGTGGCTGGACAGGGCCGGGAGCGATCCCGGGACGGTCCGTGAACGAGGAGGTCAAGTGAGCGACACCTATTTCGAGTTCGGTACGTCCGCCGACCGCTGGGACCGTGCGCAGATGTTCTTCGAAGCGAAGGAGTACATGACTGCGGCCCGGATCCTGGAAGGCCTGGTCGAGGAGGCGCCGGAGCAGGTCTCCCCGCGTCTGCTGCTGGCCCGGGCCTACTACCACTCGGCTCGGCTCGGCAGGGCCGAGACGGAACTGCGGGCGGTTCTGGAGCGCGACCCGGTGGAGCACTACGCGCGGCTGATGCTCGGCCGCACGCTTGAGCGCCAGGGGCGAAGCGCGGAGGCGAGCGGTCATCTGCGGATGGCGGCGGCGTTGTCCGGGGACTTCGACGCGGACCGGACAGGGCTCTAACGGTCGCGTGGGGCGTTCGACAGGCGGTTCAGCCATTCCGTCATGAGGGCGCCCTCGGCCGGACTGAGTGCCGGATCCGGCGACTGCCGCAGCAGCGCGCTCAGCCGGGCCGCGGTGGACGGCACGGGGGCCTCGGACACGGCGGCACCCGTGTCGTCCGCGTCGTCGGAGGCACCGGACACATCCGGGGTGAAGACCGCGGCATGCACGGCGTCGCGTACCCGCCGTGACACGCTCGCGTCGCCGAAGGTCGCGGGGCGGGCGACGAGCATCGGCCCTCCGGAGTCCCCTCCCCGCTTCGGACGCTCGGACAATCCGGATGCCTTCCGCCCGTCCCGCGTGATACTTCACTCGGTCATGACCGACCTTGAGACTCCCCGCCTCTTCCTCCGCCTGATGAGCGCCTCAGATGCCTTGCGGGTGATGGCGGGCAAACCGGGCGACGGTGCCCGCTGGGCGCCCGGATACCCGTCCCCCGGCGAGATGGCCGCGGCCGAGCGCTTCCTCGACACATGCGCGACGACGGGTGATCCCAGCCCCTTCGGTTCGTACGAGATATGTCGCCGCGACAACGGAGAGGTGATCGGCGGGCTGGGATTCCATGGCGCTCCGGACGACGACGGACACGTCACGATCGGCTATGGTCTCGTGCCCTCGGCTCAGGGCATGGGTTACGCCTCCGAGGCACTGCGCGCACTGCTCCAGTTCGCCCGCGACCAGGGTGTGAGCTGCGTGCACGGCGACACCGATCTGGACAACCTCGCGTCGCAGCACGTCATGACAGCCGTCGGTATGCACCTGGTGAAGGAGGACGCGCTGCTGAAGCACTACCGGATCGACTGGGATCGGCAAGCCGAGGAGTGAGTCCCCGCCGGCCCGGCCCCGTGCGGGTACGTACAGCCGTCGGCTCGGTTGCGCAGGACGGGACGACAGAACCCGCCGGGAAGCTCCCGGCGGGTTCCGATGTCTACTGGTGGGCAGTGGCGCGTCGGTCAGCCGGCCGCGGTGGCAGCCCGGTTCGCCGCACCGTTTCCGGTCCTGACGGAGTCGGTCCCCGGCACGAGAAGCTGTTCCGTCAGCCAGCCGAAGACGAGGCCGAAGGTGATCCAGAGAGTGGCCTGCACGGCGAGCGTGGCCAGACGGAACTCCCACAGCAGGCCGGCCGGGAAGTCCTTTCCGACCTCGTTGAACGAGGGCAGGAACACGTAGGCGACCCCGATCACGACGACGTAGGCGGCGGATGCGGTGATCGTCGCGTTCCAGTTGCCCAAGCGTGGAGCCAGCCGCTTGCCGAAGATGACGGCAGCGACGGCCAGCAGCACGCTGAGGGCGACCATCAGGAAGAACAGGGCGGTGCGTCGGCCGATCGTGTCGGGGTTGCCGACCGCCGGCGGGTTGGCCGGGTACTTCAGGAACGGCACGATGTACACCGCCAGCAGGGCCGCACCCGCGATCAGGGCGGCCGTTGCCCGCGGGCCGAATCTGCCGATCCGGCCGAGGGCGTAACAGAAGACGAGGGCGGCGATGCCGCCGATCGCCACACCGAAGACGAGCACACCGGTGGCCAGGCCGGCGGTGGACTGCATGGTGCGGCTGACGAGTTCCTCGCCGCCGCCGTGGTCATGGCTGTGCGCCTCTTCGAGAGCGATGGCCGCGTCCACCCGGGACTCGCCGAGGAAGTAGGCGACGACCAGAGCGAGCGCGCCCGCGGCGAGGCCGGCCAGCATGCCGCGGACGAGCAGGGCTCTGACAGATATGGAGTTCATGAGGATTTCCCCTGGATCGGACGGTACGTCAGTGGCAGGGGAAACCGAGGAGGTGGCGGCCGTCGTGGACCCACTCGTGGACGCCTTCGCCGGAGATGACCGCGGTGGCGCCCTGCTCGGCGCCGACGAAGTACAGCAGTACGAGCATGAGGATGCCGAAGAAGACCGCCCAAGGGGCAATGGCCTTCAGGGAGATGGGGGTGATCGCCGGTACGGCGGTGGCGGGGACAGCTGTCTGTGCCATGGCAGAACCTCCTGAGGGAACACGCGTCCCGTTCGTGGTGCCTGAGACGAAGGTGCTGGGTCTGACTTCCCGTACGGGTACGGGTTCACAGTGGCGCGACCGTGCCGGATTCTCACCGGACTTCCGTCACACTTCGTCATGCTCATCGGACGATACCGCCTGGGAGCAGGCGCGGCCATGGTGCCGTCGGCGGGGCCGGAACGCCCGGATGCCATGGTGGGTGCACTTGAGGGACCCGGATTTCAGGGAGTTGACCCGGTCATGACGATAAAGGTGATGTTGATCTCACCGGCGCTCAACGCCGCGCTGCGCGAGGCCCGCTTCGACGGCGATGCGCCGCTCGACGCGGTCGGGGCCCGGCGGGCCAGGGCCGCTGCGGCAGCGGTGCCCGCGGCCGACCGGTATGTCTGCGGGCCGTCCGAACAGTGCGCCCGGACCGCCGACGCGCTGGGGGTGCGCGCCGAGCACGAACTCGCGCTCCGGAGCTGGGACATGGGCCGGTGGAACGGGCAGCGGCTGGAGGAGGTGAGCGGGAGCGAGCCGGAGGCGGTGTCGGCCTGGATGACCGATCCTTCGGCGGCTCCGCACGGCGGCGAACCGTTGCTGGAGTTCTGCGCCAGGGTCGGCCGCTGGCTGGATTCCCTGCAGCCCCTGTACGGCGACGAGGACTGCCGTGTGCTGGGGGTCGTCGAACCTGCGGTGGTGCGGGCGGTGATCGTACGGGCCCTCGCTCTCCCGACGGAGGCGTTCTGGCGGCTGGACGTCGCCCCACTGACGCTGACCGGGCTCAGCGGCCGGTCGGGACGATGGAACCTGCGCTGTGGGCAGCCGCTGTCCCCGCTCGGGGGGACTGACGTCCTCCCGCGGCCCACAGCATGAACAACTGACGTGCCGGAACCTCCCGTCAGCGCCTACTGTGGTGGTGCAGCTGGTTCGCCCTGTCCGCCAGGCAGGCGCGTCGCAAGAGGGAACCCGGTGGGAATCCGGGACTGCCCCGCAGCGGTGAGTGGGAACGACCGCCGTCATCAAGCACTGGAGCCGATACGGGTCCGGGAAGCGACGGCCAGTAGGTGTCTCGTACGCGAGAAGTGCCCGCGAGTCCGAAGACCTGCCACTGCCCGTGTGCGTCGGACGCACACGGTGATCTCGGTGACCTCGTGGGCGGGTCGGCGTACAGATCGGGCAGGGCATGCGCGCCTCCACGGCGTTGCGGTTCCGCCCGGTCCGTCATCCCTTCGCGCCTTCGCTCCGTCCCGGGGTCGTATCAGGACACACGCTCGCGAAGGAGAGTTCCGTGACCAGCAAGTCCGCAGCCGCGGCAGCCCGGGCCACCGTGTACGGCTGTCCCCGCCAAGGGAGCAACCGCGAACTGAAGAGGGCCGTCGAGGGTTACTGGAAGGGCCGCGTCACCGCAGCCGCCCTCCGGGAGACCGCCGCCGGCCTGCGCCGCACCAACTGGTGCCGGCTCGCGGAGGACGGCATCCACGAGGTCCCGACCGGCGACTTCTCGTACTACGACCATGTGCTGGACACCAGCGTGATGGTCGGTGCCGTACCGGCCAGGCACCGTGAAGCCGTCGAAACCGACGGACTGGACGGCTATTTCGCGATGGCGCGCGGTACGCAGGATGTGGCCCCGCTCGAAATGACCAAGTGGTTCGACACGAACTACCACTACCTGGTGCCGGAGCTCGGTCCCGACACCGTCTTCGCCGCCGACTCCACCAAACAGGTCGCGGAGTTCGGGGAAGCGCTGGCGCTCGGGCTCAGCCCTCGGCCGGTGCTCGTCGGTCCGGTGACCTATCTTCTGCTGGCCAAGCCCGCTCCGGGCGTCGCCACCGACTTCGAGCCGCTGACGCTGCTCGACCGGCTGCTGCCGGTGTACGCCGAGGTGCTGGCCGATCTGCGTGCCGCCGGTGCCCGGTGGGTACAGCTCGACGAGCCCGCCCTGGTGCAGGACCGCACTCCGGCCGAGCTGAACGCCGCCGCCCGCGCCTACCGTGACCTCGGCGCGCTCACCGACCGGCCGAAGCTCCTCGTCGCCTCCTATTTCGACCGGCTCGGTGAGGCTCTCGCCGTCCTCGCGAAGGCGCCGGTCGACGGGCTCGCGCTCGACTTCACCGGTCCGGCGGCTGCCAATCTGAGGGATCTCGCCGCGGTCGGCGGTCTGCCGGGCAGGCGGCTGGTCGCCGGGGTCGTCGACGGCCGCAACGTATGGATCAACAACCACCAGCAGTCCCTCACCACGCTCGGCACCCTGCTCGGCCTCGCCGGCCGGGTCGATGTGGCGGCCTCCTGCTCCCTGCTGCACGTCCCTCTCGACGCGACCGCCGAGCCTGACATCGACCCGCAGGTGGCCCGCTGGCTGGCCTTCGCCCGGCAGAAGACCGCCGAGATCGCCACCCTGGCCCGGGGCCTCGCACAGGGTACGGATGCGATCGCCGCCGAACTCGCCGCGAACCGTGCCGATCTGGCCTCGCGGGCCGGTTCCACGATCACCCATGAACCGGCGGTACGGGCACGGGCCGCTGCCGTCACGGAGTCCGACGGCCACCGCGAAGCGCCGTATCAGCAGCGGGCAGCTGTCCAACGTGACCGCCTGCGGCTTCCGTTGCTGCCGACGACAACCATCGGTTCGTTCCCGCAGACCGCCCAACTGCGTACCGCACGAGCCGATCTGAGGGCCGGACGCATCGACACCGCCACGTACGACAAGCGCATCGAGACGGAGATCCAGGAGGTGCTGGCGTTCCAGGAGAAGGCGGGCGTCGATGTGCTGGTGCACGGCGAGCCCGAACGCAACGACATGGTGCAGTACTTCGCCGAGCGGCTCGTCGGGTACCTCGCGACTCGGCACGGCTGGGTCCAGTCGTACGGCACACGGTATGTCCGGCCGCCGATCCTGGCCGGGGACGTCTCCCGGCCGGAGCCGATGACGGTGCGCTGGACGGCCTACGCGCAGTCGCTCACCGCCCGTCCGGTCAAGGGCATGCTCACAGGTCCCGTCACCATGCTCGCCTGGTCCTTCGTCCGTGACGACCAGCCGCTCGGCGAAACCGCTCGTCAGGTCGCCCTCGCACTGCGGGACGAGGTGAACGACCTCGAAGCTGCCGGCAGTTCGGTCATCCAGGTGGACGAGCCGGCCCTGCGCGAGACGCTGCCGCTGCGGGTCGCCGATCGCGCCGGGTATCTGGCCTGGGCGACCGAGTCGTTCCGGCTGGCCACCAGTGGCGTACGTTCGGAGACTCAGATCCATACGCATATGTGCTATGCGGAGTTCGGGGACATCATCAGGGCCATCGACGACCTGGATGCGGATGTGATCAGCCTTGAGGCGGCTCGCTCCCATATGCAGGTGGCCGACGAACTGGCATCGGCGGGCTATCCGCGGGAGGTCGGTCCCGGTGTGTACGACATCCACTCCCCGCGGGTGCCGAGCGCTGCCGAGGCAGCGGTTCTGCTGCGCAAGGGGCTCGAAGCGATTCCCGCCGAACGACTGTGGGTCAATCCCGACTGCGGTCTGAAGACCCGGGGTTGGCCGGAAGTACGTGCCTCGCTGGAGAACCTGGTTTCGGCGGCCACCGAGGTGCGGGCGGCTCTGCCAGGTAACGCCCACTGACGTCAGTGCGGCCCGGGACGGGCGTCCGTCCTGGGCCGCACCAACGACGGATGGCTGCAAGAAGTATGGTCCGTACCAAAGCCTTGACACGGTCTGGGTTCACTTCTTAAATCGCATACGGAACGAAGACCTCTGCTCGCACCCCCACGACGCGGGAATTGTCATTTGCATGACAGATCCTCGATTCCCTCCACGGGAAGGACCCCATGACCTCCCCCCACCTCACCCGACGTCTCCTGGTGTCCGCTCTCTCCGTACTCGCCCTCGTCTCGGCCTCCTCCGGTCTCGCGGCCGGGGCGCCCCTGCCCGAACCGCGGACCGCTGCGGCGGCACCGTCATTCACCGACGATTTCGACGGCCCCGCGGGCTCCGCTGCCGACGGCGGCAAGTGGCAGATCGAGACCGGCGACAACGTCAACAACCATGAGCGGCAGTACTACACGGCCGGGAACAGCAACGCCGCACTCGACGGCCAGGGCCATCTCGTCATCACCGCACGCAGGGAAAATCCGAACAACTACCAGTGCTGGTACGGCACTTGCCAGTACACCTCGGCACGGCTGAACACATCCGGAAAGTTCTCCCAGACGTACGGACACGTCGAGGCCCGGATGAAGGTGCCGCGCGGTCAGGGTATGTGGCCCGCCTTCTGGATGCTGGGTGACGACATCGGCCAGGTCGGCTGGCCCAATTCGGGCGAGATCGACGTCATGGAGAACGTCGGCTTCGAACCGTCCACGATCCATGGCACCTTGCACGGTCCCGGCTACTCCGGCTCCGGCGGGATCGGCGCCGCGTACACCCTGCCCGGCGGGCAGGCGTTCGCCGACGACTTCCATACCTTCGCCGTCGACTGGGCCCCCGATTCGGTGACCTGGTCGGTGGACGGCAACGCCTACCAGCGCCGCACGCCCGCCGATCTCGGCGGCCACACCTGGGTGTTCAACAAGCCCTTCTTCCTGATCCTCAACCTCGCGGTCGGCGGCTACTGGCCGGGCGACCCCGACGGCAGCACCTCCTTCCCGCAGCAACTCGTCGTCGACCACGTCCGGGTCACCACCAGCAATCTCCGGCCCCCGGCCTGACCACCCCCGCCGCTCCGGGGTCGTCGGCCCTGCCGGTGAGTCCTGGTCACAGCATTCGCAACTACTGGCTGCGGTGGCCGCATCCACCGAGGATGGCGACCGGCTCGGGAGGTGGCGAAATGTCGGCGCATCGTGTCGCGGGTGGAGATGATCCCGTACTGCGATTCCGTGGAGCGGTGCCATTGCAGCACGGCCCCGGCTGGGTCGCGCCCTGGCGGGTGCCACACGAGGAGGCGAGGCTGCACCTGCCGGAGGGCGGGATCGGGCGGCCCGCCCTCCGGCAGGTGTCCGCGTCACGCTGCGGACCGACAGCCGGGAGATCGGCTGCCGCTACCGGGCCGAACCCGCACCACGACTCAACGGGCCACGAGGACCGGGCCGCCCGCACGCCGAACTCCTGAAGTTGGTGGGACTCGGCCCCGAGCACCCCCACCGCCGCCCCCGCCGGCTCTCCAGCGGCCAGTGCCGCGGCATCCGTACACGAAGTCGCTGCTCGCGGCCGTCGTCACGGTCGGTACGGATGCCGCCCCGCCCGGGGAGCTGCTGGAGACGGGCGGGCCGAAGCCTACGCGTCCCGGTATGCCTCCAGCAGGCGCAGCCAGACCTCACTGATCGTCGGATACGCGGGGACCGCGTGCCACAGCCGGCCGATGGGGACCTCGCCCGCGACCGCGACCGTCGCCGAGTGCAGGAGTTCGCCGATGCCCGGCCCGACGAACGTGACACCGAGCAGGATCTCCCGGTCCAGGTCGACAATCATGCGGGCGCGGCCTCGGTAGCCGTCCGCATACAGGCCGGAGCCCGCCACCGCGGCGAGGTCGTGGTCGACGGCGCGTACGCGGTGGCCGGCCTCCTCGGCCTCGGCGAGTGTGAGGCCGACCGACGCGGCCTCGGGGTCGGTGAAGACGACCTGGGGGACGGCCGCGTGGTCTGCGGTGGCCGCGTGGGCGCCCCAGTGGCCGGTGTCCAGCAGCGGCACACCCGCGGCGCGGGCGGCGATCGCGGCGCCCGCGATGCGTGCCTGGTACTTGCCCTGGTGCGTGAGGAGCGCGCGGTGGTTGACGTCGCCGACGGCGTAGAGCCAGGTGGTGCCGTCGACGCGGCAGCTGTCGTCGACGGCGAGCCAGGAGCCGGGCTTCAGACCCACCGTTTCCAGGCCGAGGTCGTCGGTGCGCGGGGCGCGGCCGGTGGCGAAGAGGATCTCGTCGGCCTCGACGCGCTCTCCGTTGTTCAGCTCCACGGTGACCGGGCCGTCCGGGACCGCGCGCCGTACGGAGGTCGCCGAGACTCCGGTACGGATGTCGGCGCCCGCCTCCGTCAGTGCCTGGGCGACCAGCTCGCCCGCGAACGGTTCCATCTTCGGCAGGAGTCCCTTGCCGCGGATCAGCATCGTCACCCGCGCGCCGAGGGCCTGCCAGACGGTGGCCATCTCCGTCCCGACCACGCCTCCGCCGACGATCACGAGGCGGCCGGGTACCTTTTTGGCGCTCGTCGCCTCCCGGCTGGTCCAGGGGCGGGCCCCGTCGATGCCGGGCAGGGCGGGGACGACGGCGCGGCTGCCGGTGCAGACGGCGACGGCCTGCCGGGCGGTGAGCCGGTGTTCCGTTCCGTCGGGGGCGGTGACGGAGACGGTTTTCCTACCGGTGAGCCGACCCTGGCCACGGTAGATGTCCGCTCCGACGCCCTTCAGCCAGGCGGCCTGTCCGTCGTCCTTCCAGTGCGAGGCGTATTCGTCACGGTGGGCGAGGACCGCTGCCGTGTCCAGCGGTCCCTGTACGGCGTCGCGGAGGCCGGGGACCCGGCGGGCATCGGCACGGGCGACTACCGGGCGCAGCAGGGCCTTGCTGGGCATGCAGGCCCAGTACGAGCATTCGCCGCCGATGAGTTCCGCCTCGACGACCGCCGTGCTCAGCCCGGCGGCACGGGCCCGGTCGGCGACGTTCTCGCCCACCGGACCTGCTCCGATCACCACGACGTCGTACTCGGTGTTCAGGGAACTATCTGTCATGGGGACAGTCTGGTCGTGGGTGTGCGCGACGGCCACATGGGCAGGCGGAATAGCGCAGGTACAGGCACGGTTGTGTGGGACAGGTCCGAACGGGCACAGGAAGAGGTAACAGAGCATGAGCACCGTTGAGCTCACCAAGGAAAACTTCGACCAGGTCGTCAGTGACAACGACTTCGTCCTGATCGACTTCTGGGCTTCCTGGTGCGGCCCGTGCCGGCAGTTCGCGCCGGTCTACGACGCGGCGTCGGAGCGCCACGGCGACCTGGTCTTCGCCAAGGTCGACACGGAGGCGCAGCAGGAGCTGGCGGCGGCCTTCGAGATCCGTTCCATCCCCACACTGATGATCGTCCGGGACAATGTGGCGGTGTTCGCCCAGCCCGGCGCGCTGCCGGAGGTGGCGCTGGAGGACATCATCGGGCAGGCCAGGAAGCTGGACATGGACGAGGTCCGCAAGTCCATCGAGGACCAGCAGAAGGAACAGAAGTAGGTTCCGCGCGCATGAGCAGGGTGAGGGGCCCGACCACCGTGGCCGGGCCTCTTTCCGTGGCCTTCGGAGGCCTTCCGTGGCCTTCGGTGGCCTTCCACGGCCGGAAGCGGGCGGCCCGGCCTCAGCTGTCGGCCGTGTCCTCGGCGTTCTTCTCCTTGACCCGGACAGAGAGGCCGTAGTCCAGCTCGGAGCCGTCGACCAGCAGGGCCTCCACCGTGCGCGTCGCCGGATCGATGTCCGCCACGATGCCTTCGCCCGAATACCGGGGGTAGCCCGATGCCCCTGTCTCGCCGGTCGCCGCCACGACCGCCGACCGGATGGCGCCCCCGGGCTCGGCGGCGTCGGCGGTGTCCTCGGCGAATCCGGGGACCAGCAGGATCTCGTAACTCTGCGGATGACTCATGGTCATGACGCTAAGCAAGCGGCGCTCGGCGCGCATGTCGTCGCGCTGCCGCACCGTGCGGAGTCGGCGGCTCAGCTGGACTCGCGGTGGACCGCCCGGGCCCGCAGCAGGTCGTGGTGCTCGGGGGCACCGCCGGGGTGCTGCACCAGCCGGTCGACGAGGTCCGCCAGCGGCTGTGGCGTGGCCAGCTCCATCCGTACGCTGCTGAGCCGGGGCCGCAGCAGTCTGCCGAGCATCAGGTCGTCGGCGCCGACCACGGCCGTCTCGCGGGGCACCTCGATGCCCGCGTCCTGAAGGGCCCGCATCAGGAGCATCGCGTATTCGTCGTTGTAGGCGAACACGGCATCGAGGCCCATGGTGCGCCAGCGGGCAGCCAGTCGGGCGGCCGATTCCTCCTCGTACCGCAGCGGAAGCGGTTCGATACGGGCCCCGTGGCTCAGTGCGGCCTGCCGGGCTCCGGCCAGCCGGGGTTCGGCGAACAGGCCGAGGCCGCTTTCCTCGGGCATGACGACGCCGATGTGGCGCCGGCCGCGCTCCAGCAGATGTCCGGTCGCGCAGCTGCCGACCATGCGCTGGTCCATGACCAGCGCATGGGCACCGTCCACCGGCCGGGGCCCGAGGGTGATCACGGCCTTGGCTCCGGATCGCCTGAGTACGGATATGCCCTGCGGGGTGAGGGCGATCGTGCCGGGTGCGATGACGGCGACGGGACGGAGTTCGGCCCAGGCGCGGGGCGCGTCGTCGGCGTCCAGACCGGTGCTGCCGTACTGGACCACGGTGTAGTCGAGGCGGCGCAGTCCGGATTCCAGTTGGTGGAGGAAGCGGTGGTGGAGCGGGCCGGCCGGGAAGTTCATGGTGGGGAGCAGCACCATGCGGGTGTGCCCGGCACGCAGACTGCGGGCCGCCGCGTGCGGTACGTAGCCCAGTTCGGTGGCCGCCTCCCTGACCCGGCGGCGGGTGGGTTCGCTGATCCGCACGGACGCGTTGTTGTTCAGTACGTAGGACACGGTGGCCCGGGAGACTCCGGCGAGCCGTGCCACATCGGCACTGGTCGGGACGGGGCCTTCGGTGGGCTGGTTCGGTAACTGGCTCATGGCGTCGCGCAGTCTTCCAGACCCGTGCGGCGTGGGTAGGCTCCGGGGCATGGATGACTCCTCGATGGTGGGACTGATCGGCCGGGTGACCGGGACCGTGGGGCCGGGGCTGGTCGGCGAGGTGATCGTACGGATCCGGGGCGGCGCCGAGCACTTCCTCGCGCATCCGGCCTCCGCGAAGGAACGCATCGAGCCGGGCACGGTGGTGACGGTGATCGAGTATCTGCCGCCGCGGACGGTGTATGTGGCTCGCGCATACGGTAGTTGAGGCCTCGGCGGGAGGGTCTTCACACTTTTCGTCGTCAAGAATTCGGCAAGGTTGCGCACGCGTCTTCTCCACCGCCGCGAGCAGGAGAAGACTCCCCCTGTTCAGCGGTGCCGACGGGGCACTGCGATAAGGGGGCGCATGCCGATGGTCATCGGCGTCACGGCGGGTCTCGTACTCGCCGCCATCATCGTGTTGATCGGCCTGTTCAAACTGATGTGGCGAGTGGCCGAGCCGAACGAAGCACTCGTCATCTCCGGTTCCAAGCACAAGACCGAGGGTCTCGGGCAGGGCATGGGGTTCCGGATTGTCACTGGTCACGGCACGCTCGTCCTGCCCGGGGTCCAGGCGGTACGGAAGATGTCCCTGGACCTCAACGAGACCGAACTGTCGGTCGATTGCGTCACGCATCAGGGGATTCCGCTGCGGGTGCGAGGCGTTGTCATTTTCAAGGTGGGCGACGACTTCGTGTCGATCGCCAATGCGGCCCGCCGCTTCCTCGACCAGCAGAAGATGATGTCGGAGCGGGTGCACAACGTGTTCGCCGGTCATCTGCGTTCCATCGTGGGCGGGTTGACGGTCGAGGACATGATCCGGGACCGGGAGAAGCTCACCGGGCAGACCCGGGCGGCTTGCGGGACCGAGATGGAGAAGCTCGGGCTGATCGTCGACTCGCTCCAGATCCATGAGATCGAGGACCCGACGGGCTACATCAAGAACCTGGCGATGCCGCATGCGGCGGCGGTGCAGCGGGATGCCCGGATAGCGCAGGCCGAGGCCAACCGGCGAGCCACCGAGGCGGAGCAGCAGGCCGCTGCCCGGATGTCGGAGGCGACCCGCGACAGCGAGATCCTGCAGGCCGGGTATCAGGCCGAGCGCGACAAGGCCGCGGCCAGCTCCCGGCAGGCGGGTCCGCTGGCCGACGCGGCGGCGCGGCAGGAGGTCGTGGTCCAGGAGACCAGGGTCGCCGAACTGGAGGCCCAGCGGCGCGAGCAGCAGCTGCAGGCCGATGTCCGCAAGCCCGCGGACGCCCAAGCGTACGAGAAGCGCACCCTGGCCGAGGGCGAGCGCGACGCCCGGATCTCGGCGGCCGAGGCGAAGGCCCGGGAGACGGAGCTCGCCGCGGTCGCGGAGGCCAACCGGGTCAAGACGGCGGCGCTCGCGGAGGCCGAGGCGACGAAGGCGCGTGGCGCCGCCGCCGCGACGGCGACCAGGGCGACGGGTGAGGCGGAGGCCGCCGCGGCCCAGGCCAAGGGGCTGGCACTGGCCGAGGCGACCCGCGCCAAGGGCCTCGCCGAGGCGGAGGCGATCAAGGCCAGGGCCGCGGCCCTGGCGGAGAACCAGGAGGCGGTGGTCGCCCAGCAGCTGGCCGAGAAGTGGCCGGAGATCGTCGAGGCGGGCGCGGGCGCCTTCAGCAGCGTGGACCACATGGTGCTGCTGAACGGCGCCGACGGCATGTCCGACATGTTCGCGAAAGCACTGACGATGGGTGGCACGGGTCTTGGACTGGCCCGGCAGCTGCTTTCGACAATGAGTCAGGACAGCCCGGCCGAACCTGCGTCCAAGGTCAACGGGGTCATGCCGGCCGCTGCGCCCTCGCCGCGCAAGCAGCACATTCCGGTGACGGGTGATCAGGAGGGCGGCACGCCTTCCTGACCGGTCCGGTCGGCCGTGGCCGGTGCACGCCCGTCAGCCTCGGGCGAGCACCGGCCACAGCTGTGGTCCCTCGCAGTCGGGCGTGCGGCCTGCTGCCCGTTCACCGGCCCCGCTCCGTGGAACGGGCCGTGCAGGTCCTACGGTGTGGGGATGATCAACCAGCACCGTGACGACAGCACCGACGGCGCGGCCGCCTTCCCCGGCCGCACCGGCCCGGCCGCCACAGCCGAGGCCGACCCGCGCGACGTGGGCCCGGTCCGCACCTCGTACGCCCCCGACCGGGACGGCGACCCCGACCCCGGCGAGATCGTCTGGACATGGGTGCCGTTCGAGGAGAACGACGGGCGCGGCAAGGACCGTCCGGTTCTGGTGGTGGCCCGTGAGGCGGCGGGCACGCTGCTCGCCGTGCAGCTCTCCAGCAAGCGGCACGACCGGGACCGCGAGTGGGTGGCGCTCGGGGCCGGACCGTGGGACAGCTCGGGCCGCCCGTCCTGGGCCGATCTGGACCGGGTACTGCGGCTGCACGAGGACGGGATGCGGCGTGAGGCGTGCGCTCTGGACCGGGACCGGTTCGATTCTGTCGTCGGCCGGCTGCGGGAGCGCTACGGCTGGAACTGACTGCTGAACGTCCGGGCGAAGGCGGACCTGGTGGCGGATTCGGGGCTGCGGTCGAGGATGCCGAAGACGATCTGCTCGAAGTGCCCGGCGAACCTGCCGTCGTCCAGCAGCAGCGTCCGGAACGCACGGGCCACCTGCGCCGGATCGTTGCGGAACACACCGCAGCCCCAGGCACCCAGCACCAGCCTGCGGTACCCGCGCACCGCCGCGACCTCCAGCACCCGCTCGGCCCGGGACGCGAGCGCGGCGGGGATGCGGTGCGCTTCCTCGGGGGTGCGGCTGCGGATGACTCCGGCGTTGGGTGCCGGGGAGGTGAGGAAGCCCGCGGTGTACGGGGTGTCGAGCAGCCGCCCCCGGTCGTCCCGGAACACCGGTACGCCCGGTGAGTGAATCACCCGGTCGGTGTAGAAGGCGCTTCGTTCTGTGCGGTGGTGGGCGTAGTAGTCGGGGGCGCGCAGCAGCGTGGCGTACAGGGCGGAGCCGCGGCACAGGGCTTCCTCCTGGGCCTGTGCGCCGTTGAGATAGCCGCCTCCGGGATTGCGGGCGGAGGCGTAGTTCAGGACAGCGACCTTGCCGGGCCCTTCGCCGGCCATCCGGCGTGCCGCCTGCAGACTGCTCTCGCCGCTGACCTCGACGACCGGCGTGCGGTCGGAGTCGAGTGCCGCGACGGGTACCGGCTCGGGGCCGTACAGCCTGGTACCCGACAGTGCGGTGGTCAGCGCACGCTCGATGCTCACCTCACGCCCTTCCTGCGTGCGGTAGCGGCCGGCCTCGACAATGGCTTCGGTCTCTCGCGCGATGCCGCGCAGCCGTGCGCTCATCGGTACTCCCCCGTGTGGTGCATACGGGGCATGCTCTGCGCTCCAGCGGCATGGATGCAACTGTATTTCCAACGCACAGGGGCACCCTTGTGCGATCTCCCCACAGGGGTTTGGCTGGTACGGACGAACCGAGCAGAAGGAGGCCCCGGCATGTCATCCGACACACCCGGAGACCACGGTCCGCCCGGCCAGGCCCCGCCCCTCGTCGAGGACGAGGCGGAGGATTTACTGCGCTGCATCTGCTTCAAGACCGGACCGCCCCGAACGGTCGGCGTTGAACTCGAATGGCTCATTCACCACCGGGATCAGCCCCGCGTCCCTGTTCCCCACCACCGTCTCGACGCGGCCGCCGACATCCTCCGGGCCCTGCCCCTGAGTGCGGCGCTCACCTTCGAACCCGGCGGCCAGCTGGAACTCAGCTCGCGCCCCGCCGGCTCCCTGATGGCGTGCATCGACGCCACCGCCGCCGATCTCACCGCGGTACGTGACGCCCTGGACCGGGTGGATCTCGCACCTGTGGGTCTCGGCGTCGATCCGTGGCATCCACCCCGCCGTCTGCTGCACGAGCCCCGCTACGACGCCATGGAGATCTCGTTCGACCGGTCGGGACCGGCCGGCCGCGCCATGATGTGCACCACCGCGTCCGTCCAGGTATGTCTGGACGCAGGAGAGGAGGAACCGGGTCCGCTCGGCTACGGGCGGCGTTGGCAGCTGTCCCATCTGCTGGGCGCGGTGCTGGTGGCGGCGTTCGCCAACTCGCCGTTCCAGTACGGCCGCCCGACGCGATGGCGGTCCACCAGGCAGTCGCTCTGGGCCGACCTCGATCCATGGCGGTCCCTGGCACCGCCCGGCTGTCTGCCGCCCCGCGACGCCTGGGCCACGCATGTCCTGGACACCCCGGTGATGTGCATCCGGGACGACGAGGGGCCATGGGCGGTGCCGGACGGTCTGACCTTCCGCGACTGGATCCGCACCGGCACACCGAGACCACCGGTGCGCGCCGACCTCGACTACCACATCAGCACCCTCTTTCCACCCGTACGGCCGCGCGGACACCTTGAGCTGCGCATGATCGACGCGCAGCACGGCGCGGACGGGTGGCTGGTGCCGCTCGCCGTCAGCACTGCCCTGTTCGACGACCCGGAGGCCGCCGAGACCGTGTACCGCACCGTCAAACCACTGGCCGAGACGGCCGGGCCACGGCCCGCGCCGCGCAATCCGCTCTGGGTGGGCGCCGCCCGCGACGGCCTGACCGATCCCGAACTGCGGTCGGCTGCCGTCACCTGCTTCGAACTCGCGCTGGAGGCGCTGCCCCGGATGGGAGTGACCACGGCCGTGCAGGAGGTGGTGGCGGACTTCTACGACCGCTTCGTCGCCCGGGGCCGATGTCCGGCCGACGATCTTCCCGAACTGCTCGCGCCGGGTTCAGCGGGTGATTCGGGCCATCACTTCGAGGGGCCCCGCTCATGACAGACTCCCCCACGCCCGCCGCGTCCGGTCCGCACCGTCCGGTCGGTCCGGACGAGGCGGACACCGAGTCGCTCCGGCAGCGCGCCCTCGCGGCGCTGCTCACCGCCCGCGAACGCACCACACTTCTCACCGACAGCGTGGACGACCATGAACTGACCGCACAGCACTCGCCGTTGATGTCCCCCCTGGTCTGGGACCTCGCGCACATCGGCAATCAGGAGGAGCTGTGGCTGCTGCGCGGGGTGGCGGGGCGGGAGGCGATGCGCCCGGAGATCGACGGACTCTACGACGCCTTCGAGCATCCCCGGGCGACCCGCCCTTCGCTGCCGCTGCTGGCGCCCGCCGAAGCCCGTGTGTACGCCGCGGAGGTACGTGGTCGCGCGCTGGACGTGCTCGACGGCACGACACTGCACGGTGACCGCCCGCTGGTGCGGGCGGGGTTCGCCTTCGGCATGATTGCCCAGCACGAACAGCAGCACGACGAAACGATGCTGATCACCCATCAACTCAGATCGGGACCTGCCGTTCTGACCGCGCCGGTTCCTCCGCCCGCACCCACCGACGCGGCGGGTCTCCCTGCCGAAGTACTGGTCCCGGGCGGCCCGTTCACCATGGGTACGTCCACCGAGCCGTGGGCGCTGGACAACGAACGCCCCGCCCATGTGCGCGACGTTCCGGACTTCTTCATCGACACGACCCCGGTCACCTGCGGCGCGTACCAGGGGTTCGTCGAGGACGGCGGCTACACCGAGCGGCGCTGGTGGGCACCCGAGGGCTGGGCCATGGTCCGCGAGCACGAACTGACTGCTCCACTGTTCTGGCACCGGGATGCCGGCCAGTGGCTGCGCCGCCGCTTCGGAGTGACCGAGACCGTCCCCGAGACCGAGCCGGTGCTCCATGTCAGCTGGTACGAGGCGGACGCGTACGCCCGCTGGGCCGGGCGCCGACTGCCCTCGGAAGCGGAGTGGGAGAAGGCGGCACGCCACGACCCGGCGTCGAGCCGTTCGCTGCGCTATCCGTGGGGCGACGAGGACCCGACCCCCGAGCGGGCCAATCTGGGTCAGCGCCATCTGCGGCCGGCACCTGCGGGGGCGTACGCCGCGGGCAAGTCGCCCCTCGGCGTAAGGCAGTTGATCGGTGACGTATGGGAGTGGACGTCGAGCGACTTCCTCCCCTATCCCGGCTTCGCGGCGTTCCCGTACCGCGAGTACTCCGAGGTCTTCTTCGGAGCGGCACACAAGGTGCTGCGCGGCGGCTCCTTCGCCGTGGACCCGGTCGCATGCCGGGGGACGTTCCGCAACTGGGACCTGCCGGTGCGGCGCCAGATCTTCTCCGGATTCCGTACCGCGAGGGGTCTCTGATGTGTCGTCATATCGCATATCTGGGACCGCCGGTAGCCCTCGGTGAGGTGCTGACGCGACCGCCCCACAGCCTTGTGCACCAGTCCTGGGCGCCGAGACACCAACGGCATGGGACCGTCAACGCCGACGGTTTCGGCGTCGGCTGGTACGCGGACGGCGATCCGGTGCCCGGACGCTACCGGCGCCGGGGCCCGGTCTGGGGCGACCAGACGTTCGCCGATCTGGCCAGAGTGGTCCGCAGTCCGGCGCTGCTCGCCGCGGTACGTGACGCCACCGAGGCGGGCGCCGACGGCGAGGCGGCGGCCGCACCGTACGCCGCCGGACGGCTGCTGTTCAGCCACAACGGCGCAGTGAAGGGCTGGCCCGAGTCCCTGACGCCGCTCGCCGCCGCGCTGCCCCCGGCCGAGCTGCTGACCCTCACCGCCCGCTGCGACTCGGCCCTGGTCTGGGCCCTCGTACGACACCGCCTCGCCGACGGCGACGAACTGCCGCAGGCCGTCGCCGACACCGTGCTCGACGTGGCGGCCGCCGCACCGGAATCGCGGCTGAATCTACTGCTCACGGACGGCACCACGATCGTGGCGACGGCCTGGGGAGACACCCTGTGGTACCTCGCCGAGCCCGGCCTGCGCACGGTCGTGGCCTCGGAACCGTACGACGACGATCCGCACTGGCGCACGGTTCCCGACCGGACATTACTGACGGCGACCCGCGCCGAAGTCCTGCTGACCCCGCTCAAGGAGCCCACTGAGTGAGTCCCTTCCTGCTGACCCGCACCCTGCCGGCGGACGCGACGGACGCGGCGCTGCGCGCCGATGTGCTGCACGGCCTGACCCGGCACCCGAAGACACTGCCGCCCAAGTGGTTCTACGACACGCACGGCAGTGAACTGTTCGAGGAGATCACCCGCCTTCCCGAGTACTACCCGACCCGCGCCGAGCGCGAGATCCTGATCGACCGCGCCGAGGAGATCGCCGCGGCGTCCGGGGCGCAGACCCTGATCGAGCTGGGATCGGGGTCGTCGGAGAAGACCCGGCACCTGCTGGACGCGCTGCCCGCGCTGCACAGCTATGTGCCGGTCGATGTGAGCGAGAGCGCGCTGCGCGGCGCCGCCGAGGCCCTGCTCGCGCAGCGGCCCGACCTCTCCGTGCACGCCCTGATCGCCGACTTCACGGGCGGTCTCGCACTGCCCGGCACCCCGGGGCCGCGGCTGATCGCGTTCCTGGGCGGCACGATCGGCAATCTGCTGCCCGACGAGCGGTCGGTGTTCCTGAAGTCGGTCCGGTCGCTGCTCTCCCCCGGCGACGCGCTGCTGCTCGGCACGGATCTGGTCAAGGACGAGAAGGTACTGATCGCTGCTTACGACGATGCGGCCGGGGTGACGGCGGAGTTCAACAAGAACGTGCTCAGGGTCGTGGACCGGGAGCTGGGCGCGGACTTCGACCCGGCCGACTTCGATCATGTGGCGCTCTGGGACCCGGAGCGGGAGTGGATCGAGATGCGGCTGCGGGCCCGCGAGGCACTCACGGTGAAGGTCCCGGACCTGGATCTGATGGTGAGCTTCGAGGCCGGCGAGGAGTTGCGTACCGAGGTGTCGGCCAAATTCCGCAAGGAGGGCATCCGGGCCGAACTCGCCGCGGCCGGTCTGAGCATGGATCAGTGGTGGACGGACTCCGGGGACCGGTTCGCGCTGTCGTTGGCGACGGCGGTCTGAGCAAGACGGGCCAGAGTGCGGCGGTCCGGGCAGTCGCCCGCCGGAATCTGCGGCAGGACGCGGATCTCCGCGGTCAGCCCGGCCGCCGTCACCACCCGCCACAGGGACGCGATGAGCCGATCGTCGCCGACGAACGCGGCCGCACCGGCCGGGGCCGTGTGCTCCGCCGGAGCGGTGCGGTAGGTGATGCGCACCGGATGAATGGTGGCGTTCGCGTCGATCGCGGCCTGGAACACGGCGGGCCCGAACCGCCCGCCGCCGCGCCCGCACCAGGTGGTGCCTTCCGGGAAGGCGACCACCCGTGATCCGCGGCGCAGTGCCGCCGCGATGTCGCGCACGGTCGTGGGCAGTGCGCGAAACCGTTCGCGTTCGACGAAGAGTGTGCCGCCGACGGCGGCGAGCCGGCCGAGCAGCGGCCAGTTCCTTATCTCGCTCTTGGCCAGCATCCGGCCGGGGAACACGGCCGCGACGAGCGGGATGTCCAGCCATGAGATGTGGTTCGCGACGACGAGCGTGCCCGGTGCGCCTGCCCCGGGTGGCCCGATGACCCGCACACGTACCCCGAAGGCCCGCACGACCCCGTACGCCCAGAGCCGGATCAGCCGCTCCCGCCGTACTGCGCCGAGCAGCAGCCCGAACGGGGCGCCCAGCACCCCGGCCAGGATGCACGCGCACCCGGCGAGCAGCAGGACCACGGCCACCGCGCGGCCCCGCGTGCGTCCGTCGTGACGTGCGCAGGTGGGCGGGGTGCAGGGTGAAGTGGGCAGCCAGGGGTTCACCGCAGTGGGGCGAGTGCGAGGAAGTGCCGCAGATAGCGCGGGTCGGTGCGGCGCAGCGACAGCAGTACGTACAGGTCGGCGACGTTGAAGTCGGGGTCGTACGCGGGCGCCCCGCAGACCCGGGCGCCCAGTCGCAGATAACCGCGGAGAAGGGGAGGGAGTGTGGAGAGTCCGGTGGGCACGTCTCCGCTGCCTGCGGATCCGGCGGCGGGCTGCCACAGGCGGTGGGGGGTGACCCAGTGGTCCTCGGGTGCCAGGTGTTTCGTCCGTACGGTTTCCCAGGCCCCGGCCGCAGCGACGCCACCGTCGGCGAGAGGTATCGAGCAGCAGCCGGCCAGCCAGTTGTACCCGGTGCGTTCCATGTAGCGGGCGAGTCCGGCCCAGATCAGCGCGATGACGGCGCCGTCCCGGTGGGCCGGGTGGACGCAGGACCGGCCGACCTCGACCAGGTCGTCGCGGATCGGTTCGAGCCGACCGAGGTCGAACTCGCTCTCTGCGTAGAGGCGCCCGGCGATCCGTGCCCGGTCGGGCGGCAGCAGGCGGTAGGTGGCGACCACGTCGCCGGTGGTCTCCTCCCGTACCAGCAGATGGTCGCAGTAGGCATCGAACGCGTCGCTGTCCAGACCGGGTTCGGCTCCCTCCAGCCTGGCGCCGAGCTCACCGGCGAAAACCTGATGACGCAGGCGCTGGGCGGCGCGTACGTCCTCCTGGTCGACGGCGAGGGACACCCGGTAGCGCGACGAGGCGGGAGGGGCGGGCCGCTCGGGCGCAGCGGGGGCGGTGGGGGGAGAGGTGACGGGCAGCGCGTTCATGACGGTCTCCGGGGACGGATCGGCAAGGGCGGCCGCCGGACCTTCGCACTGCTGTGAAGGCCCGGCCCCTTACTTCTTCCGTGACCGGCTGGATTCGACATGACCGCATGGGAGAGCCGGGATGTGCGAAGGCTGAATCCCGGGTGTGCCCGAACGGATCGGTGCTGAGTGTGTCAGCGGACCGCGAGCTGGTCGGTGATCTTCTCCGAGGCGGCCTTCGCCTCTTCCTGCGGGTCGCCGCCCTGGAGAACGGCCGTCATGTACGGCTTGATCGGGTTGACGGCCTCGACATTCGCCCACTGCGGCGAGTTCGGCGTCGCACGCCCCTTCGTGGCGCCCCTGGCCATCGCCGCGGTGCCCTCCTGTCCCACGATGACACGCGCGAGATCGGGCTTGTTGGGCACGTAGCTCATGGTTCTGGCGAGTTCCTCCTGCCACTTCCGGCCCGCCAGTGCCTTGATCACATCGATCCCCGCGGTGCGCTGACTCGCCTTCTGCGGAACGATCAGATCGGACCCGCCGGTGAAGACGGAACCGGGAGCCGTCGCGGTCTTGCCCGGGATCGGGAAGTAGCCCAGCTTTCCCTTGAGTTCGGGGTTCAGCTGCTCGATCTGCGCGGCGGCGCCGGGCACCGAAATGATCTGCGCGACATCGCCCTTGGCAAAGACCTTGGCCTGCGGGGGCTTTTCCTCGTCCGCGTCCTTGGGGCCGTCACCGAGCGCCTGGAGTTCTTTGTAGAAGCTCATGCCTCTGATTGCGCCGGGGCTGTCCAGGGCGCCTTCCCAGTCGCCGCCCCTCTCCTCGGCCAGTTCGCCGCCCTCGTCCCAGATGAAACCGGCGAGGACATACCAGTTCTGGCCCGCGAGATAGATGCCCTGGTTGCCGTTCCGGTTCAGCTGTGCGCTGTCCGCGATCCACTCGTCCCGGGTCTTCGGCGGGGTCTTGATACCGGCCTGCTCGAAGAGGTCCTTGTTGTAGATCACCACTCGGTTGGCCGCGTACCAGGGGATGCCGTACTGGACGCCGTCGATGCTGCCCGGGTCGGCGAGACCGGGCAGCCAGTCCTCGCTGCCGAGGTCGCGCACGGACTCCAGCGTGAGGTCACGCAGCCCGCCGCTCTCCGCGTACTGGGGGACCTGGGTGTTTCCGACCTCGATGACGTCCGGGGTGTCCTTGCCCTTGAGCGCATCGGTGACCTTCGGACCGATGCCGCTCCAGCTCTGGATCTTGAACTCGAGCTCGATGGAGGAGTGTTCGTCCTCGTACGTCTTTGTAAAGCGCTTCAGGAAATCGGCGGAGACGCTGTCCTTCATCAGCCAGATCGTGACCTTTTTACTGCTGGACGCCTCCGAGCCCGGGACGAAGCCGCATCCGCCCAGCGCGAAGGTGGAAACGAGCGCAACGGCTCCGACGAGTATGCGGTTCTTCACCAGGTTCACCTTCTGCGAAACGGCACGACGAAATTCAGAACCCGGTGTGGGGGGACTGCGGGCGGCGCTCGCACGGGCGTGGCTGGATTTTGGTATGGACCATTGCTCCGGTCAAGTCCCGTTCATCGCGCATTCCGCACACCGACCTCTCGCGCACCCGGGCCGGGTAGGGCACCGTGGTAGGGACGAGAGGAGACATAAGATGTCGAATCACACCTATCGGGTCACGGAAATCGTGGGGACCTCTCATGAAGGCGTCGACGACGCCATCCGCAGGGGCATCGCAAGAGCTTCGGAAACGTTGCACAATCTCGATTGGTTCGAGATCACTCAGGTTCGCGGAGAGATCACGGATGGCCGGATCGAGCACTTTCAGGTGGGCCTGAAAGTGGGCTTCCGGCTCGACGAGACGAGCTGATCCGGCGCGACCGGATCAGGGCCGCGTCCGGCCGGTGCCGCCACGCCGGGATCACGTACGGCCCTCACGCTCCTGCGCGTCCTCGAGCGCGGGCGACACCCTCATCCAGCGGGCCCGCACCACAGTGAAGCCGGCCTGCTCCGCCGCGACGCAGACGAGTTCGTCGTCATCGACCAGCATCCGCACCACGTACTCCCGGCCCAGTCGCTTCAGGATCTCCAGCTTGGTGTGCCGGGCCGGCCTGCGGTCGTCGCTGCGGCGCATGTACAAGCGCCCCTCGGGCAGCCCCTGTACCGCCAGCCAGGCCACGGTGTCCCGGCGGCAGCGCTCGGGCCGCCCGGTGAGGTACCTGACCTCGCATTCCTTGGCACTGCTCAGTACCAGCCGTACCCCTTCGGGAAGCGGCGGGTCGTCGACGGCTGCGGAGAAGAAGCCGTTCCAGTCGCGCCGTCGACCCTCCAGATAGTGCTGCCGATGGCCGGTGTCCGCGAGCGTGCCGTCCAAGTCGAATACGGCCAGGGGCCGGTGGTCGCTTCTCACGCCCCCAGCAAATCAGACCAGCGCAACCACCAGGAGCACCAGCACGACCACCCCGGCCACCGCTGCGGCCACGCGCAGGGACCGGCGCCGCGACCAGATCGGGAGGACCTCGGGACCATCGCGTCCGGGGAAGACGTAGAAGACGTGGTCGGGATCGTCGGGGATCGAGACGGCGGCCAACTGCAGCCGGCCGATGTCGACGCGTCGGGCCACTTCGCCCTGGAGCGGCGCGAGGGCCGATTCGACGGCCTCGATGTGGGCCGGGTCCAGACCGTCGGGGAGCGGGTCGCCGACCGAGGTCAGAGTGACGCGTTCCCACGCACCGACACGTCCGGTCTGCTGCCGGACGCGCAGCGGCGGTGCCGGCTCCGGCAGCTTCAACGCGGTCCGCTCGGGTGCGTGTCCGACCGACCCCCCGGTCCACAGGGTGACCAGGCCCGTACCGTCGCACGGGGCGTGCTCCGTCGACCTCTCACCCGAACAGACCGGGCAGACCCTGAAGCCCGTGTCGTCGCACTGAGAACACTTCTTGGTGCCCCATCCCCGACATTCCGGACAAGCGGTGCGGGGTTTGCGGCACTTCACGCAGGTGGTCCGCCCGGCAGCGGGGCTCTCCCGCGCCGACTCGGCCGTCGTGCGGCCCTTGCGGCGTTCGCCCGTGCCGTCGCACCAGGTACACGGCTCGACCCCCTTGCAGGCCGGGCACAACGGGCCGGTGTCACAGCGCAGCTTTCCCTTGGCCCGGCACCGCGAGCACGGCTGCCGTCCCTCGTCGCAGCCGCAGGGCACCGTTCTCACCGAGCCACGGAGCACGAACTCCACCGTCCGCGAAACCGTCGGGTCCTTCGGCGGCTCGACCGGATGGTCGCGCAGGTCGCCTTCGTACGTGGGCCGGCCCGACGTGTCGTAAGTGCCGGCCCTGGTCTCCGGCTGCGTGGTACGGGTCTCCACGCAGCGGACGATCCGCAGGTCGAGCATCGGGAGTTGAGCGATGTCGGCGCCGGTCCGCCGCAGCTGCGGCCCCTGTCCGGGCCGGCCGGCGTGCCGGGCGATCGCTTCGAGGATGTCGTCCTCGGACAGTGAATCGGCCATGACGGCGCTTCCGCCTCCCCGGTAGGCGCGCCCGTGCGCAGCACGCAGCGTACGGGCCGGGCCGTCCGCCACTCAAGAGTGCGTCGCGAGGACCTTACGAGGACCGCCCCGAGACGTCCATTGCGCAACCCCCGCGCCCACACGCGCACGGATGTGTGATCATGTCCCTACGTTCCGCGCAGATCGCAAAAGGTTGTACAGGATGTGCGTGGAACCAAAAGCGTTCGTAAAGCTATATTCAGGTTTGTGGCATCCAACGTTAACCATGTGAAGCGAATACTCCTGCGTTCAGGGAAGAGCCCCTACGACGTCGTCCCTGTCGAGCGAGCTCTCCATGAGGACGTGTTCGCCACCAACTCAGGCAATCTGATCTTCAGCGACGCCGCTCACAAGATCCTGGAGACGCCACGTTCGGAGGTGGTGTCGAACGGCATCACCACCAGGGTCGCCGATGCCGACCGGATCAACAGCGAGTACGACGTCTTCGTCATCCCGCTCGCCAATGCCTTCCGGCCGTCCTTCGAGCGCCAGCTGGAGCGCCTGACGCAGCTGATCTCGAAACTGAAGATCCCGGTCGTGGTCCCGGGTGTGGGTGCCCAGACCGGCGTCAACTACTCCGCGGACCGGCTGAAGCCCATGCAGCCGACGGTCCACGCGTTCGTCTCGGCCGTGCTCGACCGCAGCGCCTCCATCGGCGTGCGCGGGGAGTTCACCGAGCGGTATCTGCGGGACATGGGTTTCCGTGACGTGGACGTCATCGGCTGTCCCTCGATGTTCCTCAACGGCAACAGGATCGACATCCGGCAGAGCGGCCGGGCGCTCGGGCCCGAGTCCCGGATCGCCGTCAACGGATCGCACGACGCCGTGCGGAAGCACAAGCTCGGGCGGATCATCAACCACGCCCACGCGCGCTACCCCCACCTCCGGTTCATCGGCCAGAACATCTCCGAAGCACGTCAGCTGCACTGGCGCGACCTGTCCCATCAGAACGCCTCGCTGACCGACATCCCCACCCACCCCGACCACCCCATGTACGGCCAGGACAAGGTCCGGGTCTACATCGACCCGGTCACCTGGATGGACGATCTGCGGGGCTTCGACTTCTCCTTCGGCTCCCGGATCCACGGCAACATCGCGGCGCTGCTGGCCGGAACGCCCGCCACCGTGCTCTGCGGCGACTCCCGGACACTGGAGCTGTGCCGCTACTTCGACATCCCGCACCGGATGCTCGCCGACGCCCCCTTCGACCTCGATCCCGCCGCCCTCTGCGCCGAGGCGGACTTCGGGCCGCTGATGCGCGGTCACCGGGAGCGGTTCGACCGGTTCATGAACTTCCTCGACAAGAACGGCCTGGAGAACACCTTCACCCACGGCGACAGCGGTGCGGCCTTCGAGGCACGGATGAGCTCGCTGGCCTTCCCTCCGGGTATCCGCCCGTGGGTCGGAGCCGACGCCTCCACGATGGGTGCACGACTCAACTGGCTCCAGTCCCAGCTGACGGACCTCACCAACCAGAACACCCAGCTCAAGCGGAAACTCGCGAAGAACACCGCGGTGCCCGTCCAGCGCTCCACGTACCAGCGGGCCCGCAGTGTCGTGGGAAGGCCCATAAAGCGCGCCCTGCGTCCGTCGCGCTAGCACCCTCCCAGGACCCGTCCTGCCTGACCCGAGGCCGGTCCGGCAGGACCGGCCTCCGGTGGTCCCGGGCCCGGGAGACGGTCCGACAGCCCTGCTCCGACCGGTCCCGTACCTACGGGCCTCGCCGCTCCTGAGCCGCTCCTGACGCCTAGTATCGGAGTGTTTGTCCCCAGGCCGCCGGCCCTGCCCCGATCCGTACGGAGTCCCCGCGCACATGTCCACCCCCCACGATCCGTACGTCCGGGTGCGCGGCGCCCGTGAACACAATCTCCAGGACGTCTCGGTCGACATCCCGCGCGACACACTCACCGTGTTCACCGGCGTCTCGGGCTCCGGAAAGTCCTCCCTCGCGTTCGGGACGATCTACGCCGAGGCGCAGCGCCGCTACTTCGAGTCCGTCGCCCCGTACGCCCGCCGGCTGATCCATCAGGTCGGTGCGCCCGCGGTCGGCGAGGTCACCGGGCTGCCGCCCGCCGTCTCGCTGGAGCAGCGCCGCTCGGCGCCCGGTACCCGCTCGTCCGTCGGGACGGTCACCACGCTCTCGAATTCCCTGCGCATGCTGTTCTCGCGCGCCGGGGACTACCCGGCCGGTGCCGAACGGCTGGACTCCGACTCCTTCTCACCGAACACTCCCGCCGGGGCGTGTCCTGAATGCCACGGTCTCGGCCGTGTCCACGGCACCACCGAGGAGCTGCTCGTCCCCGACCCCTCGCTGTCGATCCGGGACGGTGCGATCGCCGCCTGGCCGGGGGCGTGGCAGGGCAAAAACCTGCGCGATGTGCTGGACGCACTGGGCTACGACATCGGCCGTCCGTGGCGCGAGCTCGACGCCGGGGACCGGGAGTGGATCCTGTTCACCGATGAGCAGCCGGTGGTGACGGTCCATCCGGTGCGTGACGCGGGGCGCATCCAACGCCCTTACCAGGGTACGTACATGAGTGCCCGTCGCTATGTCATGCACACCTTCGCGGACTCCAAGAGCCGCACTCTGCGGGCGAGGGCGGAGCGCTTCCTGACCAGTGCCCCCTGCGCGGTCTGCGGCGGCAGCCGGCTGCGTCCGGAGGCGATGGCCGTCACCTTCGCCAACCGCTCGATCGCCGAACTCGCCGCGCTTCCGCTCACCTCGCTCGCCGAGGTGCTGCGCGCGGCGGGCGGCGGAGACACGGCGCGGGTACTGACGGCGGATCTGCTCGCCCGGATCGAGACGGTCTCCGAGCTCGGACTCGGCTATCTCAGCCTCGACCGTACGGCTCCGACACTGTCCTCCGGCGAGCTGCAACGGCTTCGGCTCGCCACCCAGTTGCGCTCCGGTCTGTTCGGTGTCGTCTATGTGCTGGACGAGCCGTCGGCCGGTCTGCACCCGGCGGACACCGAGTCGCTGCTGGGAGTGCTCGGCCGGCTGAAGGAGGCCGGGAACTCGGTCTTCGTCGTGGAGCATCAGATGGACGTGGTGCGCCGGGCGGACTGGCTGGTCGATGTGGGACCGCTGGCCGGCGAGCACGGGGGCCGGGTGCTGCACAGCGGCCCCCCGGCCGGACTGGCGGAGGTGGCGGAGTCGGCGACCCGGCGCTTCCTCTTCGACGACGGGCCCGCTCCGGTGCGGGAGGTACGTACGCCGTCGGGATGGCTGAAACTGAACGGGGTCGACCGCCACAATGTGCGAGGGGTGGACGCAGAGTTTCCACTCGGGGTGTTCACGGCCGTCACCGGTGTCTCGGGGTCGGGGAAGTCGACCCTGGTCGGTCAGGTGCTGGCCGGTGTCCTCGCCGACCGGCAGGCCTCCGCCACCGCCGACCTTCCCGCCGAGCGTCCCACACCCGGGTGCGCGTCGGCGGAGGGACTGGAGGCGGTGGACCGTCTGGTGCAGGTCGACCAGAGGCCGATCGGCCGTACCCCTCGGTCCAATCTGGCCACCTACACCGGGCTCTTCGATGTCGTACGGAAGCTGTTCACCGAGACGGACACCGCGCGCGAGCGCGGCTACAAGGCCGGACGGTTCTCGTTCAACGTGGCGGGCGGGCGGTGCGAGACCTGCCAGGGCGAGGGTTTCGTCTCCGTCGAACTGCTCTTCCTGCCCAGCACGTACGCGCCCTGCCCCGACTGTCACGGTGCGCGGTACAACCCTCAGACCCTGGAGGTCACCCTGCGCGGTCTCGACATCGCGCAGGTGCTGGACCTGACGGTGGAGTCGGCGGCCGGCTTCTTCGCCGGTACGCCCGCTGCCGAGCGCAGTCTGCGGACACTGCTCGACGTCGGCCTCGGCTATCTGCGGCTCGGTCAGCCCGCCACGGAGCTGTCGGGCGGTGAGGCCCAGCGGATCAAGCTCGCCGCCGAGCTCCAGCGCACCCGCCGAGGCCACACCATGTACCTGCTCGACGAGCCGACGACCGGGCTGCACCCCGCCGATGTAGAGGTGCTGATGCGGCAGTTGCACGGTCTGGTCGACGCGGGCAACACGGTCGTGGTCGTGGAGCACGACATGGCAGTGGTGGCGGGCGCCGACCGGGTGATCGACCTCGGTCCCGGCGGCGGCGACCGGGGCGGCCGGATCGTGGCGGCGGGATCACCCGCCGAGGTCGCGCGTGCGGAGGGCAGCCGTACGGCGGCGTACCTCAGGGCCTCCCTCCGTCTCGCCTGAGGATTCCATCGACCTCAACTCACCTGCTTCCAGCAAGAGTTGCCGCATCAGGCAAGCAATGGGAAATGAAAGGGCAAAGAACATTGACCACGGGCTGGTCCAGACCAATCATGGGCATGCCTCACGGCCGCTCCATGCCGTGCGGCATGTGACCCCCGGCCGGGATTCACAGGAACGGGCCGCGCCCCGACCGGGCGCGGTTGAGCCGTGCGATCCGCCCGTTGTCTCACCCCGCTGGGAGCACCCCATGAGACGTCCAAGAACACTCGGCGCAGTCCTGAGTGTCCTGGCAACGACCGTCGCGTCCGCCGGCCTGGTCCTCGGATCGGGCGTCGGCGCGCAGGCCGCCACGAACGCCGCCACTCCCCTGCCCGCGCATGTCTTCGCCCCATACTTCGAGGCGTACAACGGAGACAGTCCGGCCGCTCTCTCGGAGCAGTCCGGCGCCAAGTATCTGACCATGGCCTTCGTCCAGACGGAGGCCCGCGGTTCCTGCACCCCGTACTGGAACGGCGAATCCGGCCGGCCCATCGCACCGTCCGAATTCGGCGCCGACTTCACCACCATCCGGTCGCGCGGCGGCGATGTGATCCCGTCGTTCGGCGGCTACGCGGCCGACAACGGCGGCACCGAGATCGCCGACAGCTGCACCGACGTCGACTCGATCGCCGCGGCGTACGAGAAGGTCATCACGACCTACGACGTGTCCCGCCTCGACATGGACATCGAGGACAACTCGCTGGAGAACAGCGCAGGAATCGACCGCCGCAACAAGGCGATCAAGAAGGTGCAGGACTGGGCCGCCGCCAACGGGCGCTCGGTGCAGATCTCCTACACCCTGCCCACCACTACGAGCGGTCTCGCCGACAGCGGTCTGGCGGTGCTGGAGAACGCCGTGTCCAACGGCACCAGGGTCGACGTCGTGAACCTCATGACGTTCGACTACTACGACGGCGCCTCGCACAACATGGCGCAGGACACCCGGACGGCGATCAGCGGCCTGAAGGGCCAGCTGGCCGACCTGTACCCGGCGAAGACCGACGCCCAGCTGTGGGGCATGACCGGCATCATCGAGATGCCGGGCATCGACGACTACGGCCCGGCCGAGACGTTCACCACGGCCGACGCCATCTCGGTCTACAACTGGGCCGTGTCCAAGGGCGTCAGCACCCTGTCGTTCTGGGCGCTGCAGCGCGACAACGGAGGCTGCCCCGGCACCGGGGGCAGCGACACCTGCTCCGGCATCGCGCAGGACACTTGGTACTTCTCCCACACCTTCGCGCCCTTCACGAGCGGCGCCGGCCCGGTGACGGACGACTACTCGGTGACCGTCGCACCCGCTTCGGCCACGGTCGCCCCCGGTGGCTCCACCACGGCGACCGTCAACACCGCGGTCACCTCCGGCAACGCCGGGACCGTCGCGCTGACGACGAGCGGGGCACCCGCCGGAGTGACGGCGGCCCTCAGCCCGGCCTCGGTCACCGCCGGGGGTACGTCGAAACTGACGGTGAACGCGTCGGCTTCCGCGGCGCCCGGCACGTACCGGATCAGTGTGACCGGCACGGCGGGCACGCTCAGCCACGCGGCGACCTTCACCCTGACGGTGTCGGGTCCGGGCGACGGCACCGGCGCACTGGTGAACGGCGACTTCGAGACGGGTTCGCTGAGTCCCTGGACCTGTGAGACCGGCGGCGCGGTCGTCTCCACTCCCGTGCACGGCGGTTCGCACGCGCTCGCTGCGGCGGCCGGCCCGTCCCGGACGGGCGAGTGCACGCAGACGCTCGCCCTGTCCCCCAACACCAAGTACACACTGAGCGGTTGGGTGCAGGGCAACTACGGCTACCTCGGTGTGCGGGGCGACGCCTCGGCGAGCACCTGGGGTTCGTCGAGCGGCTATGCCAAGCAGTCGGTGGCGTTCACCACCGGCTCGACCGGCACGGTGACCGTCTATCTGCACGGCTGGTACGGGCAGGGCACGGTCTACGGCGACGACATCTCGGTGACGTCGTGACCTGCCTGAGCATCTGAGACTTCCTGGCCCCTGAGGTGAGCGGCCTCCGGGGCCAGGAACTCGGCCGTGGTCTCAGCGGTGCACCTTCCGGGTCGCCCGCAGCCACTCCTTGTTCATGGCCGAGATCGACGGCAGCGGAATGCCCTTCGGGCACGCCGTGGCGCACTCCCCGGTGAGGGTGCAGCCGCCGAAGCCCTCGCTGTCCATCTGTCCCACCATGTCGAGCACCCGGGTCTCGCGCTCGGGGGCGCCCTGCGGCAGGACATTGAGGTGGTTGATCTTCGCCGACGTGAAGAGCATCGCCGAGCCGTTGGGGCAGGCCGCGACGCAGGCGCCGCAGCCGATGCACTCGGCGTGCTCGAAGGCGAAGTCGGCGTCGGGCTTGGGCACCGGTGTGGCGTGTGCCTCGGGAGCGGTGCCGGTCGGGGCGGAGATGTAGCCGCCCGCCTGGATGATCCGGTCGAAGGCCGAGCGATCCACGACCAGGTCCTTGACGACCGGGAAGGCGGAGGCGCGCCACGGTTCGATGTCGATCGTGTCGCCGTCCTCGAAGGACCGCATGTGGAGCTGGCAGGTGGTGGTGCGCTCGGGACCGTGGGCATCGCCGTTGATGACGAGGCTGCAGGCGCCGCAGATACCTTCGCGGCAGTCGTGGTCGAAGGCGACGGGGTCGTCGCCGGCGAGGATGAGCTCCTCGTTGAGGGTGTCGAGCATTTCCAGGAACGACATGTCCTGCGAGATGCCGTCCACCTCGTAGGTGGACATGGCGCCGGGGGCGTCGGCGTTCTTCTGGCGCCAGACGCGCAGGGTGAGCTTCATGCGTAGCTCCGCTGAGTGGGGTGGACGTACTCGAAGACAAGGTCTTCCTTGTGCAGGACGGGGGCTTCGCCGGTGCCGGAGAATTCCCAGGCGGCGGCGTAGGAGAACTCCTCGTCCCGGCGGGCGGCTTCGCCGTCCGGGGTCTGTGACTCCTCGCGGAAGTGGCCTCCGCAGGACTCGGCGCGGTGCAGGGCGTCGAGGCACATGAGCTCGGCGAGCTCCAGGTAGTCGACGATGCGGTTGGCCTTCTCCAGCGACTGGTTGAACTCGTCACCGGTGCCGGGCACCTTGATGCGGCGCCAGAACTCCTCGCGGATCTGCGGGATCCGGTCGAGCGCCTTGCGCAGCCCCTCCTCGGTGCGGGCCATGCCGCAGTACTCCCACATGAGTTCACCGATCTCGCGGTGGAAGGAGTCGGGGGTACGGTCGCCGTCGACGGCGAGCAGCAGGTTCAGCCGGTCCTCGGTGTCCGCGACGACCTCTTCGACGGCCGGGTGCGAGGCGTCGAGCTCGCCGTGGTGCGGGTTGCGGGCCAGGTAGTCGTTGATGGTCGACGGCAGGACGAAGTAGCCGTCTGCGAGGCCCTGCATCAGCGCCGAGGCGCCGAGCCGGTTGGCGCCGTGGTCGGAGAAGTTCGCCTCACCGATGGCGAAGAGGCCGGGGATGGTGGTCTGGAGGTCGTAGTCGACCCAGAGTCCGCCCATCGTGTAGTGCACGGCCGGGTAGATGCGCATCGGGGTCTCGTACGGGTTCTCCGCGGTGATCCGCGCGTACATGTCGAAAAGGTTGCCGTACTTCTCCTCGACCTCGGCCCTGCCCATCCGCTGGATGGCTTCGGCGAAGTCCAGGTAGACGCCCTGTCCGCCGGGGCCGACGCCGCGGCCCTCGTCGCAGACGTTCTTCGCGGCGCGCGAGGCGATGTCACGCGGCACGAGGTTGCCGAAGGCCGGGTAGATGCGCTCCAGGTAGTAGTCGCGCTCGTCCTCGGGGATCTCGTTCGCGGGGCGGTTGTCGCCCTTGGCCTTCGGCACCCAGATCCGGCCGTCGTTGCGCAGCGACTCGCTCATCAGCGTCAGCTTGGACTGGTGGTCGCCGGTGCGCGGGATGCAGGTGGGGTGGATCTGGGTGAAGCACGGGTTGGCGAAGTACGCGCCGCGCCGGTGGGCGCGCCAGATGGCGGTGGCGTTGGAGTTCATGGCGTTCGTCGACAGGTAGAAGACGTTGCCGTAGCCGCCGCTGGCCAGCACGACCGCGTCCGCGAAGTAGGTGTCGATCTTCCCGGTGACCAGGTCGCGGGCGACGATGCCACGGGCCTTGCCGTCGACGATGATCAGGTCGAGCATCTCGGTGCGGGCGTGCAGTTCGACGTTGCCGGCCGCGATCTGCCGGGACAGTGCCTGGTAGGCGCCGAGGAGGAGCTGCTGCCCGGTCTGGCCGCGGGCGTAGAAGGTGCGGGAGACCTGGACCCCGCCGAAGGAGCGGTTGTCGAGGAGGCCGCCGTACTCGCGGGCGAAGGGGACGCCCTGGGCGACGCACTGGTCGATGATCTCCACGGAGATCTGGGCGAGCCGGTGGACATTGGACTCGCGGGCGCGGAAGTCGCCGCCCTTGACCGTGTCGTAGAAGAGCCGGTGGATCGAGTCGCCGTCGTTGCGGTAGTTCTTCGCGGCGTTGATGCCGCCCTGGGCGGCGACGGAGTGGGCGCGGCGGGGCGAGTCCTGGAAGCAGAACTGGACGACGTGGTAGCCCTGCTCGGCCAGCGTCGCCCCGGCCGAGCCACCGGCCAGGCCGGTGCCGACGACGATGACGGTGTGCTTGCGGCGGTTGGCCGGGTTGACCAGCTTCGCCTGGAAACGGCGGGTGTCCCAGCGTTCGGCGACGGGGCCTTCGGGGGCCTTGGTGTCGACGGCGGGCGCGCCCGTCTCGTAGCGCGAGTAGTCGGACATGTCAGCTCACGACTCCGGTCATGACGGCGACGGGTACGGAGATGAAGCCCACCGTCAGCACCAGTGCGAGGACGTTGGCGATGGTCTTGAGGGCACGGTCACGGGTCGCGTTACCCGCGCCGAGAGTCTGGGCGGCGCTCCAGAAGCCGTGCTGGACGTGGAGTCCGAGGGCGAGCATGGCGACGATGTAGATGGTGTTGCCGTACCAGGTGGAGAAGGTGTCGATGACGTTCTGGTACGGGTGTCCGGACTGGAATCCGCCGGAGTGCACCGTGCCCGTCGTCAGGTCGAGGATGTGCCAGACGATGAACAGGGCGAGGATGATCCCGCCCCAGCGCATGGTCCGCGTGGCATAGCTCGCCCGGGGCTTCTTGTGGACGTACTTGCTGGGCCGTGCCTTGATGTCGCGGCGGCTCAGCTGGTACGCGGAGGTGGCATGCAGCACCACGGCGGCGACGAGCACGACGCGGACGACCCACAGGGCCCACTCGTAGTGCAGGAAGGGCTCACCCATGGTCCGCAGCCAGTGCGCGTAATGGTTGAACTCGCCGGACCCGAAGAAGATCTTCAGGTTGCCGATCATATGGACAACCAAGTAAAGGAGCATGATCAGGCCACTCACGGCCATGATCGTCTTCTTGCCGACGGACGAGTCCCAGAGCGTACGCGTCATGGACGGCCGTCGGTCCGTCCGTGTTGCCAATGCCATGGACACGACGCTAGGGCCGAAAGACCCCATCAGTCCAAGACATGGAGCAGCTCATCTTCATAGGTGTGGACTATCGTGGCCGCTAGGCTGAGTGCATGCAATTCCAGCAGCTGACGTACTTCGTGGCCGTGGCCGAGACCCGTCACTTCACCCGTGCCGCTGAAGAGGTGCATGTGTCACAGCCCTCGCTCTCCCAGCAGATCAGAGCGCTGGAGAACGAGCTGGGGGCGGAGCTGTTCAGCAGGGCCCGCGGCAACATCACCCTGACCGATGCGGGCGAGGCCCTGCTGCCGCTCGCCCGGCGCATCCTCGCCGACGCCGACACCGCACGCCACGAGGTGCAGGAGCTGGCTCAGCTGCGCCGGGGCCGGGTCCGGCTCGGCGCCACGCCCAGTCTCTGCACGGGCCTGCTCCCCGACGTACTGCGTGCCTTCCACGACCGGCATCCGGGAATCCAGCTGCTGCTGGAGGAGGGCGGCTCGCTCGACCTCGTGCGGGAGCTGGCGCGCGGAGCACTCGATCTGGCCCTGATCGTGCTGCCGCTGCCCGCGGCGTCCCCCGCACTCACCACGGTCGAGCTGCTCCAGGAGGATCTGGTCGTGGTGTCGTCGGCACAGGCGCCGCGGCCCGGCAGGGGCGGGAGCGTGAGGATCGCCGACCTGCAGGGAGAATCCCTGGTGATGTTCCGGCACGGCTACGACCTGCGCGAACTGACTGTCGCCGCCTGCCGGGCGGAGGGCTTCGAGCCGTCGTTCACGGTGGAGGGCGGGGAGATGGACGCGGTGCTCGGCTTCGTCCGGGCAGGACTCGGGATCGCTGTGGTGCCCAGCATGGTCGCCGGCCGGGCCGGCCACGACCTGCGGACCACACCGCTGGCCCGCCCGGGCCTGCGGCGCACGATCGCGCTCGCGCACCGCAGCGATGTGGCACCACCGCGCGCGGCGCGCGAGCTGCAGAAGGTGGTACTCGCAGCCGGACGGGCCTGAACCGGCGCCGGGCCGCCGGTTACGCGGTCTCCGGCCGCGCTGCGTTCCCGAGCCCCTGATGGACTTGATGTGCGCGATCGAGGACGCGACGTCGACCGGGCGGCCTCGGTGCCTTCACTCCCCGCTCCCTCACACCGCGTCCGCCAGCAGCAGTGAGTGGATCCGGTCGGGCGCACCGGGGCGGGCGTAGTACCACCCCTGAGCCGTGTCGCATCCCAGCTCCCGCAGTTGCTCCGCCTGGGCCCCGGTCTCCACCCCCTCCACCGTGACCGCCAGGTCCAGGCTGTGGGCCAGCGAGACGATTCCTTCGACGATCTTCAGATCGACCGGGTCCGCCGGATGCTGCTGCATGCCCTGCGTGAAGGAACGGTCCAGTTTGAGGACACTCACCGGAAGCCTGCGCAGGTTCGCCAGGTTCGAGTACCCGGTGCCGAAGTCGTCGAGAGCTATGTCGACGCCCATTTCCGCCAGTTGCCGCAGCGGCTTCAGCAGATCGTCGTCCGCGCCGATGAGCGCGGACTCGGTGACCTCCAGGCACAGGGCCCCGGGTTCGAGCCCCGAGCGCTCCAGCACGTCGACCGTCTCGGCGACCAGCCGCGGATGGTGCAACTGGGTCGGCGAGAGGTTGACATTGATCCGCAGCGGACCGCCGTCGCTGTGCCGCTCCTGCCAGACGTGGGCCTGCCGCACGGACTCCTCCAGCACCCAGCGGCCGAGCGGCACGATCAGCCCGGTGTGCTCGGCGAGCGGGATGAACCGGTCGGGACCGAGCACTCCGTGCTGCGGGTGGCACCAGCGCACCAGTGCCTCCGCACCGTGCACCGTGCCGTCGCCGAGGTGCACGAGGGGCTGGTACTCGATGAAGAACTCACCGCGCTCCAGGGCGGCGGGCAGCGCGGTGGTCAGCCCGTGCCGGGTGATGGCACGGGCGTCCGCCTCGGCGTCGGCGAGCTCGAAGCGGTTGCCGCCCGCCGACTTGGCCCGGTACATCGTGATGTCGGCGCTGCGCAGCACCTCGGCGGCGCTGCGTTCACCGGCCGGCCCTTCGACGACCCCGATGGATCCGCGTACGGTCAGCTCACGACCCTCCAGCCGGATCGGGGTTCCGAGCACGCCGAGGATCCGGCAGGCCAGCTCGTCGACCTCCGTCCGGGTGTCGGGGCCGGTGGTCAGGGCCACGAACTCGTCGCCGCCGAGCCGGGCCACCATCTCGCCGGGCGCGGTCGCACAGCTCTGCAGCCGGTCGGCCACCTCGACCAGCAGCCGGTCCCCCGACGCATGGCCGAGGCTGTCGTTGATCGCCTTGAAGCCGTCGAGGTCCAGGTAGCACAGGCCGAAGCGGCTGCCGTCGTCGGCGGAGAGCGCCTTCTCCAGCCGTTCGAAGAAGAGAGTCCGGTTGGGCAGACCGGTGAGCGCGTCATGCGTGGCCTCGTACCGCAGCCGCAGGTTGAGCAGCCGGCGCTCCGTGGTGTCCTCCAACAGCGCCAGCTGATACTCCGGCCTGCCCTCGGAGTCGCGCAGCAGCGACACCGTCAGATTGGTCCACAGCACGGTGCCGTCGTTGCGGTAGTACGGCTTTTCGACCCGGTAGTGCTCGCGTTCGCCACGTACCAGCTCGTTGTAGTACTTCCATACCTGGGGCGAGTCCTCGGGGTGGACCCACTCGTTGATCTTGTGGCTGCGCACATGGTGTTCGAGCCCGCCGAACATCCGGGTGAGCGTGTCGTTGACCTCCAGCACATTGCCGTCCAGGTCGGCGATCCCGATGCCGATGGCCGCGTCCTTGAAGACGGCGCGGAAGCGTGCCTCGGTGGCGTGCAGAGCCTGCTCGGCATCCGAGCGGGCGGTGAGCGCCGAGCGGGCGATGGCTTCCTGTTCGGCGAGGGTCCGCTCGCGCAGCGCCTGCGTGAAGCCGCCGGCGAGGGCGTGCTGTATCCGGGCGCAGCGGGCCCTGCTGTCCTCGGTGGACAGCGACGTAGCGCCGTTGCCTCCGCAGTAGAGCACGAGGTACGAGTCGATGACGCCGAGCGTGCTGCTGAGCGCGTCCGGGTCCGTGCAGTGCGCGGCCACGAGGGCGACGCCCACCTCGCTCGCGGGCGTCGCGTCGAAGGGCCGCGCGTGCAGGATGTCGCTGAGCCCGCGGGCCAGCGGCAGCAGATGCTGTTCGAACTCCGTGCGCGTCATGGAGGTGGCCGTCGACGGGAAGGTGGCCCGGCTCCAGATCGTGGCGAATCTCCGGAGCCGGTCCTCGGGCCCGTCGGGGTCCGTGTCGGGCGCTCCGGACGACTGGGCGGGAATGCTCACGCCTTGCGTCCCACTCCTGCGAAGCCCGAGAAGGCAAATGGGTCCTCGTGCTCCACCGCATGGGGGGTGTCGGGACGCCAGTTCGGCATCGCCACGAGTCCGGGCTCGACCATCTCGTATCCCTCGAAGAAGCCGGCGATCTCTTCGCGCGACCTCATGACCAGGGGGTTGCGGATGTTCTTGTAGACGCCGACCGCGCCGCCGGCCTCCTCCTGTGTGAGCGGAATCCCCTCGTACGAGGCGTGGGTGATGACGATGAGGCTGCCGGGGGCGAGCGCCTCGCGCAGTTCGGCGACCGCGGTGTACGGGTCGTCGGAGTCCTCGATGAAGTGGAGTACGGCGACGAGCAGCAGGGCCACCGGCCGGTCCAGGTCGAGCAGTTCGGAGATCGCCGGGTTCTTCACGATCTCCTGCGGGCGGCGCAGATCCGCGGCGGCGATCACCGCACGGTCGTTTCCTTCGAGTACGGCCCGGCTGTGCGCGACCGCGACGGAATCGTGATCGACATAAGCCACCCGGGCCTCGGGGTCGGCCGCCTGCGCGACTTCGTGCACATTCCCGAAAGTCGGTATTCCGGAGCCGATGTCCAGAAACTGGGTGATGCCCTCGCTCACCGCATATCGCACGGCCCTGCGCATAAAGGCGCGATTCGCCTGCATGATCTTGGGGAGCCCAGGCATGAACTCCATGGCCTTGCGAGCCGCTTCCCGGTCCACCTCAAAATTGTGCGATCCGCCCAGATAGAAGTCGTACATGCGAGACACGCTCGGCACCGAAATGTCTATGCCTTGCGGTGCCCAGGCGGGACGCTCCATCGATGTCTCCAACAAGTCGCCACGGCGATCCGGCCATGTTCATGGTCAGTGTTGACCAGAGGCTACTGATCGACCGCCAGGAGAGCGAGCGGAAACGGAAATTACCCGTCCGTTATTGGTCACACACCAGTGGCATGTGCGACCGGCCCGTCGCTGCGTGTGACATTCGACGACGGACCGGCCTCGGCGAGGCACTGTCGGACCACTCGGGGGCGCCCACCGGTTTGGCGTCGGGGGACACCGCGTACCAAGCACTCCCGATGCCCTGGCCGCTGGTGTCTTCGGGCTTCACATCGCCAAAGTAGGTATAGACCGGCCAACAGCCGATGGCTTGTTGCTTGATTCCGTCAGGCCGATCGAAGGTGACAAAACCCTTGGTCGTGACGCCTTTGATGTCTTTCTTTGCCGATGCGGCAACGACCGGCCACTTCGAAAGGCGGGCACCTGTGCGGGCCGACCTCATCGGTCATGCGACGTCCTTCTTGAACCGATAGACCGTCATGCCGCGCTTGTCCATGACGATGTCCCCGAGTTTCGGATCCTTGCGGACCGAAAGCCCCGCGATTCCGGCCGGTTCGACGCCGGCCGGGCTGTCGGCGTTCACTGCGGCCTTCCTGCCATCCGGTGCGGACGCGAACCGAGCCTGCCTGCCTGCCCGTGCCGCCCTGCTCCGCGCCGTCGGAGCCGTAGCCACCGCCGGAGCCGTAACCACTGTCCGATCCGTAGCCGCTTCCCTCGTCCTGTCCGGCCGGATCGGCGTTGCCCACGTTCTGCCCGGTGGGGGTCTCGGTGCCCTTTTCCTGACCGCACGCCATCGTCAGCGCCAACAGGGCCGCCGCCGTCACTGCGAGCGAGGCGTTCCGCAGGTGCCCATGTCAACTCCCTTTCTGCAAAGCGAGTTGCGAAGCGTCGTCGCGTCATCCATGGCCCTGGGTACGGGCGGCGGCCCCCTCTTTGTTCAACACGTTCACAGAATTTCCCTGAGCCGCAAACCCCCGACGCCGCATGTCCCCACCATCAGGGGAATCCGGTCCGCGCCCGGCGTGCGCTGCGACCGGCCGGAACATGCTCCCCGTCGTGTACGGATCACTCATAGGACGGCTCACGGCAGCCGTCGCACTTCTCTGGCTGCTGACCGCCCCGGCACCCGCGGTGGCGGACAACTGCGCGTACGCCTCCATCGGGGAGGGCGGCGGGAGCTCGGCGGTCGCCGTGTCGGGCAACGGTCACTGTCACGCGGGCCCGGCACCCAAGCCGACTCCACCGCCCGCACCTCCGCCTCCGCCTCCACCTTCGCCATCCCCGCCCCCTCCTCCACCGCCCCCTCCTCCTCCACCGCCCCCTCCCCCACCACCGCTCCCCGCACCACCACGACCGGAACCGGAGCCCGTGCCACCGCCGCCTTCACCCTCGCTCTCCGTACGCCCCACGCATCCCGCGCCCCGGCCCGTGGCGCTCCCCGCCTACCGCAAGCCGCCGCGCAAGGTCCCGCGGCGCGGCACCTCCCTGGTCACCCTCACCCTGCTGATCACCGCCCCTGCGGTGTTCGCCGTCGCCGTGCTGCGTCCCCGCTCCCGATGACCTCCGGAGGAACCCATGTCGGAATGGCTTGTTCTCACCCTCGCCATGGTCGCGGCGAGCGCCGTAGTCCTGACCATCGCCGTACTCAACAACCGCCGGGTCGGGGACGATGACGACCCGTCCGAGACCCCTGACGTCATCGAGTACATGACGATGATGATCGGCGTGGTCTACGCGATCGTCCTCGGCCTCGCCATCGCGGGCGTCTGGGAGGGCCGCAGCGCCGCCCAGGAGTACGTACGCCAGGAGGCCCAGGCCCTGCACGAGGTGAACGTCCGCTCCGCCGTCTACCCGGCCGAGGTGCGTACACGCATCCGCGCCGATGTCGACGCCTACGTCCGCCACGTCGTCCACGACGAGTGGCAAACGATGACCGAGCACGGCTCTCTCACCGACGAGGGGGCCCGGCTCCTCGGCAAGGTGCGCACCGATGTCGCCGAGTACCGGCCGAGGAACGATCACGAGGGCCAGGCATATCAGCCACTGGTCGATCAGGTCGCCGCAGCCGACGACGCACGCAACGCACGCGGACAGAGTGCCGGCGCGACCATGCCGGGCGTGGTCTGGTTCGGCCTGATCACCGGGGCGCTGGTGACCATCGGGCTCATCTTCACTCTGCAGATCCGCAGAACCTTCCGCGAACTGCTGCTGGCCGGACTCTTCAGTGTCCTGATCGCCTTTCTCCTCTTCCTGATCTGGGACTTCGACTCCCCCTTCGGCCGGGGAATCTCGGCCACCGCGGCGCCGTTCCTCGATCTGTTCCCCGGCGCGGCGGGGGGATAGCCGTCCGCCGAAATGCCGGCGGTGCGCCGCTCGGGGGAAGCAGGTGCCCCGGGCGGCGCACTCCGATCGCGAGCAAAATGCGCCACTTCTAGCGTGTGGCGCGTCGAGGTGCATTTCTGACACCAAGTGGAAATCCGTTCCGCAACTGCTCCTCAGGGATCCGGAGGATTCACCCATGCGTGCAACAGGTGCCGCACCCGTCGCCCTGCTCGGCGCCGCCGCTCTCGCCCTGACCGCTCCGGCTGCAACCGCATACGCCGCGACGTCGGGAGGCGCGTCCTCCGCGACCGGATACACCGTCACTCCGTCGGTGATCGCGCCGGGGAGCCAGGTCGTCCTGGCAGCCCGCGGGTGCTCCACAACCGCCACAGCCGGCTCCGGAGTTTTCGACACGGTCACCATTCCCAGGGGCGCGGCCGTCGCGGCCACGGTCGGCTGGGACGCAGAACCCGGCGCCGCCTACGAGGTGACATTCATCTGCAATACGTCACCCGGCTCCACGGCGAAGGCCGGACTCACGGTCCGCGCGGCCTCCGACGCACCCGCCACGAGTGCCCCGGTCTCGCCGGCCGGTGTACAGGGCGGAATCGGCGGCAGCCTCGACAGGGTGAACGCCGCGGAGATCGCCGCCGGAACGGCGCTGGCGGTGGTCACGGCCACGGGCACCATCTATGTCGTACGTGAGCGCAGGGGGAGCCGCCCGCACTGAGAGCAGGGCAGTGCGGCCCGATACGCCCGTCGCCCCGACGCCTCCGACCACGGGCGTCGGGGCGGACGGGCG
>NZ_FMDF01000115.1 GCF_900091955.1 Streptomyces sp. Ncost-T10-10d
ATGCCGTGGGCGACGGGTGCGCAAGCAGTCGCGGTGGGCGGCGACGCAGGTCTCCACGGCCCGGCCGAGGCCCTGCCACAAGTGGAACCGGTCGGCGACCTGCAGAGCGTCGGGGGCGCCGCGCCGGGCGCCCTCGGCGTAGGCGCCCGCCCGGTCGCGGCAGATGATCTCCACGCCGGGATGGCGGATCAGCCAGGCGGCCAGCGGCGTGGCTTCACGGGTCGGTAGCACGTCGATCACGCGATGGTCTTCGATGCTGGTCAAGACGGTGGAGTAGGTCTGGCCGCGGCGGATCGCGAAGTCGTCCACGCCCAGCACGCGCGGCGTGCTGAACCGCGGATCGGGCAGTGCCATGACCCTGCGTAACAAGGTCATCCGTCCCGCGCCGAAGCCCAGCTGGGCCGCCAGCCGGGCGCCGGCCCGCCCCGCCAGGGCGAGTCCCACTCGCTCCAGGGCGTGGTTGAGCCGCGTGGTGAACCGTGCGTGCGGGGCGGCCAGCTGGGAGAACGGTTCGGCGAACGTCCGGCGTCGGCAGCCGGCCGATCCGCAGATGAAGCGCCGGACCGTCAGCCGGATCACCAGGCCCTGCTCAGCGAGTGGAAGGTCCTTCAGCCTGCGCTGGTAACGGTCGTGGACTCGGTCCGAGAAGCGGCCGCAGTCCGGACATGCGGCCCCGGCCGCGCGGCCTTTCGCCACCACCTCGACCGTGCCGAACGCGGCCGTAACCGCCTCGACATCCACATCGTCGATCCCCTCGAACACCAGCGAGTCCCAGAACGGTGCATCGGTCTGCATGACCAGCACCATCACCGTCCACAACCGCCCGCAGCAGCGGCCGGCACACACCTGAGGGAGCGTCAATATCGATCCTCGGACGACACGGCGTACGCCGTCTCACACCAGCCGGTCCCCTCGCAATCGAACATCGAGGTAACGCTCTGCGACGACTCCCCAAGATCTGTGCCAGAACCCATTTCTCATGAACATCGAACACGCCGCCGGCCACGCGCTGCTCGGTGAGGCGTACATCGGCTGTCGCAACTCGTGAACAGAGCCAGTTGACGCTGCTCATGTCACGCGAGACCTCGACCCGTATGCCGTGGGACCCCGGGATTTCGGTGAACGGCACGCGCCAATATGGTGGTTCGATGACGTCGATCAAGAAGTTCCAAGTGACCTTCGACTGCGCAGAACCCGAGCGCCTCGCACGTTTCTGGTGCGAGGTGTTGGGATACGTCGTACCGCCGCCGCCGGAGGGGTTCGTCACCTGGGATGACTTCAAGGGCTCGCAGCCACCTGAGCAGCGGGATTCTTGGTTCGCCTGCATTGATCCCTCAGGTGTGGGCCCGCGGCTGTACTTCCAGCGCGTCCCCGAGGGGAAGGCCGCCAAGAACCGGGTGCATCTTGATGTGCGGGTCGGCACCGGACTCGTGGGTGAAGAGCGCCTCGCCGCACTTGAGGCCGAATGCGCACGGTTGGTCCCGCTTGGCGCGGTACACGTGCAAACGCTGTACGACGGCAACGATTCGTGCATCCCGATGCTGGACATCGAGGGCAACGAGTTCTGTATCGACTGAGGGCCGCGAACGTGTCCCCGTTCTGTCCCCGTACGAGAGGACCTTCTTCAGGTGCCGGGCGCCGGGTGGGAGACCCGTGGAACCCGTCCCGGCCGGCGCGGACCATTCGGTGATCCGGCCCGGGGAAAATCAAGGTCCACTCGGCGGTCACTGCGACACAATCACGGGATGATTGGCAACCGGATCACCTATCGCACCGCGGACGGCGTCCGCATACCCGGAACCTGGCGGCACGCCTTCATCCGTAACGGCAGCTACTTCCTCACCGACCTCTTCATCTATGCCGACGGACTCATCGACTGCTGGGGCCTGGTCACCATCGAGGAGTTCGAAGAGAAGCTCCGGACCGGCTGGGTGGCCACCATCCTCCCAGACGGCGCCGAGGTATCCGCGCATGATCTGGCGCACTGGAAGTTCAGCGAGCCCCGGAGTCGGCTCACCCCTGAACTGCTGGTCGCCGAAGTCCGCGACACCATCGACCAGCTGAACCGCCGGCCCGACTCGACCGGCCGTTGCCTGGCCGCCGTCGACGCCTTCCTCGCCGATCGGACAGCGGAGAACCGGGCGGCAGCACACACTGCGTTCCTGGCCATCCCGGTCTCACAGCGCCGCTACGCGCTGGGCGACATGGACAGCAAAGACTGGCCACTGCGGGTGCTGGTGGCAGGACCCGGAGGCCGGACCTACCTGCCGAGTGACCCGCCGGTCTCACAGGAGGCATACGACAGGGCCCTCGCGTACTTCGAGGAGCGCGCCCGCTGGGGTACGGAGCGGCATACGCGTGTCCCATCAGACGGACCGGCAGCTCCGCACGCCCCGGCAGTCCAGCTCTACCACTCTTATCCGACGAAGCCGGTGGCCGATCCCGGCCGGTTCGGACTGCGCAACGACTACCCCGCCCCGATCACCGTCGGGGAGGTCGTCTACCCCTCCGTCGCCCATGCCTACTGGGCCCTGTCGGTCGCTCAGCCGGAGGTCCGCAGCGCGATCACGGCGGCGGACACCGCTGCCGCAGTACACAAGCTCGCGGCTGGGACACCTCGCCATGAGGGCTGGGAGCACATCCGCACCGCCGTCATGACCAGCCTGCTCCGCGCCAAGTACGATCAGCATCCCGAGCTGGCCGAGATCCTGCTGGCGACGGACGACGCCACCATGATCTACGACGACATGGACTCAGCCTTCTGGGGTGACAACGCCGGCCGAGGCCGCAACTGGACGGGCCGTCTCCTCGAACTTGTCCGCTCCGAACTGCACATGCAGCGAAACGGGATCCCCGGGCTGTGACCGGGCCAGGTGTGTAACTCCAAGGCCAGCCGGTCTTCGTTGAGACTGATCAAACTTCCCTACGTCGTCTGCGGGACCGGGCGAGCCCTTCGTATGGTTGGCCCACCCAGGGGCGTCGGGTGTGGTTTCCGAACTTCTGCCGCTTGTGGCTTTCACCGATTGGCCGCCCGGCGCCCCACGACGACTCGGCTGCCGATGCCGTCGGGTCCAGGCTCGCCCCGGCGTGGGTGAGCGGTGTGCAGGCCGGGTTCCACACTCCGAGGATCTCGGCCGTCTCGCAGCGCAGCCGGCCCGGCTTCCGGTAGCGGGCGCCGTAGGGCGCGAATGAACCGCCAGGATGTTGCAGGGCGACGGCGATGATGTCCGGCCCGTGGTCGTCACCTGGCCGAGGATGGGCCCTCTCCACGAACGGGCCGACCCGCACAGCGACGTCCTGGCAGCGGCCCGGCGTCCAGGGTTCCGGGGTGCGCAGGGCGGTGAGCATCGCGCGGAACGCGTCGACGGCGGCCTGGTCCTCGGGGGAGAGGGCGGTGCTGGGGATGCGGCCTGCGGGCGACGAAGCGAGGGTGATCCCATGACTGGCTTCAGAGGACCGCACGGACCGCGAGTGCTGGGCCGGATGCGTCGACGGCGGCGCACCCGGCCCATGACCACCGGCACATCCTCGCAACGGAAGGAAGGCGCCTCGTGACAGCAGTGCACAGCTCACGCTTCGAGGGCAAGGTCGCTGTGGTGACCGGCGGCAGCCGGGGCATCGGCGCAGCGGTCGCCACGCGGCTGGCCGTGGAGGGTGCCGCCATCGTGATTGGCTACCGGAGCAACCAGGAAGCGGCGCAGGCCCTCGTCTCCGCACTCACCGCGGACGGCCGCCGCGCCCTCGCACTGCGTGCCGACGTCGCCGACCCCGACCAGACCAAGGCACTGATCGAGCGGGCCGTAGCCGAGTTCGGGCAGCTCGACGTCCTGGCATCCTGCGCGGGCATCGAGCACTTCGACGCTCTGGAGAACATCACCCCAGCCGACTTCGACCGTGTCTTCGCGGTCAACATCCGCGGCCAGCTGTTCGCCACCCAGTACGCCGCCGCCCACATGGGTGCAGGCGGCAGGATCGTGCTCACCTCCTCCATCAGCGCCTCCCGCGCAGTGTTCCACCACACCCTGTACGCCGCATCCAAAGCAGCCGTGGAGGCGATGGTCCTCAACCTGTCCGCCGAACTCGGCCAGCGCGACATCACCATCAACGCCATCGCCCCCGGTGGCACCGCCACCGACATGGCCGCCGAAGTCGGCGCCCTCTACCCGCACCCCCAGTTGAGGAGCACCATGCCCCTGGACCAGTGGATCGCAGTGCATGGCGCGCTCGGCCGTCTGGCGCGACCCGAGGAGATTGCCGCCGGCTACGCCTTCCTCGCCTCCGACGACGCCGCTTATATGACAGGCCGCACCCTGCCCATCGACGGCGGCTTCTTCTGAAGGAGGTGGGATGACGCGGCACGCGGCCTTGACGAGCGGAGGTCATCAGGCGGCCTGTGGCTGTGTGCAGCGGGTTCACGAAGGCGCTCGTAGGCTACGCACTCACTGACTGGCAGTGGCCGGCTGAGATGGCCGCTGTCACTCACCCCGGCCCCGCACGCCGACGGCTCCTGACGCGCGATCACGCACCACCTTCGATGCGTTGCAGAGCGTCGCCTCGGTGGACGGGATGCGGTTCGTTGTGCCCGTGCCTTCGGTGTATCCGGAGGGCTGCACGGTGTTGCGCTCGGCCAGTTCCTTGGCTTCGACCAGGATGTCGATGACCCGACGCCGGGAGGCTGGGGCATCGTCGACGGCCTGCGGGACCGGTTGACCCGCTTGGGCGTTCCTGCCCTCGGCGGGCCACCTGTCGGACATGGCTTGCACCCTCCAACCACCCCCCTCGGTACACAGGCCACGATCGACACCGCTGCAGGAACCCTGACGGTTGAGTCGGCCGTTGCCTGACCGGCGTCGGCCACCCATGGTGAATGACTGCCCGGTCCTTCACCGTGCCGGCGATGGGGTGCTGTGCCGGGTGGTTTTGGCACGGCGACGGAAACCCGGGAGTCGGGGTGGGACCGGCCGCCGTCAGGGGGACTTCACGGCGTTGATCACGGTGTATCCCATCTTGTCCCGGCACAGGGTGAGGATGCGTGGGTAG
>NZ_FMDF01000230.1 GCF_900091955.1 Streptomyces sp. Ncost-T10-10d
GCGCCCGTCACGTCCCCGTGAGCGCCTCGGTGGGGGCGAGACGTCCGGCCCGAACCGCCGGGTAGAGGCCCGCGATCCCCCCGATCGCCAGGGTGACGGCGATGCCCGCCGCCGCGGACCACATCGGTACCTCGGTCGGCCAGCCCCGGGCATACGCGTACCCGGCGGTGATGACAGTACCCAGCACCATGCCGCCGAGACCGCCCAGCGCGGACAGCAGCAGCGACTCCGTGACGAACTGGCCCCGGATCTGGCCGCCGGTGGCGCCCAGCGCCCTGCGCAGACCGATCTCCGGACGCCTCTCCAGCACAGAAATGATCATGGTGTTGCCCACGCCGACCCCGCCCACCAGCAGCGCGACCCCGCCGAGTCCCAGCAGCAGCCCGGTCAGCGCGGACTCGGTCGCCTCCCGTGCGGCCAGCGCATCGGAGGGCCGGGAGATCATCACCTCGTTGGGTTCGGCCGGATTCGCCGTCGCCGCGAGCACATCGCGCACGGCCGTCACCTGGTTGTTCCGGGCGCGTATGTAGATGTTCGACGGGTGGCCGTCGAAGTGCAGATACGTCTGCGCGGCCCGCCAGCCGACCAGCGCCGAGCTGTCGATCTCCGGCGCCAGCGGCACCGGATCGAGCACACCGACCAGGGAGAACCACTTCCCGCCCAGCCACAGGCGCATCCCGGGCGTGTATGCGTCCAGCCGCCGGGCCGCCTGGGAGCCGAGAACCACGGCCGGGTAGTCCTCGGTCGCAGACTCCAGCCATCTGCCCGTTTCGACGTGTCCGCCGATGGCGGGCAGGAGCCGCGGCCCGGCCGCGGCCACCTGAACACTGCTGGTGCGTCCGACCGGCACATGCTCATTGCGGTAGACCGCGGTGTCCTCGATCGCGCCGACTGCCGCCACCTGCTGCACCGGTCCGATTCGCCCGATCATGCGCACGGCCTCTTCGGGGAGGCTGCTCTTCCTGCCGTCGGGAGTCTGCCCGGGGGCGACCCGCAAAAGATTGGTCCCCAGTCTGTCGAGCCTGCGGTCGACCTCGGCCCGGCCGGAGCTGGAGATACCGACGACGGCGACCATCGCGGCGACACCGATCGCAATGCCGAGCGCCGACAGGAACACCCGCAGGGGACGGGTACGCAGACCGGTTCCGCCGAGCCGGAAGACGTCGGCCGGGCGCAGCCGGGCGGGGCGCAGCGCGATGACGTGCCTCGGGCGGCTCATCGCTCGGTTCCCGTACGGGGCAGGCGGGGCAGGACGAGACCGCTGTCGGCGAGTATCCGGCCGTCGCGCATCTCCACCCGCCGGTCGAACACCGCGGCCATCTCCCGGTCGTGCGTGATGACCACCACCGTGGTGCCGGCCGCGTGCAGCTCGCACAGGAGCTCCAGCACCGCCGCACCGGAGGCGGAGTCGAGGTTGCCGGTGGGCTCGTCGGCGAGCAGAAGGGCCGGCTCGCCGATCACTGCCCGGGCGACCGCGGCCCGCTGCCGCTCGCCACCGGAGAGCTGGTGGGGAAGGTGACCGATCCGGTGGTCGAGCCCCACCCGGGCGAGCGCCTCCGCTGCCCTGCGGCGGCGTTCCCGCAACGGCACGCCCGCGTACAGGAGGCCGTCGGCGACGGTGTCCAGCACGGGCACCCCCACGGCCAGGTGGAACTGTTGGAACACAAAGCCGATCCGTTGCGCCCGCAGTGCGGAGATCTCACCGTCGGACAGCCCGGCGATGTCGTGGCCGTCCACGGTCACCCGGCCGCTCGAGGGCCGGTCGAGGGTGCCCATCAGATGGAGCACCGTCGACTTCCCCGAACCGGAGTGGCCGACGACGGCGACGAGTTCTCCGTACGTGATGGCGAGGTCGACGTCGCTGACCGCGGTGACATGGCCGGGGTAGCTCTTCGACACGGCCGCGAACTCGACGACGGGTCTGCCCGCGAGCGGGCCGGATGGGCGCGATGGTCGTGCCGAGGTCACCTGGGGATCCTCACCTTCATGCCCTCGCGGATGTGGGGGCCGCTCACCTCGACCAGGCCGTTGGCGAACAGACCGGTCTTGACCGGTACGAAGCGGCCGGTGCCGCCGCCGTCGCTGCCTTCGGCGAGTTCCAGTCCGTGGCCGCCCTCGGCCAGGGCGACCAGGGCGGCGACGGGAACGGTGAGCACGTCCTTGTGCTGGGTGACCACATGACGGACCGTGACAGGCCCGCTCTCCAGCCTGCCCAGAGAGCTCTGGTCGTCGAAGGTGATCACGACGGATACGGTGGCTGCCTTCGCCCCGGAGCCGTCGCCCCCGCCTCCGTCCGCGCCGCCGGAACCGTCCGCGCCCCCGCTGCTGCCCGCGCCCCCGCCACCGGGCGCGGAGGCGTCCTTGCCCACTTGGGTGACCTTCCCCTTGACCGAACGCCCGTCAGGGAGCTCCACTGTGACCTCGCTGCCCTGCCGCGCCCAGTTCATGTCGGAGGCGGGGGCAGCCACGTCGACCATGCGCGAGGTGCTCGTGTAACTCAGCGGATTGCCGACGGCATCGGCCCCGACCCGCACACCGGTGCTCGCGATACGGACCGGACCGGGTGCGTAGACGACGTCCCCGGCGTCGACGCTGCCGGTCTGCGGCAGGCCGAGATCCTTCTGCCAGCGCTCGACTGCGGCGGCGGTCAGCGAGGAGTACGTCTCGTCCACGGTGAAGCCCGAGTAGCCGAGGGCGCTGAGGTTGGTCTCGAATTGGTTGACGTCCATACCGTGCAGCGGCACGGGCTGCTGCTGAGCGTCGCCGCCCCGACCGGCTGCGGCACCACTGGCACCATGTGAGCGTCGGCCGTCTGCACCATTGCTCCCAGCGGTCTCGCCGCCCGGGGCGCCGCCGTCGCCACCGCTGTCGCCGCTTCCGGCGGCCGCACCTTCAGCTTCCGTCATGCCCAGGCCGCGGTACATGGGCAGACTGCCGTACAGCAGCACCACCGGGCGATCGTCGACACGCAGTACCGTCTCGCCGCGCCGCACGATCCTGTTCGATTCGGGCAGCCAGGTCACCGTTCCGCTCTTCTTGATCTGGAACGGAACCTCAGGCCCGTGTCCGAGGCGGCCGTCGATCTCGGTCCGGTCGGTCAGCGTGCCCCGGGCGACCCGAACCGCCTGGCCGCCGGACCCCCGGCCGCCCGCACCGTCAGCACCCGTGCCGCCCCCGCCCAGCCCCAGGGCTCCGACCACGCCGACCGCGACGACCAGCAGAATTCCGGACCCCAGGATGACGGGTCCGCGCCTGCGCCGTCCGACCCTCCGGTCGTCCGCGCCCCTCTCCGTCACGTCTCCCCCACCGCTGTCGGCTGATCGCCCGTGCCCTTCACGACGTTCATGGCGCCCGGTTCCATCAGCCCTCGGGTGTGGGTGCGTCGTCCGGGATACCGATGATCGGGGCGCACACGCGCGCGGCCCGCTTGGCACCCGCCGAAGCCGAGTCCCAGGGGGATTCCTGGAAGTGGCCGTCGGTACCGGTGTCGGGGAAGTCGGGCGCTCCGTGCTCCTGCATGCACTTCGCGTACTGCCGGTTCTTCCCGATCTCCTCCTCGGAGAGTTCGGGCTGCTGCTCCTTGAGGACGCTCTCGGGGATGGGCAGGCTGAGGCTCGCGCACTTCTCCTGAGCCCTGAGGGCTTTCGGATCACGCTTCCACTTGGAATGGTCGCCGAAATCGACCCTGCCCCTGGAGTCGGGATCGGGGATGTCGAACCCCTCGTCGCGCAGGCATTCGACCCACTTCCGCTGCCCCTCGACATAGCCGGCCAGCTCGCTCGAACCGCTCTTGGCGGCCGTAGCACCGGGCTTGCCGTTCGACGCCGAGGCGACCTCGTTCCCGCTGTTCCCGCCGCCTCCGCAGCCGGTCACGGTCAATGTCACCACCGACACCACTCCGATCAGCAGCCTTTCCCCGTACCACTGGCGCGCTGTCATGCTCATGGGCTCCTCGCACATTGGCCGTCGCCCGGCTTCCGCTCCGGCCGGACGGCGACGAATGTAGGACCGCGCCCATGAAGGACCTATGAAGAAGCCATCAAGAACTCTTCCGGGACCGCTCCGGGCCGGCGGACGGCCAAAACCGTCGGCCCTGACGACCAGCGCCCTCTGTGGTGGCGAACCCGTATCGGGGTTGCCATCACAGAGGGCGCTGGTCGTAGATCTACGAGGGTCAGTTGTGGCCGAACCTCCGCTGCTTCCGGTGGGAGACCTGTTCTGAGATCGAGTGCACCGTGTCCTGGGCAGCCGTTGGCTGCGTCGGCTGTTCCTTCGTCTCCGGAGCAGCGCTGCGTTCGTGGCCGCCGGTGCGGGCACCTCGGTTCTGCCGACTCTGCTTCTTGCCCACGATCGTGCCTCCTGTAACGGATCTCGGACGATGGGCCAGTACCAGATTCGCATGTGAGTGCGAAAGGTGCATCTCGGGCACCCGCTGCCGAGTGCGCTTGTCCCGACGCGGGCGGCAGGGCCTGGCCGCAGGCCGGGTATCCGCCCCTTTGCGGACCGGATCCGCGCCGCATGGGCGTCCGGTCGGCGGGGCACGACCCCGGAGAAGGCCGACCCTCGGCCGGGCGTTCACCACGCCGGGAAATTGAGATGCGGGCCGGTCGGGGACGGACGTAGGGTCGGCGCCCGTGGAACCGCTCAGTGAGAAACAGATCCGCTCATCCTTCGTGAACTGCACCAAGGGTGAGGCGGCACGGCTTCGGCTGCCGCTCGACTTCGACGAACTGCCCTGGGAGGACCTGGACTTCTTGGGATGGGTGGACCCTGGAGCGCCGCTGCGGGCACACCTCGTGGTGCCCCGCGCACAGGGTCCGCTGGGGATATCGCTGCGTGTGCCCTCCGCGAGGCGTACCAGCGCCGTGAAGTCCAGCATGTGCCAGATCTGCCTGACAGGTCACGCCTCTTCCGGGGTCTCCCTGCTCGCTGCTCCCTTGGCGGGCGCCCGGGGCCGCGAGGGCAACACGGTCGGTATCTACATCTGCGCAGACCTCGCCTGCCCCCTGTATCTGAGGGACAAGCGGCAGCCGAAGCTGCGTTCCGGGCGGTACGAGGAGTCCCTGACGCTGGACGAGCGCCTCGCGCGCATGTCGGGCAATCTGGATGCCTTCGCGGCCAAGGTCGCCGCGGCGTAAGCCCTTACGAGCACAGTCCGTCACCCCGTAAGGAAGCAGAATCGTCCGACGGGGGAGGGGGAGGCCTGTCCCGGCCGGGCCGGGACGAGCCGGGGGTCGGCCCGCTTCCTTACGGCTCTCCGCCGTGCGCGCGTACCGGGACGTGGTGCCGCCCGGTCCGTACGGTGGGGCGCATGCGTGTACTTGTGACGGGCGGTGCGGGGTTCATCGGGTCGCACATCGTCGAGGCCCTGATCTCCCGTGGGCATGAACCGGTCGTGCTGGACAGCCTGCTCCCGACCGCGCACCGGAGCGTCACCGGGCCGCCGGAGCTGGGCGGTGCCGCATGGGTGCGCGGGGACGTACGAGACCGGGACGTGGTGCGGCAGGCGTTGAGCGGGGTGGACGCGGTGTGCCATCAGGCCGCGATGGTCGGTCTGGGAAAGGACTTCGGGGACGCGCCCGACTACGTCGGTTGCAACGACCTCGGGACCGCCGTGCTGCTCGCCGCGATGGCGGAGACCGGCGTGGAGCGGCTGGTGCTCGCCGGGTCGATGGTCGTGTACGGCGAGGGGCGCTACGAGTGTCCTGGCCACGGGTGGGTGCGGCCCGGTCCGCGCGCCGAGCAGGATCTCGTGGCGGGGCGGTTCGAGCCTCTGTGCCCACAGTGCGGTGCGGAGCTGTCGCCCGGGCTGGTGGGGGAGGACGCCCCGGCTGATCCGCGCAATGTCTACGCGACGACCAAGCTGGCCCAGGAACACCTGGCGGCCGCATGGGCCCGTACCACCGGTGGTCGTGCGGTGTCCTTGCGCTACCACAACGTGTACGGCCCTCGGATGCCCCGCGACACCCCCTACGCCGGGGTGGCTTCCCTCTTCCGTTCGGCACTCGCGCGGGGGGAGGCGCCCAGAGTCTTCGAGGACGGCGGACAGCGCCGGGACTTCGTCCATGTCCGGGACGTGGCCGCAGCCAACGCGGTGGTGCTCGAAGCCATCGATGTCCGGGTGCCCGGAGCCCTGACTTCGTACAACACCGGCAGCGGCGAGCCGCACACGGTGGGAGAGATGGCGGCGGCCCTCGCGGCCGGGCACGGTGGGCCGTCCCCGGTGGTGACCGGGGAGTTCCGGCTCGGGGACGTACGGCACATCACGGCCGACTCCAGTCGTCTGCAGTCGGAGCTGGGCTGGCGGCCCGAGGTCGGATTCGCCGAGGGCATGGCCGAGTTCGCCACGAGCCGGCTGCGGGGAGGGTGACCTCGAAGCGGCAGCCGCCCGTCGCGTTCCGCACGTCGGCGCGGCCCGCGTGGGCCCCGACGATGCCCTTGACGATCGCGCGGCCGAGGCCGAGGCCGAGGCCTGCGCCGGGCCGGCGGGGTGCGGGCCTCGGTGCCGCGCCGGCCGGTGCCGAGGACGCGGCGGGGGTCGTCGGCGGGGATGCCGCCGCCACCGTCCGTGGCTACGCGGACGACGGAACCGGCGCGGAGTTCGGCGTCGACCGCGACCGTGCCCTCGGTGGGGGTGCGGCGGATGGCGTCGACGAGCACGGTGAAGCCCGCGCTCCAGACAGCCGGTCACCACTTCGGCGACGGTCGGACCGTCGTCCACGACAGGACGTGCTGCGCTGTGCATGAGGCCAGCCTCGCACCGGGTTCCGGCCGACGGAGGCCCCGAAGTGGCGCAGAGGAGCGATGTCCGCGTTTCGTAAGGACTTCGGATCCCTTGTGCCCGGTTCGGATTCGTACGGTGAAATCCGTGACCGAATCGAATTCCGCGGCTCCGTACGCGGTGAACGTTGTCCTGCCCTGTCTGGACGAGGCAGGGGCCCTGCCCTGGGTCCTGGAACGGATCCCGCCCGGCTGGCGGCCGATCGTCGTCGACAACGGATCGACCGACGGATCCCCGGAGATCGCCCGTTCTCTCGGTGCCACCGTGGTGAGCGAGCCGAGGCAGGGCTTCGGCGCAGCCTGCCATGCGGGTCTGCTCGCGGCGGAAGCGGACATCGTCTGCTTCTGTGACTGCGACGCCTCGCTCGACCCCGGCCTGCTCACCTCCTTCGCGACCCAAGTGGCCTCAGGAGAAGCCGACCTGGTTCTGGGGCGGCGGCGACCGCAGTCCCGCGGGGCCTGGCCTCCGCACGCCCGTGCGGGCAACCTCGCTCTCGCCCGGATGCTCCGCCGTCGCACCGGTCTGCGCCTGCACGACCTGGGCCCGATGCGGGCCGCGCGCCGCGAGGCGCTGCTTTCCCTCGGCCTCACCGACCGGCGCAGCGGCTACCCGCTCCAGATGGTGGTGCGCGCCGCCGACGCCGGCTGGCGGGTGCGGGAGAGAGACGTCCCGTATCTGCCCCGCACGGGGAAGTCGAAGGTCACCGGAACGTGGCGGGGCACCTGGCACGCGGTACAGGACATGCGGAAGGTGCTGGCCGAGGAGCCGCTGGAGGCGGCCCGGTGAGCACCGTGCTGGTCATCGCCAAGGAACCGGTGCCGGGCCGGGTGAAGACCCGGCTCACTCCGCCCTTCAGCCCCTCGGAGGCGGCCCGGCTCGCCGAGGCCGCTCTCGCCGACACCCTGGATGCGGTGCTCGCCACGCCCGCCGACCGCCGAGTCCTGGTCCTGGCAGGGAATCCCGGCGCCTGGCTGCCCGTCGGCTTCGAGGTGGTGCCGCAGTGTCCGGGCGGGCTCGACGAACGGCTGGCCACGGCCTTCTCCCGATGTACCGGGCCGACACTGCTGATCGGCATGGACACCCCGCAGGTGACCCCGGCACTCCTGGCCACCGGACTGGAATTCGAGCGTTGCGACGCCTGGTTCGGACCGGCGGATGACGGCGGCTTCTGGGCCCTCGGGCTCGCCGCGCCGGACCCGGATCTGCTGCGCGGCGTCCCCATGTCCGTACCGGAGACCGGGAGGGCGCAGCGCCGTCGGCTGACGGAGGCCGGTCTCACCGTCCGGGACCTGCCCGCGCTGCGGGACGTGGATACCGCCGCCGACGCCCTTGCGGTGGCGGGGAAGGTCCCGGGCAGCCGCTTCGCCGTGCTGCACGCGGCACTGACCGGAACAGGTGCCGGGTGAGCGCCCTGGATTCGTCACGGCCCGTGGAATCCGTCGAACCCGTGGAGTTCCTGGCATTTGTGCGGTCCTTGGATTCGCTCCGGGACTGGCGGGCCGACCCGTACACCGACGCCCCGCGTTCCGGGCGCGGCCCGCTCTTCCTGCGATGCGGTGACGGCTGGTTGCTGCCCCTGGAGATCGAGCGCTGGTGTGCGACGGCGGCCAGCGCCGACAACACCGCGCCGGCCCGGTGCAGGGGCCCGGTGCTCGACATCGGGTGCGGGCCGGGGCGGCTGGTGACGGCCCTGGCCGCGCTCGGCCGTCCCGCGCTCGGCATCGATGTGAGTCAGGAGGCGGTCGACCGTACGGTCCGGGGCGGCGGGGCGGCGCTGTGCCGCTCCGTCTTCGATCCACTGCCCAGCGAGGGGCGGTGGGGGACGGTGCTGCTCGTCGACGGGAACACGGGCATCGGTGGTGACGCCGCGGCTCTGCCCGCGCGAACGGCCGAGCTGGTGGGCCCTGACGGCGTGGCCATCGTGGAGGCCGCCGCCCTCGACGTGGACGAGCGGGTCGACGTACGGGTCGTCGACGGGCGGGGAACGCGAGGAACCGCGTTTCCCTGGGCCCGGGTAGGGATACGGGCCCTGTCGGCGTACTCGGAGTCCACGGGCTGGACGGCGGCCGGCCCCTGGCAGGCCGAGGACCGCTGGTTCCTTGAGCTCCGGCGTCGCAGAACGAGCCTCCGTACGATGTGCTTCGTTCTTCGGCCGACATCGATCCGCGGCGGCCAGGGCTGCGGGCGGGGGTGGACGACAGGACGGCTCCACAGGTGTCGGACGACGTCTCGGACGTCGTCGTGGTGCAGTGGCGTGCCGAGTCGTACGTCCACCAGCAGTCGTGCCTGCGCTCCCGCCCGCCCTTGACCTGTTCCCAACCCGGCAGCTACGAGGAGGCCTGCTGCTCGCGGGCCAGCGACTTGGCAGCACTGCGACGCCTACCAGACAGCACATCCACCGGGCCGCCGGCTCCCTTGCCGGGCACTTCGCTCCACCCGCGGAGCTTGCAGACCACCTTGGTCAGTAGTTGATCGCCGGGCTTCACGTCGAGGTAGAAAAGGGACTCGTCGGGCCTCTTGTCGTCTGCACCCCAGCGCACGACACCTTGCAGCTCGGCGAGGATGTCGCGGATCACGATTTGCTGCTGGGGGAAGAAACCGCCCTTCGTGCCGAGCGGGTAGTGACCCGGCCGGATCTGTACGGCGGTTCCGGAGGCCTGGTTGGCCTCGGCCAGGCCCCGGCGCACCGCGTTCGGCCTGCGCCAGCCGACCACATCGCCCTTGCGCAGGGCGTCCACCTCGTAGTGGAACCGGCGGATGACGTGCACGAGCACGGTTTCCGCATCGCCGATCCGTACCGCTACTCCCTCGATGGGTGTGCCAGGGACTGGGCGCGTCCACACTGTCCCGCCGTTGTCGGTGACCATTTCCATCTCCCAGCCGTTGGGGCTGGACTTTCCGTTCCGGCTGCGCTTGCGACGCTCCAGGGCTCGGCGGGCCGCTTCCCTGATGTGCTTGGGCTCGTTGTACCTGTCTGCTGCGTGGGCCGGGGAGGCGAGGTACTCGGAGAAGGGCAGCGATGCCGCTGCCGTGGTGCCCGCGATCACGGCGGTCCGGGCGAGGAACGTACGGCGAGATATGTTCACTGATGCCTTGTCTCTCTCTTGAATTCCTTGGTGACCCGGCGCTCGGATTCCAGTGCGGTGAAGCCGCCCAGTACGACGGCGGTGAGGGCGAGACCCGCCGCCACAGGATTGAGGTAGCCGGGCACGCCTGCCAGATACGTGGTGCCGTTCCCGACGTGGCATCCGAGCCCGAGTGGGATGTAGGTCGGCCGATAGGAGTCGATCTCCATGACGTGTGCAGGGCCCACAGCTTTCTTGCACGCGAGGTCCCGTCGCGTCTCATCGAGCGTCACCAGGTGTATGGCACCCCAGACGTAGGAGCTGACGGCCCCCGCTGCCGCGAAAGCGGCGAGCGAGCGGAGGAGCACCAGAGTGCCGGAGTGCCTGATCCCGTTGCGCGCCAAAGCCGTGCAGGCGTAGACGCCGAGAATGCCGACGACCAGCAGCCCGACGAAGATGATGAGGACCAGTGCGAGTGTGCTGTGCCCTGCGTACGGGTCGGTTGCCACGACTGTTCCTTACTACATCCGGGAGAGGGCGTTGTATTTCTCGAAGATCTGGTAGAGCGCCATGCGCTTGGTCGCGTGCTCTTCCGCCTCGTTGCCCCAGCCTTGGTAGCGGCGCAGGATCTGGAAGATCTCGAACTGGGTGTAGTTCAGGCTCATGGCGCGCATGACGGTTTCGCCGCTGGGCGGATTGCTGCCGCCGGGCTTGCCGCCGGCGTCCCACAGGTGGATGAGCGAGACGGTTTTGACGGCGTAGGCTTTGTCCTGATTGACCCGCTGCCACATGGTCCAGATGTCGGCGTCCTTGGCCGGGTCGAGAACAGTGCCGCTGACGAATCCCTTTTCGATGCCGTAGTTCCAGGCGCGGATGCCGACATCGCCACTGATCTGCGCGATTCCGGTGGAGGAATCACGGACCGGTGTCATACCACCGCCGATTCCCGTGTGGTAATAGGCGACCGCGTGGTCCACGGCCTGATCGATCAAGTCGTAGTGGCGCATCTCCCAGTACGTGGAGGTCTGGATCAGCGACTTGCGCATGTTGTATTGGCGCGACAGATCGGTGATCAGCGAATCCTGGGCGAGGACCGTGTCGAGGCACTCGGTGTGCGTGAAGATGCGGTTGCCGTCCTCGTTGGCAAAACCGATCGACTGCATGTACGAGCCGATGTTGTTGTTCAGGACCTGGTAGTAGCCCATCGCGAAGCCGGTGTCGGGCCCGTCGGCACGTGGTGCGTTGAAGGACCCCTCGCCGATGTCGCGGCCGGAGGCGATGTCGTGGTCGACGTTGATGGCGGCGTCTCCCGTACCGAGGGTCCGGGTGACGATCTGGTCGTAGGCCCAGTTCGGCGGCAGCGGATAGCCGTAGTTCCCCGAGAAGCCGCTGGACATGTCAGAGACGAAGCTCGCGGTGGCGTGGCCTGCCTCGGAAACGCGGATACATACGTTGCGCGGCCCGTAGACGCCGACGCGGTAGGAGTTCCCCGATATGGCCATGGCGTCTTCGATGCCCTTGAAATAGGGCAGGATGTTGTCGCTGACTTCGTAGTCGTATGCGTCGAAGTCGACCGCGAAGAAGATACGAGCTCCGGACTTGAAGCCGTGCCGTTCGGCTGCATTGATGGCGGCGAAACCGTCGGCGTTTCCGGATGGGTAATTGAATCCGACGGCGTCTCGCCCATATGTCTGGTAAATCGGGAAGCAGCGTAGCCCGTAGTCCGAGATGGTCTGGAGCTCGCCCGGCTGGATCTCCTTCTCAGGGAGGGAGGTCGTGCTGGGGTTGAGCAGGTAGCGGCCGACGTACTTGATGCCCTCGGCTTTCAGAGTTGCCGCACGGGCCGGTGTCACCTTGGTGATTCCGTCGCATGCCTCACCCCTCCGATTCTGGTCACCGTAGGAAACGAGTAGGGATGCCCAGGTAGCGAAATCCCCCTTCCCGGTGACCGGGAGGTTGACGAATGTCTGGAATGCGGCTGTCTCCCCTGCGAGGGCGCTGCCGAAGGAGCTCGTGAAGCTCACGGCGGAACGGCCGTTGAGAATCATCGCGGCGCTGAACAGCTGTGTCCAGGTGCCGCTGGAACCTTCGGTGAGGGTGTGGTCCGCCAGGCCGGATCTGGTTCCCGGGCCGAATACGCCGTTGGCGACGCCGTCGGCCATGCCGAGTTCGTACTGGACGGCGTACAGCATGGACTGGGACACGGTGCGGGAGTGGTGGCCGTCGCAGGGGATGACGTAGAAATCCTTGCGCAGGATGTACCGGCCGTTCAGCCACTGCTGAATCGAGCGGATGGCGCCCGAACCGTTGCTGACGGTGACGTAGGCGTCCATGTTGAACAGGCCCTTGGCGACTTTCGGCCACACGGCACTGCCCGGGTAGGTGACACTCAGACCCATGTCCTGGTTCAGCTTTGTGACGGCGGCCTTGACCCGGGAGTTGTAAGTGCCGTCGATCTCACCGCCGTCGTAACCCTTGCAGTACAGGGCGGACTGGATGATTCGGCAGAAGTTCGCCGAGGGGATGGTTGTTTCGTCCAGCTTTCCGTACTTCTCTCCAATCGCCGACAGAGTGGCCGGGCCGAAGGAGTCGGACAAGGCGGTGATACCCATTTCGTACTGGAGCGCCCGAGTCAGGGCATACATCGTGGGCCATCCGGTCACGCCGTTCTCGTTCAGCTTTGATATGCCGAGCGTCGCACCGTTGTTGTAAGTCGTGTTCACAAACCTTTGGGCGAGACGAACCATCTCGTCGGCCATGAGCTGTCTCCTGGTATTTGGGTGCGAATGAAAAGGGGGGAGGCCGGTCGAGCTGAAGCCCCCTGACCGTGGGCAGCGGGTGGATGAACTGCGGGGGCGAGATCTGGCTGCAGCGGGCTTTTCTACGACCGTCGCCGGCCGAAGCTGTCGGTGAAACAGCGGAAGTCGAGTTGCCCAGGCATTGCGGGGAGCGGCAGTGCCCCGACCCCGCGTGGGCGGCGCTCTGCTCCGGGTTACGAAAGCGGGGCGCCGCCCATGTGATCAGACATGCTGTGAATGCTCAGAACAGTTCGATGACTGCTGCTCTCGCTGCTGACTGCGACGCGGTGTCGGCGCGTTGTGGCAGGAGGTGAGAGGGTGGCCAACTGCTCACTGTCGGCGTCTGTCTGTCAGTACCACGCCGTGCAGCGCTTGGTTCCTCCTGCTGTGGGCGTCACGCATGCCCGTACCTGCTTGGTGGAAGGGTTGTAGTACATGGGTGTCCATGTCGTGTAGGTGTTGGCGGTGCCTGCCTTCTTCACTGTCCAGCCGCTCGCACCTGCAGTTTTCTTGCCCAAACCTGTTTCGCACGACCCTCCACCCTTGTCGCAGCGCTCCACCGTGATGTTGTAGGCGGGTGGAATGCTGAGGTATTCGAGGCGCGCCCAGCCGTATTGGTCCCCGTCGGTTTTTCCCCAGCGCAATTCAAGATGATTTGAGTTGCCCAGATCGGTGTCGTACGGGGTGACCGGACCCGACTGCCACGTCTGAATGTTCGGATCGTGGCCATCGCACTGATATCCACTGCATGTCGCGGCCTGTGCCGATCCGGGAACGGCGATCCCCAATGCCAGAGTGACGATTACGGATCCGAAAATGGTGGCGATTCGGGATTTGTAATGCCGCATATGGCTCTCCTCTGGATTTTCGAGCGGGTAACGACGGAATCGTCTGACGGTCACCGACGGTTAAAGCTGGTGACTGTCGGTGCATATCGAGTGAGTCTACGTGCAGAACTCGCAAATAAGCAATGGGGAATTGGTGGGACCGCCTCCGCTTTGAGTGAAGAATTTCCGGAAGAATTCTTTGATCGCAATCAAAGTTTCCTTTATGTGGAAAAGGTGCGGATCGTGGCTATATATTGAAGCTTTCCAGCCCCGCTCCGGAGCGTGGTGAAGAACGAGGAAGGCCTTCACGAAGTCGGTGATCCGGTTCGTGCCGCAGCGGAGCTTCCGTGGCAGTCGCCGGCCCTTCGAAGTGGCCATGGTCTGTTCGTCGAGGCGGCGAACCTTGTGCCGCCGCTGCCATCCAGGTGCGACGCGGACTATGCGGCCGGCGGTCACGCGAAGCGAATCGCGGCCCTGGAGCCCGGATCAGGTAAGTCCCGCCGCCTGGAGATCGCCGAGACCTTGACCTCGCGCGCCTCAGTACCGAGTCGGCATCCGCGAACGCCCTGTACCGGCTGGTCGACGCCCCTGACGGGCGGCCCACCGTCCTGTTCGACGAGGTTGACACGATCTTCGGACCCGCGGCCGGGGACAACGAGGCCCAGCGCGGATTCCTCAACTCCGGCTACCGGCCCATCGGCAGTGCTATCCGCTGCGTCCGTGACGGCTCGAACCAGACTGCCGCCGCATTCTCCAGCTACTGCACCGTCGCAATGGCCGGACTCGGCTCGCTGCCGACACGATCCTGACGCATTCCGTCATCGTCCGGATGCGCAAGCGCCCCCAACGAGAGCGTGGAGCCCTACCGTCAGCACCAACGAGAAGCAGGGCGATGCCCTGCGTGACCATCTCGGCACCGCGTTTTCCAGGGCGCCGACCGCATACCCACCGCCCTGATCCTCGAACTCCTCCTTGCGCCGGACGAGTCCCTCTGGGGCGACCTCGACGGGCGCCCCCTCTCCTCCCGCGCCCTCTCCCGCATGCTCAGTGACTGCGTCACCAGCGACAACAAGCCCATCAAGCCCCGTAGCATCCGTACCGCGAGCGGCGTCCCCAAGGGCTACTACGCCGCAGACCTCGCCGACACCCGGACCCGCCACTGCCCGCCCCCCACCACGTCCGCTGCATCCGCTGCACCGCAGGGCCAAAAACGCAGCGGACACGCTCGATGGAGCGGATCGCTCCCGCCACCGGCCGACCACGCCTCCATCATCAGAAGCGGCGAACCCCTCGACGCCACCAACGGGCGCTGCTCTCGGACCTGGGCATCCCGCTGGAGCGGATCGCGATGCCGGTGGGGCACAGCAGTCAGGAGACCACGGAAGCCGTCTCCCGCAAACAGCTCCGCCCCGTGATCATGCAGGGAGCAGAGGTGATGGACGAGATCTTCGGGTTCGAGGACAGTCGCGGCGACAGCGAGGCCTGATCAGAAGCCGTGGCCCCCGGTTTGGCCCCCTGGATACGACAGAGGGCGCGTACTAAATTTAGTACGCGCCCTCTGACCTGCTGTTTCAGCTGTCGGGGTGGCGGGATTTGAACCCACGACCTCTTCGTCCCGAACGAAGCGCGCTACCAAGCTGCGCTACACCCCGATGTCGCCGGTTTCCCGGCGACATCGATTACTTTAGCCCACCCGCGCCCTCAGACGAAATCCTGTTTATGCGCTGCCGAGGGCGAGGGTTCGTGGGTGCTCAGTCCTGGGGCGTCAGGGTCAGCAGGGTCGCCTCGGGCGGGCAGGCGAAGCGGACCGGGGTGTAGCGGTTGGTGCCGCAGCCTGCGGAGACGTGGAGGTAGGCGCGGTGGTTCTCGACGGAGTGGGTGGAGAGGCCCTTGACCCGGTCCGTGTCCAGGTCGCAGTTGGTGACCAGGGCACCGTAGAAGGGGATGCAGAGCTGGCCGCCGTGGGTGTGACCGGCCAGGATCAGGGGGTAACCCTCCGCCGTGAAGGCGTCCAGGGAGCGCAGGTAGGGGGCGTGGACCACGCCGATGGAGAGGTCGGCGCCCGTCTCGGGGCCGCCCGCCACCTCCGCGTAGCGGTCGCGCTTGATGTGCGGGTCGTCCAGGCCGGTGAAGGCGATCTCCAGGCCGTCGACCTTGAGGCGGCCGCGGGTGTTGGACAGGCCCAGCCAGCCCGCCTCGTCGAAGGCGTCGCGCATCGGTTCCCACGGGTTGTGGACGACGCCGACCGCGGGGGCGTTCCCGTTGAGGCCGTGCTTGCCCCGGGCCTTCTCGAAGAGGTAGCGGGCAGGGTTGCGGAGCTTGGGGCCGTAGTAGTCGTTGGAGCCGAAGACGTACACACCCGGGAACTGCATCAGCGGACCGAGCGCGTCGAGCAGCTCGGGTACGGCCTCGGGGTCCGAAAGGTTGTCGCCGGTGTTCACGACGAAGTCCGGGCGGAGGCCGGCCAGCGACTGCAGCCAGCCGCGCTTCTTGCGCTGGCCGCTCACCATGTGGATGTCGGAGACCTGGAGTACGCGCAACGGTCGTGCCCCGTACGGGAGTACGGGGATGGTGACCCGTCGCAGGCGGAACGAGCGGGCCTCGAATCCGGCGGCGTAGGCGAGGCCGACAGCGCCGACCGCTGCGCCGACTGCCGTGACTTTCAGGGGTACTCCGTAGCGTGCGCGCATGCGTCCATCGTCGCAGACACGGTGCGGCGGGAAGAAAACCGGCGGGCGGTCGGCACCCCGTACCTGCCACAATCAGCACATGACCACGCTCAAGTCCAAGCTCAAGGAAGACCTCACCACGGCCATGAAGGCGCGAGACGAGCTGACCTCGTCCACGCTCCGGCTGACCCTCACCGCCATCACGAAGGAGGAGGTCAGCGGCAAGACGGCGCGCGAGCTCTCCGACGACGAGGTGCAGAAGGTGATCGCCAAGGAGGCGAAGAAGCGCCGCGAGGCGGCCGAGGCCTTCGCCCAGGGCGGCCGGACCGAGCAGGCCGAGCGCGAGAAGGCGGAGGGCGAGCTGCTCGACGCATACCTGCCGAAGCAGCTGAGCGACGACGAGCTGGGTGCGATCGTGGCGTCCGCCGTCGAGGAGGCGAAGGCCGCCGGGGCCGCGGGGCCGCGGGCCATGGGCGCCGTCATGAAGATCGTGAACCCGAAGGTCGCGGGGCGCGCGGACGGCGGCCGGGTGGCCGCCGCGGTGAAGAAGCTCCTGGCCGGCTGAGGCCGCGCGACGTACGGGTCAGGGACGTACGAAGTGGGGCGCCCCGGATCGGGATCGATCCGGGGCGCCCCATCTTCATGTGCGTGAACCGTACGGGTCAGGGGCCCTGCGTACCGCCGTTGGTCTGACCGCCGCGGCCGCCGGTGTTCCCGCCGGTCAGGTCCGGCGGGATGCTCATGCCGGGGAACGGATTCTTGTCCCCGGGCTTCTTGCCGGGCTTGTTGCCCCCGGGACCCGGCCTGCCATGGTCCTCGTCATCGCCACGGCCCGCGTCATCGCCGTGCCGCTCCGGCGGGTCCGGGATGTTGACGGTGTTGAAGGCGGGGGCGGTCACCCCATTGAGGGCGCCCGTCATCGCGTCACGCCAGATCGGTCCCGGGACCTGTCCGCCGTACACCTTGTCCTGGTACACGCCGCCGATGGTGATGTGCTCCATCTCGACGCTCTGGGACGGGCTGCCGACCCAGACCGCGCCGGACATGTTCGGCGTGTAGCCGACGAACCAGGCGTTCTTACGGGCGTCGGTCGTACCGGTCTTGCCCGCGTTGTCGCGGCTCTGGAGGCCGGCCTCCTGACCGGTACCGGAGTCGACCACGCCGCGCAGCAGGGTGTTGATGGTGTCCGCCGTGGTCTGCGACATCGCCTGCGAGCAACTGGTCTTCGGTACGGGCAGCGAGGTGCCGTCCGCCGTCTTCACCGACTCGATGGCTATCGGTGTGCAGTACGTACCGCGGTTGGCGAAGGCGGCGTAGGCACTGGCCATCGTCAGCGGGGACAGCCCCTTCGAACCGAGCGCGATGGCGGGGGACTGGGGGAGCTTTTCACCATTGCCCTGTACCACGCCGAGCTTGTCGGTCATCCGTGTCACGGGGCAGAGGCCTATGTCCTCCACCATCTGGATGAAGTAGGTGTTGACGGACTTCTCCATCGCCTCCTTCAGCGCGTACGGACCGCGCTCCGACTCGTTCTCGTTCGGCACCCGCTCGCCGTTCAGGTTCACGTACGGCTTGTCGCAGGTCTGGACCGTCGGGTAGGGCATCTCGTACGGCGACGAATAGACCTGGGTCGCGGGCTTCCCCTGCGCTATGGCGGCTGCCGCGACGAACGGCTTGAACGTCGAACCGGTCGGGAAGCCGTAGTTCGAGCCGCCCATGCTCTTGTTGACCGAGTAGTTGTACTGGGTCTCGTCGGTCCCGAAGCCGTACGGCTTGGACTGGCCCATTCCCATGATCTTGCCGGTGCCCGGCTGGACCAGCGTCACGGCCGTCGCGACCTTGTCCGACTTGTAGACGTGACTCTTGATCGAGCTCTGCACCGACTGCTGGGACTGCGGGTCGAGCGTCGTCCGGACCGTCAGACCACCCCGGTTCCAGATCTTGGCCCGGTCCTCCTTGGTCTTGCCGAAGACCGGGTCGGAGAGGAAGACCTGACGTACGTAGTCACAGAAGAAGCCGGCTCCGCTGACGGCCGTGATGCAGCCGTTCTGCGGCTTCTTGACCTTCAGCTTGATCGGGTTCGACTTCGCCTTGTCGGCCTCGGCCTGCGAGATGTCACCGACGTCGGCCATGCGCTGGAGCACGGTGTTGCGGCGCTTGGTCGCCTCGGCGGTGTCGTTGACCGGGTCGTAGCGGCTCGGCGACTGCACGATGCCGGCCAGCAGCGCGGACTCCTCCAGCGTCAGGTCCTTCGCCGACTTGGAGAAGTAGCGCTGGGAGGCGGCCTCGACGCCGTACGCCTGCTGCCCGAAGAAGGTGATGTTCAGGTAGTTCGTCAGAATGCGCTTCTTGCCGAGCTTCTCCTCGACCTGGATCGCGTACTTCAGCTCCTGGATCTTGCGACCCATGGTCTGCTGAGTGGCCTGCGCGACCTTGTCGGGGTCGTCGCCGGCCTCCTCGACGAAGACGTTCTTCACGTACTGCTGCGTGAGGGTCGAGGCGCCCTGCGCGGTCCCGCCCTCCTGCACATTGCGGTTCAGCGCGCGCAGGATGCCCTTGAGGTCGATCGCCCCGTGCTCGTAGAAGCGGGCATCCTCGATCGCCACTATCGCCTTCTGCATGTACGGCGAGATGTCCTTCAGTTCGACCACCGTGCGGTCGCGCGAATAGACAGTGGCGATCATTCCGCCCTTGCTGTCCAGGATCGTGGTGCGCTGGCTCAGCGGTGGAGTGCGGAGATTGGCCGGGATCTCGTCGAATCCCTCGACCGTCCCCTTGGTGGCGAGACCCAGTGCTCCGGCGGCCGGCAGTGCGATGCCCGCGAGCACAACTCCGGCAAGTGCGGCGACACCGAGGAACTTGGCGGCCTGCTGGGTCGTCGTGAGACCCCCGCCCGAGCGCTTCTTTGGCATGGGGGCAGCCTACGTTCTCATTCGCCGGACACGCGTATATGCCTTGGCCTAAGCTGCTCTCAACTGTCACAGCAGTCCCATTGCGTATCAACCCCCGTGCACGATCCGGCCACGAGTTCAGGCACTCCCGAATTCGCCTCCTGTGTCATCGAACGTCCGTTGTGATCCAGGTGAACTGTCCTGATCCAGCCGGGACATTCAGGTATGTCCTCACCTCACTCCCCTGGGTGATCTGCCGCATACGCATAGTCCGTTCGGACCATTCAAGATTGGGCCCGAAGGGGGTGTTGTGCTGTCGCTGCCTTCCGTAACGTCCTCAACTGGCAGCGGTGAATATGCCGCTACCGCCGTGGGGGAGCCTCGATTCGGGAGAGGACGGCGCCGTGATGGGCTGGGTAACCGACTGGAGTGCGCAGGCAGCCTGCCGCACTACCGATCCGGATGAACTGTTCGTACAAGGGGCAGCGCAGAACAGGGCCAAGGCGGTGTGCACCGGATGCCCGGTGCGGACCGAGTGCCTGGCCGATGCGCTGGACAATCGCGTGGAATTCGGCGTGTGGGGCGGAATGACGGAGCGGGAGCGCCGCGCACTGCTGCGCAGGCGGCCCACCGTCACGTCCTGGCGCCGACTGCTGGAGACCGCACGCAGCGAGTACGAGCAGTCCACGGGCATCCTGCCCGTGGCGATCGGGCTGGACGACGACGAACTGCACGAGAGGTACGCCGCGGTGGGGTAGAGCGGACGGACGGCTACGCAGCTCCGGCCGGGGTGGAACCGGTCGCGAGCCGGTCACCGATGGCCCGAAGCCCCGCGAGGTCATGTACGTCCCCGGGCAGCGCGGCCACTTGGGTCACGGCGACCTCGGGGTGCAGCACGGTGAAGCGGTCGCGTGTGCGCTGTTCGCGCGCGACCACCTGCATCCGTTCCGCGTGCAGCCGCAACAGGGCTGCGGTCAGCTGCTCGACGGAAGCGGCCTCGGTCACGGTCTCGGTCCTGGTTGCGACTTCGGGAGCCGGTTCGGGATCCGGCTCGCAGTCTTCGATGTCCTCGTGCTCGGCAGGATCGGCAAGGGCTTCGGGAGAGGCGACCGACCAGTCGGCCGGGTCACGAAGTCCAGCCTTCCCGGCCGCCTGATCCACAATGCCGACCCCGTCAAGATTTTCTGCGGCCGCGAGTGCGAGCTCGGAGGGGAGCCGGGCGGCGTCGCTGCCATGGACGCGGTTGAGCACCATGCCGGCCAGCGGCATGTGTTCCGCGGCCAGCCGTTCCACGAAATACGCCGCCTCGCGCAGCGCGTCCCGCTCCGGTGTCGCGACGACGAGGAACGCCGTACCGGGCGCCTGCAGCAGTTTGTACGTGGCGTCGGCCCGGGTGCGGAAGCCGCCGAACATGGTGTCCATCGCTGCCACGAAGGTCTGTACGTCGCGGAGGAACTGACCGCCGAGCAACTTGCCGAGGGTGCCGGTCATCATCGACATGCCCACGTTGAGGAACTTCATTCCTGCCCGGCCGCCCATCTTCGCCGGGGCCATCAGCAACTTGATGAACTTTCCGTCCAGGAACGAACCGAGCCGCTTCGGTGCGTCCAGGAAGTCCAGCGCGGAGCGCGACGGCGGGGTGTCGACGATGATCAGGTCCCACTCGTTGCGCGCGCGCAGCTGCCCGAGCTTCTCCATCGCCATGTACTCCTGTGTGCCCGCGAAACCGGCCGACAGGGACTGGTAGAAGGGGTTCTCCAGGATCGCGCGGGCCCGTTCGCCGTCCGCGTGCGCCTCGACGATCTCGTCGAACGTCCGCTTCATGTCGAGCATCATGGCGTGCAGTTCCCCGGCGCCCTCGCCGTCGATGCCCGACACCCGGCGCGGGATGTTGTCCAGCGAGTCGATGCCCATGGACTGGGCGAGCCTGCGCGCCGGGTCGATGGTGAGGACGACGACCTTACGGCCGCGCTCGGCCGCCCGTACGCCCAGTGCCGCGGCGGTCGTGGTCTTGCCGACCCCGCCCGAACCGCAGCACACGACGATCCGGATGCCGGGGTCGTCGAGCAGTGCGTCGGTGTCCAGCGCGGGTGCGGGCGCGGTGGCCCTGTCTGCGGCCGAGTCCGAGTCCGAGTCCGAGTCCGTATCTGTGGCCGTGTCCGCGTCCGTGCCCTGTGTCATGTACCCACCCCTTGTCCCACCCCGTCACCCACGCCCTGCTTGCGCAGTTCGGTCGCCAGGTCGTAGAGCCCGGCCGGGTCCATGCCCTCGCCGATCAGCGGGAGTTCGTACCCCGGCAGCTCCAGGCCCGCGAGTACCTCGCGCTGCTCGCGCTCCAGCTCGACCCGCTGGGCGTGCTCGGCCGCCTGCTCGACCAGGGGGCGCACGAGCCCCGCGGAGCCGGTCACGCCCGCCCGGGTCAGCACCTTGGCGATCTCCTTGCGGCGGCCGCCCGCGGCGGTGCGCAGCGCGTCCTCGTCCAGCAGATGCGGGCGCACCATGTTCACGATGACCCGGCCGACCGGCAGTTCGGCGGCCCGCAGCTCCGCGATGCCGTCCGCGGTCTCCTGGACCGGCATCTCCTCGAGCAGCGTCACCAGATGGACAGCCGTTTCCGGGGACTTCAGCACCCGCATCACGGCCTGCGCCTGATTGTGTATCGGGCCGATCCGGGCCAGTCCCGCCACCTCGTCGTTCACATTGAGGAAGCGGGTGATGCGCCCGGTGGGCGGGGCGTCCATGATCACGTAGTCGTAGACGTACCGGTTCTGCTTGTCCTTGCGGCGTACGGCTTCGCAGGCCTTGCCGGTCAGCAGCACGTCCCGTACACCGGGCGCGATCGTGGTGGCGAAGTCGATCGCGCCGAGCTTCTTGAGCGCCCGGCCCGCGCTGCCGAGCTTGTAGAACATCTGGAGGTAGTCGAGAAGGGCGCGTTCGGCGTCGATCGCGAGGGCGTACACCTCGCCGCCGCCCGGCGCGACGGCGATCTTGCGTTCCTCGTACGGAAGGGACTCCGTCTCGAAGAGCTGGGCGATGCCCTGCCTGCCCTCGACCTCCACGAGGAGGGTCCGCCTGCCCTCGGCCGCGAGGGCGAGCGCGAGGGCGGCGGCGACCGTGGTCTTACCGGTACCACCCTTGCCGCTGACGACCTGGAACCTGCTCACGTATTCGAGCCTAACCAGTCGGGCCGCGGGCTACGCACGAGGCTGTGCGTGCCAGGTATTACAGTCGGGCCATGACCAAGTGGGAATACGCGACCGTGCCCCTTCTCGTGCACGCGACCAAGCAGATTCTGGACACCTGGGGCGAGGACGGCTGGGAGCTGGTCCAGGTCGTTCCCGGCCCGAACAACCCCGAGCAGCTCGTGGCCTACCTGAAGCGGGAGAAGGCGTAGTGGCGGGCACTGTCGAAGCGAAGCTCGCCGAACTCGGGCTGACGCTGCCGGACGTCGTACCGCCGCTGGCCTCGTACCAGCCGGCCGTGCAGTCGGGGGTGTACGTGTACACCTCCGGCCAGCTCCCGATGGTGGACGGCAAGCTCGCCGTCACCGGCAAGGTCGGTGCGGAGGTCACGCCCGACGAGGCCAAGGAACTGGCGAAGACCTGCGCGCTCAACGCACTGGCCGCCGTGAAGTCCGTCGCGGGCGACCTGGACCGGATCGCGCGAGTCGTGAAGGTCGTGGGCTTCGTCGCCTCGGCATCCGACTTCACCGGGCAGCCCGCCGTGATCAACGGCGCCAGCGAGCTGCTGGGCGCGGTCCTCGGCGACAAGGGCGTGCACGCGCGCAGCGCGGTGGGCGTCGCGGTGCTGCCGTTGGACGCGCCGGTGGAGGTCGAGGTCCAGGTCGAGCTGGTCGGGGCCTGAGCCGTAGGTCTGCTGCGGGTGGTCTGCCGGGGCCCGAGCCGCGGGTCGCGGACGGTCGCTCGCTGCCGTGACGCTGCGGCCCCCGGGGCCTGAGCCGTACGCCCGCCGTGGTCCTCGTTCGCCTGCTGCCGTCCCCTGTCGATTCTCTGATCCCGTCCGGTCGTGATGACCGGGCGGGATCATGTGTGTACGGGGCATGTACGGATCAACGTGCCTCTCGAACATCGTCGCGGTTCCGGATAGCCTCCGGCCATGTCCAATGGTCAGTGGTACCCACCGGAATGGCCCGACCGGATCCGGGCACTCGCCGCAGGCGAGCTGACGGCCGCGACCCCGAAGCGGGCCGCCACCGTGATGCTGCTCCGTGATCCTGCCGCTGACACCGGGGGCGGCCCCGCCGTCCACATGCTGCGCCGCCGCGCCTCCATGGCCTTTGCCGGCGGGGCGTACGCCTATCCGGGTGGCGGGGTCGACCCGCGCGACGACGACCGGCTGGTCGGCTGGGCCGGACCCGCGCTGGAGAGCTGGGCCGAGCGGCTTGGCGTGGGTACACCGGCCGAGGCGCAGGCCATCGTCTGCGCGGCGGTCCGTGAGACGTATGAGGAGGCGGGTGTCCTCCTCGCCGGCCCGACCGCCGACACGGTCGTCAGCGACACCACCGGCGCCGACTGGGAGGCCGACCGCGAGGCACTGGTCGCCCGCGAGCTTTCCGTCGCCGAGTTCCTGGACCGGCGTGGTCTGGTGCTGCGCTCCGATCTGCTGGGTGCCTGGGCGCGCTGGATCACCCCCGAGTTCGAACCGCGCCGCTACGACACCTGGTTCTTCGTCGCCGCGCTTCCCGAGGGCCAGCGCACCCGCAACGCCTCCACGGAGGCCGACCGCACGGTGTGGACAACGCCCGGGGAGGCCGCCGACGGGTACGACAGGGGCGAGTTGCTGATGATGCCGCCGACCGTGTCGACGCTGCGGGCGCTCAGGCCGTACGGGACAGCCGCCGAGGCCCTGAAGGCGGCGGAATCCCAGGACCTCACCCCCGTACTGGCACAGGCGCGGCTGGAAGGCGACGAGTTGGTGCTGAGCTGGCCGGGACACGACGAGTTCACCAAGCACATCCCGAGCGGGCCGACAGGTGCGGGCGGCGCGGGAGGTGAAGCCGTATGAGCGACGCGGCCGCGCTGCCCGGCCAGCCACGCGGCGGGGTGCTGTCCGGTCCTGCCACCACGCGTACCGTCAACGTCCTCGCCCCCAACGCCTCGGCGATGACGCTGGACGGCACCAACACCTGGATCGTCGCCGAGCCCGACTCCGACCTCGCGGTCGTCATCGACCCGGGCCCGCTGGACGACACACATCTGCGGGCCGTCATCGACACCGCCGAGCGGGCGGGCCGCCGGGTCGCGCTCACCCTGCTCACCCACGGGCACCCGGACCATGCGGAGGGCGCGGCGCGCTTCGCCGAGCTGACCCGGACCGAGGTGCGCGCCCTGGACCCGGCACTGCGCCTCGGCGGCGAGGGCCTGACCACGGGCGACGTGATCACCACCGGGGGCCTGGAGCTGCACGTCGTGCCGACCCCCGGGCACACTGCGGACTCGCTCTCCTTCCATCTGCCCGCCGACCGGGCGGTGCTGACGGGGGACACGATCCTCGGACGCGGCACCACGGTCGTCGCGCATCCGGACGGGCGGCTCGGCGACTACCTCGACTCGTTGCGGAGGCTGCGTTCGCTGACGGTCGACGACGGCGTGCACACGGTGCTGCCCGGGCACGGCCCGGTGCTGGAGGACGCTCAGGGCGCGGTCGAGTTCTACCTTGCACACCGCGCGCACCGGCTGGCCCAGGTGGAGACGGCGGTCGAGGCCGGACACCGGACGGCCTCGGAGGTGGTGGCGCAGGTGTACGCGGACGTGGACCGGTCTCTGTGGCCCGCGGCGGAACTCTCGGTCCTGGCGCAGCTGGAGTACCTCAGCGAGCACGGGCTGATCTAGGTCGGAACGGATATGCGCGAGGCCCCGCCGTGCGGCAGGGCCTCGCGTACGGAGATGGCGTCCGGTCGGGGCCGACCGGCAGGCCGG
>NZ_FMDF01000163.1 GCF_900091955.1 Streptomyces sp. Ncost-T10-10d
TCGGCGGTGTGGCGCGCTGGGCCCACTTCGGTGTCCAGGTCCCGCTGTCGGGGCGGCCGGGGTAGGTAGAAATGAGGTGGTTGCGCAGTGCGGTGAGGGCGGGGTGCGGGTTGTCGGTGCGCCAGATCAGTGAGTGGGGGTAGACCGGGGTCGGGTCGTGCAGGGGGATGCGCCGCAGGTCGTGGCCGGCGGGCCAGACCAGCGGAGTCTGCTCGCTGACGAAGGTCGCCAATGTCGAGGAGCCCGCGATCGTGTCGAGGAGGGGCTCGATACCGAAGTTGGGGCCGACCGAGTCGATGGTGAGACCGAACGTGGCGGCGAGTTCGTCGTAGTAGGCGGCCCACTCGGTGCCAGGCATGTTGCCGGGCATCCAGATCCGGCGCCCGGCGAGCTGGGCGGGAGCGATCGCGCGGGCGGCCGCGAACTCGTGAGCCGGCCCGGTGAACAGGTACAGCGGTTCGTCGAAGACCGGAGTGGCCTCGATATCGTCGGGGAGCTGCCGGCCCGGCATGGTCACGGCGCGGAAGGTCGCGTCGATCGTCCCGGACCGGACGGCGGCGATGGCCGTGTCGGAGTCGAAGAGGGTCACGACATCAAGATCGGTCTCGGGATACGCGCGGTGGAAGTCGCGCAACAGACCCGCCACTGAGAGCCGGCGGCCGATCACGTCGACGCGCAACGCCCGGCGCCCTGGCCGCACGGAAGCGGCTGCCCGTTCCTCGGCTTGGAGGAGAGCCCGGGCGTAAGGCAGGAACGCCTGCCCATCGATGGTGAGCCGGGCTCCGCGGGCCGTACGGCTGAACAGCTGCACACCGAGGTCCTTCTCCAGCATGGCGATGCGCTTGGAGACGGCTTGTGGGGTGATCGACAAGTGGGCAGCGGCTTCTTGGAACTGTCCCGCGTCCGTAGCGGTGACGAAGGTGCGCACGGCGGTGAGGTCCATGCTGACCATCCTAGGTGGACAACCAATCGTTGAGTCTGATCGGCGAAATGGTTGTTTGATTCCAGTACGCCATGCTCGCTTTGATGTCTCTGGTCAACGTGCGGTTTGGCAAGCAGTGCGGCAGGAGGAGTGCTGCCCGGCGGCCGGGTGGCTGCCGGGCCCGCGCTTCAAGGGCTCGGGCTGATCGCGTTCACGGGCGGTGCGGCCCATTGGCCGTCCCGTCGGCGTGACCGCACCGCGACGGGTCGAGTCGTCCGCCCATCTGCCGATGCCGGTGCGGTCGGCCACCGACAAGGCCACCATCGCGCCTCTGGCCGGGATGGGGCTTCCTACTCACCTCGGAGGTGACCCACCCGTGCCGGATTCCTTCGTTCACCTGCACAATCACACCGAATACTCGATGCTGGACGGCGCGCAGAAGCTGAAGCCGATGTTCGGCGAGGTGGCCCGACAGGGGATGCCTGCGATCGCCATGAGCGATCACGGCAACATGTTCGGCGCCTACGAGTTCGCGCAGGTCGCGAAGGGCTTCGAGGGGATCAGGCCGATCATCGGCATCGAGGCGTACGTGGCACCTTCCTCTCGGTTCGTCCGGAAGCAGGAGTTCTGGGGGCCGGGAGGCCGCCGTGCCATGAGCGCGGACGGTGAGGGGTCGAAGGATGTCTCCGGTGGCGGCCGCTTCACTCACATGACCATGTGGGCGCGGAACAGCCTGGGCTTGCGGAACCTGTTCCGGCTCAGCACGCAGGCGAGCTATGAGGGTCAGTTCCCTGCCGGAAAGCCGCGCATGGACCGGGAGTTGATCGCTGAGCGACCGGACGGCGTCATCGCCACCACCGGCTGTCCGTCCGGCGAGATCCAGACCCGCCTGCGGCTGAACCAGTATGACGAGGCGAAGGCTGCTGCCGCGGTCTACCAGGAGATCTTCGGCCGCGAGAACTACTTCCTGGAGCTGATGGACCACGGCCTGGACATCGAGCGTGAGGTCCGTGAGGGCCTGCTGCGTCTGGCCAGGGACCTGAACATTCCCCTCCTGGCCACCAATGACGCGCACTACGTCACCGAGGACCAGGCCGACGCTCACGACAGCCTGCTGTGCATCGGTGTCGGCAAGAACAAGGACGACCCGGGCCGCTTCCGGTTCAACGGCTCCGGCTACTACCTCAAGACAGCCGCCGAGATGCGCAGCCTGTTCTCGGAGCTGCCGGAAGCCTGCGACAACACCCTGCTGATTGCCGAGCGCATCGAGTCCTATGACGAGGTCTTCGACTACGTCGACGAGATGCCGCAGTTCCCGGACGTGCCCGAAGGCGAGACCCAGGAGTCGTGGCTGCGCAAGGAAGTCCTCAGGGGTCTGGCGATGCGCTACGGGGACCCGGTCCCCCAGCACGTCATGGACCGCTTCGAGACCGAGATGTCGGTCATCGGCCCCATGGGTTTCAGCTCCTACTTCCTCGTCGTGGCGGACATCTGCCGCCACGCCCGGGAAAACAGGATCCCGCTCGGTCCGGGCCGAGGGTCGGCCACCGGCTCCATCGTGGCCTACGCCACCCGCATCACCGAGCTGTGCCCCCTGGAGCACGGCCTTCTCTTCGAACGGTTTCTGAACCCCGAACGCATCAACCCGCCGGACGTCGACCTCGACTTCGACGACCGTCAGCGCGACCGGATGGTCCGCTACGTCACCGAGAAGTACGGCGAGGACTACACCGCCATGGTGAACACGTTCGGCAAGATCAAGGCCAAGAACGCGATCAAGGACTCCTCGCGCATCCTCGGCTGTCCCTACTCCCACGGCGAGCGGATCACCAAGGCGCTCCCGCCGGACCAGAACGGCAAGTCAGCCCCACTGGCTGCCGTCTTCGACTCCTCCCACGAGCGGTATGGCGAGGCCGGCGAGATCCGGCAGATGTATGACAGCGAACAGGAGGTGAAGCGGGTCATCGACACCGCCCGCGGGGTGGAGGGCCTCACCCGCGGCACCGGCGTGCACGCCGCGGCGGTGATCCTTTCCAAGACGAAGCTCACCGACCGCATTCCCCTGCACATGCGCGCCTCGGACGGCGTGAAGATCACCGGCTTCGACTACCCGTCCTGCGAAGCCATGGGCCTGATCAAAATGGACTTCCTGGGGCTGCGGAACCTGGGGGTCATCGACCAGGCCATCGAGAACATCCGCGAGAACCGGGGCATCAGCCTGGCCACCGTAGATCCCCTGGACGGCGACCTGTCCACCCTCGTGATCCCTCTGGACGACGCCAAGACGTACCGGCTGCTGGCCGAGGGCAACACGTTCGGTGTCTTCCAGCTCGACGGCGGCGGCATGCGCGTCCTGCTGAAGCAGATGGAACCCACCCGGTTCGAGGACATCGCCGCGGTCAACGCCCTCTACCGGCCCGGCCCCATGGCGGCGAACGCGCACACCAACTACGCACACCGTAAGACCGGCCGCCAGGAGATCACCCCGATCCACCCCGAGCTGCGCGACTCACTGGAGCCGATCCTCGGCAACACCTTCCATCTGCTCGTCTACCAGGAGCAGATCATGGCCATCGCCCGGGAACTGGCCGGGTACACCCTCGGCGGTGCCGACCTGCTGCGCCGCGCGATGGGCAAGAAGAAACCGGAGGTGCTGGCCGCGGAGTGGGACAAGTTCCACGACGGCATGCGGGGCAACGGGTACAACGAGGAAGCCATCAAGGCCCTGTGGGACGTCATGCTCCCGTTCTCCGGCTACGCCTTCAACAAGTCCCACACCGCCGGCTACGGCCTCGTCTCATACTGGACCGCCTACCTCAAGGCCAACTATCCGGCCGAGTACATGGCCGCCCTGCTCACCTCGGTCGGCGACGACAAGGACAAGGCCGCGATCTACCTCGCCGACGCCCGCAAGAACGGCGTCCGGGTCCTCCAGCCCGACGTGAACGAGTCCGTCGCCGAGTTCACCGCCGTCGGCGACGACGTACGGTTCGGGCTGCGGTCCGTACGCAACGTCGGCGACAACGTCATCGAGGCCATCGTCGACACCCGCCGCCGGAAAGGGAAATTCACTTCCTTTTCCGACTTCCTCGACAAGGCCGACCTGCCCGCACTGAACAAACGAGCTGTGGAGTCCCTGATCAAGGCAGGCACCTTCGACTCCCTGGAGCATTCCCGCAAGGGCCTCACCGCCATCCACGAGGACGCCATCGACGCGATCATCCCTGTGAAGAAAGCGGCAAGCTTCGGACAAGACGATCTCTTCGCCGACCTGGGCGGCGAAGGAAGCGGCGAACCGGCCTTCGGCCTCGACTTCCCCATCAACGACTCGGAGTGGCCCCGCAGACAGCTCCTGGCGACCGAACGCGAAATGCTCGGCCTCTACGTCTCGGCCCACCCGCTGGACGGCGCCGAGCACATCCTCTCCGGCGCCCGGGACTGCTCCATCGCCGAACTGCTCGCCTCCGGCCGCACCACCGGGGACGTGCAACTTTCCGGACTGATCACCGGCATCCAGCTCAAGATGACCAAACAGGGCAACGCCTGGGCCATCGTGAACCTCGCGGACCGTGATGCCGGCATCGAGGTCCTCTTCTTCCCCGCCGCCTACCAACTCGTGCAGCACGCACTGGCCGAAGACAACGTCGTTGCCGTCAAGGGCAGGATCGAAGACCGGGACGGAACCGTGAACGTCTTCGGCAGAGAACTCGCGGTACTGGACGTGTCCTCCGCCGAGCACGGCGGGAAACCCCCCGTGCGGCTCGCCCTCCCCGCCCACCGGATCACCGAACAGTCCGTCGGAGAACTGAAGCGCATCCTTGCGGACCACCCAGGCGACAGCCCAGTCCACCTCAGCGTCCGCAGCGCACGCAAGACGATCGTGTACGCCCTGCAAGCCAAGGTGGACGCCACCACCGTCGCATCCGATGTGAAGGGCACGTTCGGAGCCGACACGTGGGCAGGCTCGGCATGATGCCGTCGCCATGAAGGGCACAGGCCTGCGCGCCCCACTGGAGACCGAGGTGCCGTGCGGGGCGCCCACGCCGTCGGGCGCAGCCTCCGGTCGGCGTTCGCCGGGGTTGCCGCCCCGCCCTCCCTCCGGAGGCCGAACGGGCGTTTCCGCCTCGCCGCGCCCGCGATAGCCAGGCACCTCGGCGTCGCCGTGCTGCACTCACTCCAGGACTCGACGCACGGCGTCGCGATCCGGTCGGTCGCCCGGGTCACCGACGCCGGCCCGGGCCGCGCGCTCTTCTCGCAGGGATACATCCCGGCTCCCACCGAGGAGCAAGCGCGCGCAGCGGGTAGCGGCACTCGCATTCATACCCCCTAGGGGTATAGTGTGATGAGTGTTGGGGCGCACGGGTCTCCCGGGGTTCCCGACACCACGCCCTTTTGGCTCGTCGAAGAGGAGAACACCATGACCGCCGAGACCCAGCTCCCCCAGGCCACCGGATCCTGCTGCTCGCCCAGCGGCTCCTGCCACGACAGTGCGGACTCCGGCGCACCGGCGGGCGCGGTGACCACCGTCTACCAGGTCACCGGCATGACCTGCGGACACTGCGAAGGCGCCGTCTCCGAGGAGATCTCCGGCATCGAGGGTGTCACCTCGGTCAAGGCCGTCGCCTCCACCGGCCAGGTGACCGTCGTCTCCCGGGCCCCGCTGGCCGAGGACGCCGTGCGCGCCGCGGTCGACGAGGCCGGCTACGAGCTCGTCGGCCGGGCCTGAACACGATCGGGGCGAACCCGGTACGCCGGGTGCACCCGCACCACCCCTTGTGCCGCCGGGCCGGACCGACCAGCAGATACTGGTGGGGCACGGCCCGGTCGGCGTTTCAGGAGTTCGGACATGCACAGCGCAACAGAGACCGCGCCCCCGTCAGCGGAGGGTTCGCGGGCCGAACTCACGATCGGCGGAATGACCTGCGCCTCCTGCGCGGCCCGCGTCGAGAAGAAACTCAACCGGATGGACGGCGTCACCGCCACCGTCAACTACGCGACCGAGAAGGCCCGCGTCTCCTTCGGTCCAGGGACCGACCTCGCGGATCTGATCGCCACGGTCGAGAAGACCGGCTATACGGCGCAGCCGGTACGCCGCCCCGAACCGGCCCCGCCCGCCCCGGCACAGGCCGCTGCACCGGCCACACCCGCAATCGCCGCCACAGAAGCCTTTGAGGGCGGCGGCGCGGACAGCACCCGAGTCCGCACCGGACAAGCCACCGAGAGCCCGACCGGCACCGAAGCCGACACCGGCACCGGCACCGGCACCGACGACCCCGCCGACCGGAAGGCCGCCGACACCCTCGCATCACTGCGTCAGCGTCTGATCGTCTCGGCCGTCCTCGCCGCCCCCGTCGTCGTGCTCGCGATGGTCCCCGCCCTCCAGTTCGACAACTGGCAGTGGCTCTCCCTCACCCTCGCGGCCCCCGTCGTCGTCTGGGGCGGACTGCCCTTCCACCGCGCCACCTGGACCAATCTCCGGCACGGTGCGGCCACCATGGACACCCTGGTCTCGGTCGGCACCCTCGCCGCCTTCGGCTGGTCCCTGTGGGCGCTGTTCCTCGGTGACGCAGGCATGACCGGGATGCGGCACGGCTTCGACTTCACGGTCTCGCGCGCAATGGGGTCTCCCCTGCTCGATCGGGGCCGAGAGCTCGGGGAAGGCTCGTCCACCATCTATCTGGAGGTCGCGGCCGGCGTCGTCACCTTCATCCTGCTGGGCCGCTACCTGGAGGCGAAGTCCAAGCGGAAGGCCGGTTCCGCTCTGCGCGCGCTGATGCACCTGGGCGCGAAGGACGTCTCCGTCCTCCGGGGCGGCACCGAGGTACGTGTCCCCGTCGGCCGGCTCGCCGTCGGCGACCGCTTCGTCGTCCGCCCCGGCGAGAAGATCGCCACCGACGGCACCGTCGTCGAGGGCACGTCCGCCGTGGACGCCTCCATGCTCACCGGCGAGTCCGTCCCGGTCGATGTGAGCATCGGCGACCGGGTCACCGGGGCCACCGTGAACGCCTCCGGCAGGCTCGTCGTCGAAGCCACCCGCATCGGCGCCGACACCCAGCTGGCCCGGATGGCGAAACTCGTCGAGGACGCCCAGAACGGCAAGGCCGAGGTGCAGCGTCTCGCCGACCGGATCTCCGCGGTCTTCGTCCCCGTGGTGCTGGTGCTCGCAGTGGCCACCCTGATCGCGTGGCTGCTCCTCACGGACGACGTGACCGCGGCGTTCACCGCCGCCGTCGCCGTGCTGATCATCGCCTGCCCCTGCGCCCTGGGCCTCGCCACTCCCACCGCCCTCATGGTCGGCACGGGACGCGGCGCCCAGCTCGGCATCCTGATCAAGGGCCCGGAGGTCCTGGAGACCACGCATCGCATCGACACGATCGTCCTCGACAAGACCGGCACGGTCACCACCGGCCGGATGACCCTCCAGGACATCCACCCCGCACCCGGCACCGACGAGACCCGCCTCCTGCGGCTGGCCGGCGCGCTGGAGCACTCCTCCGAGCACCCCGTCGCCCAGGCCGTCGCCGCCGGAGCCACGGAACGCATCGGCGGCCCACTCCCCGCCCCCGAGGACTTCGTCGGCATCACGGGCCTCGGCGTACGCGGCACGATCGACGGGCACCAGGTGCTGGTCGGCCGCCCGCAACTGCTCGCCGACGCTGGCATCGACATCCCCGACACCCTGTCCGGCGCCGTGGCGGACGCGGCGGCTCGGGGCCGTACCGCGATCGTGGTCGCCTGGGACGGGCAGGCACGCGGCGTCCTCGCCGTCGCCGACGCGGTCAAGGAGTCCAGCGCGGCAGCCGTCGCCGAGCTGCGCGCGCTCGGCCTCCGTCCCGTTCTGCTGACCGGCGACAACCGGGCCGTGGCGGACGCCGTGGCCCACGCCGTCGGGATCGACGAGGTCCATGCCGAGGTCCTGCCCGAGGAGAAGGTCCACGTCATCGAGCGGCTCCGGGCCCTGGGGTGCTCCGTAGCCATGGTCGGTGACGGGGTCAATGACGCGGCCGCCCTCGCCACCGCCGATCTCGGCCTGGCGATGGGAACCGGTACGGACGCCGCGATCGAGGCGAGTGATCTGACCCTCGTTCGTGGAGATCTCAAGGTGGCGGCCGATGCGATCCGGCTCTCCCGGCGCACTCTGGCGACCATCAAGGGCAATCTCTTCTGGGCATTCGGCTATAACGTAGCCGCCCTACCCCTTGCGGCATTTGGCCTGCTCAACCCTATGATTGCGGGAGCGGCGATGGCGTTCTCATCGGTCTTCGTCGTGACGAACAGCCTGCGGCTGCGCGCCTTCACGTAACTTCCACAAAGAGATTTAGATCACACCGGTTTCAGGGTAACCATCCGGTGGGTTCGCGAGTCTAAGAGTGCGATGCCAAGGATGTCTTGGGGGACGTCCGTCGAAGTGTCTTGGGGGATGCTTCGGGCAAGCGTTGGCCGGGGCACGTGCACCGGGGAGCTTTGAGCGGCCCTCCCGTGCGTACGTACCCCGGCGGACCGCACCGGAAGTACAAGTGAAGAGCGCAGCTCGCAGTAGGTGAGGAGCGCCCAGGAGCTTCGGCTCCCGCAGACGCCCGGCCGGATCCCGTGGGGGGAATCCGCTCCGGGATATGGGAAGCGCCTCGCTGTCGGCCCGTGGGGGGATCGATGGCGGGGCGCTTCTCGCTGTCGGCCCGGCGGGCGGCACCGCGCACGGCTGCGTCGGTCACGCAAATCGCCCCGGACACCGCGCTCTGTGCGAAAGCGCGGTACTCGGGGCGAAGACGACCGGCCTCGGCGGCCGGGGTGGTGCAGGGGTGGTACGAGGTTCAGCGGCCCTCGACCGGGACGAAGTCACGCAGGACCTCGCCGGTGTAGATCTGGCGCGGGCGGCCGATGCGGGAACCCGGCTCCTTGATCATCTCGTGCCACTGGGCGATCCAGCCGGGAAGCCGGCCGAGCGCGAAGAGCACGGTGAACATCTCGGTCGGGAAGCCCATGGCCCGGTAGATCAGACCCGTGTAGAAGTCCACGTTCGGGTAGAGGTTGCGCGAGACGAAGTACTCGTCGGAGAGCGCGTGCTCCTCCAGCTTCAGCGCGATGTCGAGCAGCTCGTCGGACTTGCCGAGCGCGGACAGCACGTCGTGGGCCGCGGCCTTGATGATCTTGGCGCGCGGGTCGAAGGACTTGTAGACGCGGTGGCCGAAGCCCATCAGCCGGACGCCGTCCTCCTTGTTCTTCACCTTGCGGATGAAGGAGTCGACATCGCCGCCGTTGGCCTGGATGCCTTCGAGCATCTCCAGCACCGACTGGTTGGCGCCACCGTGCAGCGGGCCCCACAGCGCCGAGATACCGGCGGAGATCGAGGCGAACATGTTCGCCTGCGAGGAGCCGACCAGACGCACGGTGGAGGTCGAACAGTTCTGCTCGTGGTCCGCGTGCAGGATGAGCAGCTTGTCGAGCGCGGAGACGACGACCGGGTCCAGCTCGTACTCCTGGGCGGGAACCGAGAAGGTCATGCGCAGGAAGTTCTCGACGTACCCGAGGTCGTTGCGCGGGTAGACGAAGGGGTGGCCGATCGACTTCTTGTACGCGTACGCGGCGATCGTCGGCAGCTTGGCCAGCAGACGGATCGTCGAGAGGTGGCGCTGCTCCTCGTCGAACGGGTTGTGGCTGTCCTGGTAGAACGTGGACAGCGCGCTGACGACCGAGGACAGCATGGCCATCGGGTGGGCGTCGCGCGGGAAGCCGTCGAAGAACCGCTTGACGTCCTCGTGCAGCAGCGTGTGCTGGGTGATCTCGTTCTTGAAGGTCGACAGCTCGTCGACCTTGGGAAGCTCACCGTTGATGAGCGTGTACGCGACCTCGAGGAACGTCGAGCGCTCGGCGAGCTGCTCGATCGGGTAGCCGCGGTAGCGCAGGATGCCCTGTTCACCGTCGAGGTAGGTGATGGCGGATTTATACGCTGCGGTGTTGCCGTATCCGCTGTCCAGCGTGACCAGGCCGGTATTGGCCCGGAGCTTCCCGATGTCGAAGCCCTTGTCGCCGACGGTGCTGTCGATCACCGGGTAGGTGTACTCGCCATCGCCGTACCTCAGTACTACAGCGTTGCTGGTGTGCTCGCTCACGTCATCCCTCACCGACGTAGTGCCTCTTCTTCGAGGTTCCCTGACTGTCTCCACCCTCCCCCATTTGGCTCAGGAGAGTGCACTCGGGGTCGTCCATTGGACCTACTCGCGGCACTGAGTGCCGCGAGCTTACTCATCCTGCCCCCTTGACTCCGGTTCCGGAAGGCCTCCGTGATGTTTCCCACCGATTTGATCGATCATTTTTTCGGGGGATCCTCCTCCCAAGCCCCCTGACAGCCGGTAATCCAGCGCCGTACAGCGTCTGCCTGCGGAAACCGTGCGGACCGCCTGGCCGATCGCCTGTCGCGAGCCGACCAGCACGACGAGCTTCTTGGCCCTGGTCACGGCGGTGTACAGCAGGTTCCGCTGGAGCATCATCCAGGCGCTCTTGGTGACGGGGATGACGACGGCCGGGTACTCGCTGCCCTGGGAGCGGTGGATCGTCATGGCGTACGCGTGGGCCAGCTCGTCCAGCTCGTCGAAGTCGTAACCGATCTCCTCGTCCTCGTCGGTCAGTACCGTCAGCCGCTGTTCATCCAGGTCGAGGGCGGTGACGACGCCGACCGTGCCGTTGAAGACGCCGTTCTCCCCCTTGTCGTAGTTGTTGCGGATCTGGGTGACCTTGTCGCCGACCCTGAAGACCCGGCCGCCGAACCGCTTCTCGGGCAGATCGGGGCGGCCCGGGGTAATGGCTTGCTGGAGGAGCCCGTTGAGCGTGCCCGCACCGGCCGGGCCGCGGTGCATCGGGGCCAGGACCTGTACGTCACGCCGCGCGTCCAGCCCGAATTTGGCCGGAATACGGCGGGCGGCGACGTCCACCGCGAGCACGCCCGCGTCCTCCGTCTCGTCCTCCACGAAGAGGAAGAAGTCGTTGAGTCCCTGAGTGAGCGGCGGTACCCCGGAGTTGATCCGGTGCGCGTTGGTGACGACTCCGGACTGCTGGGCCTGACGGAAGATCGTGGTCAGTCGGACCGCCGGAACGGGGCTGCCGTCGGCGAGCAGGTCGCGCAGCACCTCCCCCGCGCCGACCGACGGCAGCTGGTCGACATCCCCCACGAGCAGCAGATGGGCACCGGGTGCCACCGCCTTCAGCAGTTTGTTGGCGAGCAGCAGATCCAGCATCGACGCCTCGTCGACGACGACCAGATCGGCGTCCAGCGGCCGGTCCCGGTCGTACGCGGCATCGCCCCCCGGTTTCAGTTCGAGCAGCCGGTGCACGGTGGACGCCTCGGCCCCGGTCAGCTCGGAGAGCCGCTTGGCCGCCCGCCCGGTGGGCGCGGCCAGCACCACCTTGGCCTTCTTGGCGCGGGCCAGCTCGACGATGGACCGGACGGTGAACGACTTCCCGCAGCCGGGCCCACCGGTCAGGACGGCGACCTTGCGGCTGAGCGCGAGCCGGACCGCGGCCTCCTGCTCGGGGGCCAGCTTCGCCCCCGTACGGCCCGCGAGCCAGGTCAGCGCCTTGTCCCAGTCGACGTCCACGAAGGCCGGCAACCGGTCCTCGGGCGTCCGCAGCAGCCGCTGCACCTGCGCGGCGAGCGCGACCTCGGCACGGTGGAACGGCACGAGATACACGGCCGTGACCGGCTCGCCGCCCTCGGGCGAGGGCACCTTCTCCCGTACGACGCCTTCCGGGTCCTCGGCCAGTTCGGCGAGGCACTCGATGACCAGCCCCGTATCGACCTGGAGCAGCTTCACTCCGTCGGCGATCAGCCGCTCCTCGGGGAGGAAGCAGTGGCCCTGGTCGGTGGATTGCGACAGCGCGTACTGCAGTCCGGCCTTCACCCGCTCGGGGCTGTCGTGCGGGATGCCGACGGCCTGGGCGATCTTGTCGGCGGTGAGGAAGCCGATACCCCAGACGTCGGCGGCCAGCCGGTAGGGCTGGTTCTTCACGACGGAGATCGACGCGTCCTCGTACTTCTTGTAGATACGGACGGCGATGGAGGTGGAGACGCCGACCCCCTGGAGGAAGACCATCACCTCCTTGATCGCCTTCTGCTCCTCCCAGGCCGCGGCGATCATCTTCGTCCGCTTCGGCCCGAGCCCGGGGACCTCGACCAGCCGCTTCGGCTCCTGCTCGATGACGTCGAGGGTGTCGACGCCGAAGTGGGTGGTGATCCGGTCCGCCATCACCGGGCCGATGCCCTTGATCAGGCCGGAGCCGAGATAGCGGCGGATGCCCTGGATGGTGGCGGGCAGCACGGTCGTGTAGTTCTCCACCGTGAACTGCTTGCCGTACTGGGAGTGCGAGCTCCAGCGCCCCTCCATCCGCAGGGACTCCCCGACCTGGGCACCGAGCAGCGACCCGACGACCGTCAGCAGATCGCCCGCGCCCCGACCGGTGTCGACGCGGGCGACGGTGTACCCGTTCTCCTCGTTGGCGTACGTGATGCGCTCCAGCACACCTTCGAGGACGGCCATGTTGGACATGTTCCGACGGTATCGGTTCCCACCGACAACGCATTCCCGGCCTCGGATGCCGCCCGTTCCCTGTGGTGACGGGGCCGAGGCAGCGCTGTCCGGACCGCCGGGAACACAGCCGGGCCAGGGCCTGTCGCGCCCGTGGTCCAGGATCGGAATGGTCAGCAACTCCGGTGTGAGGGGGCCGCCTTGGAATACGCCGATGGTCCGAGCGTGCACAGTGCTGTCCCTATCGAGGCAGCCGTGCCACGGGTCCGGGAGCTGGTGACGGACATCCGCCTGCCGGCCCGGTTCAGCCCGGAGTTGCGGCGCGTCGCCTGGCTCGACTGTCCGGCCGGCGCTTTGCCCCAGCCGGCCATGACTTCATCTGTCGGTGATCCCGGAGAGCCACGCCGTGTCCTCCGGGCCCGGCGCTCCGAGGTTGGGCGCGGGCAGCCGGCGGACCTCGCCGGTTCGCAGGGCGACCGTGGCCCGCGGCCGCATCGGCCCGTCGCCCCTGCGTGAGAGCAGGACGAGTTCCCAGACTGTCGCCGCCATGGTGTCGAGCCGGGTGACACAGTCGGCGGTGACTCGCCGCGGATCCCGGGTCCGGCCCAGGGACAGATGTGGGGTGAAGTTCTTGGCGGGCCCACCGCAGCGCGGGAACCGCTGCTGCAGCAGGCGGTGCAGGTGGGCCCACGGCGCCTGGCCGGCTGCCGTCGGGTCGAGCCACACGGTGAAGTACGCCCTGTGCCGGAAGGTGCGCACCCCGTCCAGCCGGGCGGTGAAGACCGGCGTCTCGGCCGTCGCCGCGGCGAGCAGCGGGGCGGCCCGCTCGAAGTCGGACTCCGGCACGAAGCCGAAGAGCACATTGACGTGCGGCGGCCACCGGTGGATCTGCGGATCGTAATCCCGGCGGATGTCCTGGATCGGCGGCCACAGTTCCGCGGGCGGGATCCAGGCCACCGCTGTGCGGGCCGTCGGGGGCACGTCGAGGACGCCGACGAGATCGCCCCTGCCGGAGCTCGTATCGAAACTACGGTCCGCTTGCGGGTCCCGCACCCGGCCGGCGCCCGACGCGTCGATGCGGTCCACGCCCGTGGCCCGGTCCCAGACCACCTCGCCGTCCGCCTCGATGAACACCACCCGGTGCCACGGGATGTCACCCCCGGGCACGAATGAAGGCAGCGGGATGCGTGTGCAGGCATCCCCGCGCTGGCTGATCCCCAGCACGAACCGGGCCGGGTCGAACCGCGGATCCCAGCGGACCCGGTGATAGATCTCGTCGCTGGTTCGCATCACGCCTCCTCGCCCACTCACGCCGCGACCGGCCGGACCGCCGCTTCAGTGCGGCTTCACATACTCCACTTTCACCACGTCCGGCACGTCGGGCACATCGGGCACGTCGGGCGGCTTCTCCCGGCCGGCCAGGAGTGCCTCCGCCGGCATGTCGCCCATGAGGTACCGGCGGAAGAAGGCGACGGTGTGGCCCGTGGCGATCCGGCGCCGGCTCAGACCCCCGTCCGGCCGTCGATGCGCTCGCGGATGAGGTCGGCGTGCCCGCAGTGGCGGGCGTACTCACCGATCATGTGCGTGTAGATCCAGCGCAGCGTGACCTGCCCACCCATGAACGGGCTGGTGTCGTCGAGCGACCGGGCGGCGCAGTTCGCCCTGGCCCGCTCCACCTCGGCCCGCCAGATCGACAGCGCCTCTTCGTAGCCGGCCCCCTCGACGAGGTCGAACCCGCCGTCGTGCCCCGACGGGTCGGCGTCGGGGGTGAAGATCGGCGGCGCGTCCTCCTGGACCAGGATCCGACGGAACCAGTTCCGCTCGACCTCCGCCATGTGCTGGATGAGGCCGAGCAAACTGATCGGCGAGGGCTCCACGGATGCCTCACGCAACCGCTCGTCGTCGAGCCCCTCGCACTTCTGCGCAAGGGTGGTGCGGTAGAAGTCCAGCCAACTCGTCAGCGAGGTCCGCTCGTCGGCGTCCAGGGGCGGCATGGCGCGGTCGGGAGTGCTCATGGGCGACACCCTGGCACGAGCGTCTGACAACGGCATTGATCACCGGGGCTGCCGCCGCGCTCACACGCGGCGGGACTCGGGCTGGATGACCTCTTCCGTCAACGGCCATGGAGTCGCGGATGACCAGCCGACGACCGGCATGGTCTCGTCGTAGTGCGGCGCGAAGTCAGCGCACACCAGCGCGGGCATGCGGTAATCGGAGTCGCGGACTTGGCTCAGGAACGGTCCGGGCAAGGCGACATGATGCGTTTCGAGGTAGTGCGAGAAGTCCTGTCGCCACAGCCAGAACCCATCCGTGACCAGTGACGAACACCCCGCGGAATGACGGTGCGCAAGCCCGGTCAGAACGTCCCGCCCCGCTTCCATCACGTCCAGCAGCACATGACCGGCATCCAGATAGGCCACGATCTCGCCCTCGTCGGGCTCACCGACAGGACGTACGGCGTCACGCAGCCGGCCGTTCGGCCGCACCCCCGCGTCATTGAACTCTTCATAGAAGCCCAACAGCCCCAGCACCGCTCCGACCTCCCCATACGCATGCCGCCCACGTCGTCGGACCACCCAGGGCCGCATCGAGCACACTCCCGACCACCCACAGAAGCTACAACCGACTAGGTCTCCCGGGCACCTTGAAATAATTCATTCACACACGCCGCCGGGCAGGCCCGATGATGTGCGCATGGCACTGAAGGAGACACTGGAGCGCGTGGACGCCGACCTCGCCGCAGGACGCGTACCCATGGCGCGCCAACGGCTGCGCGGACTGGTCTCGTCCTACCCGCACCACCCCGGCCTGCGCCGACGCCTGGCCGACATCTACCGGCTGTACGGCGACCCGGCCGAGGCCGGCCGGTGGACCTACCTCGAAGAGGACAGGCTTCCTGACGAGGTCGCCGCGTTCTAGGAGAGGTACAGCGACCCCGTACGGCGGATGCGGGCCCTGGCCTGACAAGGCCAGGAGTCTGCGGCCGACTCCCCCTTTGTCGAGCAGCAGTTGGCGGCCGTGCGGACCGCCGCCTCCAAGGCCCTCGGCCACCCGGTCACCTGGGACACCCTCCCTGAGGTACGGGGTGACGCGCCGGAGGCGGGTTCGTTCCGCCAGTCCTTGGCGGCCATGGGCTGCGCGCTCCTGGCGATCGTGTTCGTCGGGATCTGGTTGAACGGGTTCCTCGACCTCTTCCGCTGACAGCGAATGCCTCGAAGTCGCCCGCGGCTATGCCACCCCCCTGTCCGCAACAGCCCCCAGCACGCCTCCGTCCGCAGGAAATCGCCCACCTGGGCACCGAGCAGCGCGCCGACCACCGCAAGGCGATCACCGTTGCCGTGCCCGGTGTCGACGCGGGCGACGGTGTACCCGTTCTCCTCGTTGGCGTCGTCAAGCGGGTTGCCGACTCATCGGCTGTCGATGTCCGGTTCTCGGTGCCCCAGCCTGTCATTGTCCGGAACAGGTCCACTCGCGTTCAGTCGCGAACCCCGGCTCTCAGCGACCCGCTTGACCTCCCGCAACGACTCGCTCAGCCGACTGGCGAGGAAGTGGAGCTCCGCGCCTGTGACGCGCCGGTCCGCCAGAAGGTCGGCGGCGTGGCCGAGCAAGTCGTCCGCCATGCCGAGTTGGATGCTCTCGATACCGTCAGCCACCCGTGACACGTAGCCGGTGCCGTCCCCCAGGACGTAACACGGCTTGCCCTCCGCCGCCGTCCAGGGCAGCAACCTGAACGTGCGGCTTTCGCCCTGCTCCCCGTTCACGCGGCGACCTCGGCTCGGCGAAGGGGCCAGGGCCTGATGTCCACAGCGTGCACGGCAATCCACAACGTGCGCGATCGCCGCCGCGCCTCGGTCAACTGCCGCTCGTGCGCCACGAGATAGGGACGCACCAGTGGGCCGTCCTCCCCGCACAGCGGACGCTCACCGGTACGGCGGACAGTGGGGCCGGCCACATATACGCAGGAGTACGGATGGGCGGTGATGGGGGCCGGTCGTAACAACCGCACCAGCGACTCGGTGAACCGGCGGACGGAATTCTTCATGTCGGTGCGCTCTCCCTCTGACTTACCCACGAACGGATGCGTTCTGTGGTGAATTGATCACAGAGTGGGGTCGGGCGTGGCTACGCTGCCAGGGGTTCGGGCTTGACAGCCCGCTGGTCAGACAAGGGAGTTGGGGCTGGATGGCGATGAACAGGAAGCCGCGTACACCGAGGGAGAAGTACGGGGAGGAGTTGAGGCTGCGAAGGACGGCAGCGGGGCTGACCCAGGAGGCCCTGGGCGATCAGGTGGTGTGCTCGCCGACACTGATCAGTCATTACGAGGCGGGGCGGCGACTGCCGAACCCGGATGACGCCCAGAGGGTCGACCGCGCGCTTGAGACGGATGGGTTCTTCGCCCGATGGCTGGAGGACCTGGAGACGAAGTACGCAGATCACTTCGCCGTAATGGCGGAGCTGGAGCGGCAAGCAACACTGATCCAGCAGTTCGCGCTGTCTCTGGTGCCTGGACTGCTCCAGACGGACGGTTACGCGCGTGCGCTGTTCCGCGCGTACCGGCCGAACCATCGACAGGAGGACCTTGACAGAGATGTCGTCATCCGAACCGAGCGTGCCCACATCCTCGACGGACCGTTGAACCCTGTCCTGTGGACCATGCTGGACGAGGCCGTACTCAGACGTCAGGTCGGTGGGCCACAGGTCATGGCGGAGCAACTGCGCAAGATCGCGGACATGGCCGAAGGCGGACGGCTACGGCTGCATGTGCTGCCGTTCAGCGCGGGCGCCCACTCGCTGCAGGAGAGCCTGCTGTCGTTGATGGGCTTCGACGACGCCGGACCAGTGGCCTATGCCGAAGGCTTCTTGACAGGGAACCTGATGGACGATCCAGCTCTGGTGAAGGCCAGCAGGACAGCCTACGATCTGGCCTTGAGCGATGCGATGTCGCATCAGGAATCACTGGCATTTGTACGGTCAGCAGCGGAGGAACATGAACATGGTCAGCGGTAAGCACACCGTCTTGGACTCATCCGCGCTCACCGGGTGGTTCAAGTCCAGCTACAGCGGTGGCGGTCAGGGCGAGTGCCTTGAGGTGACCGCTGGCTACGACACCGTCCCCATCCGGGACAGCAAGACCCCGAGCGGCCCCGCGCTCGTCTTCTCCGCCGACGGCTGGTCGTCGTTCGTCTCGGCGGTCAAGGACGGTAACATCAATCCCTGAACCGGGCTGCGTCTCGCAACTGGCCGGCAATGGCGGCCGAGTTGCGAGACACGGTCATGCGCGCGAAAGGAAGCCCTCACGCAGGGCCGGGTCGCGCAACAGGTCGAGGGTCTCTTCCTCAGTGATCGTTCCTTGGGCTTTGTCAGGTTCTTCATTCCTGCGAGGACCGATCGACCGGTTTGCACCTGCCTTGACCTCGTTGACCCAAGAGGCGGTTGCCTCGCCCCCCCACCCGGCCCCAACTGGCCCGGCGTCACGCCGTGACTCCGTCGCGGCGGACTTCACGCCCGCCCCGTACCCGGCGAGCCGCAACGTCCGCCGCCGCACCGCGGCCGACCGCCGCACACGGCTGCACGCATCCGCGTTCGGAACCACGAAGATCCGTCCGTCCGCAGCGTGAGCTGGTCGTGCGCGGTAGGGACCGCGGGCTCCCCCAGGTCACTTCAAATGGCCCGATCGCGCTCCAATTGCGCTGCGTATTTCATTCATTACACGGGCCGAATAGAGGGATTCTTTCGCTCGCCATGGGCCACATAACAGTGTCCGTTTTGGGCTAATTTAACACTTCTGTCGTGTGATGTGGCCGATATGGTGCACGTCACCATGATATGACTTAGTAGGGCAAAGAGCCCGCCTCGTGGCCCGTTTGCGGCGATTTCGGCAACCGTTCCCCGTTCCCTATACGTATTCCGATAGTAAAGAGAGTCATTGACCGAAACTTAAACCCCGCTTAACAATTCTTGGCATCCCCACGGAAGAGGTAATTTCCGATGCAGATCTCCGCGATGTCCAAGAAGTTCGCCCACATGACCCAGACCAAGAAGATCTCACTGGGCATGGCCGCCGCAGGAGCGGCACTCGTCGCCGGTTCCCTCGCCGGCGCCCCGGCCGCCTCGGCCGCCACCCCGACCCAGGCCGGCGACCGCGTCAGCGCCTGGATCAACCAGTCACTGGAGATCATGCGCGCGCAGGGCATCCCGGGCTCCTACCACGGGATCCACCGCAATCTGATGCGCGAGTCGAGTGGCAACCCGAATGCCATCAACAACTGGGACTCCAACGCCGCCAAGGGCATCCCGTCCAAGGGTCTGCTCCAGGTCATCGACCCGACCTTCAGGGCGTATCACGTCCCCGGCACCTCGTGGAACATCTACGACCCGGTCGCCAACATCACCGCCGCCTGCAACTACGCGGCACAGCGCTACGGCTCGATCGACAACGTCAACTCGGCCTATTGATCAGCATGCGATGAAACTCGGGAATTCGCGAGAAGGTCCCGACCAGGCGAAACGGGGTCCGGTCAGAAGACCGGACCCCTCTCGCTTTCCCCCACCGTCAGGGCTTCCCGATCCCCCGGGCCCCTCCCCGGAAGCGCCCGACGAGAGATACGACCCGGCAGGGTGCCGAACGGTTGCACGTACTGGCGATCTCCTTAACCTGGCGGCAAAAAGCCTTCTCAGCAGGCGTGTTCGGCGTACCGGGAGGCGACCTCCGCGAGGACTTCGGCGCCGTCGCGGGCCCAGAGGGCCTCGTTGAAGATCTCCACCTCGATGGGGCCGAAGAAACCGGTGACCTCGACCAGCGTGCGGAACGCCCGGAAGTCCATGGCCCCATCGCCCAGTTGGCCCGGTCGACCAGGACGCTCGCCGGAACACCACGCCCAGCCCACCGAAGCGCTTGCGGGATCGGGCCGCCAGCGGCCGGGAAGGGCTGCCCCCCCCACCTCCACGGCGAACCGGCCCAGCATGAGCGCCCGGCCTGCCCACATGGCAGCAAGTTGCCCACCAGCTGCGGTGCACCGGGAACAGCGTCGCGTTCCACTTTGCGAACGAGACGAAAATCGACCGAAAGTGAGCGGCAGCCGGGCCACTCAAAAACGATCCACCCGCCAGCGAAGGGGGAAATAGTTCAAGTATGCGCCGAATTAGGCACTCTGACTCTGGCTCCGAATCTGTCGCACGCCACTCACAGCGCAATTGCCCCTTGATTGCATCGGCAACGCAGACTTGATAGAGATGATGGCACATACGTTCGCAAGACATGGCGGGGGACTGCATGAAGTTCGACATGGGGGCGCAGGTTCTTTCGACGCTGTCGTCGAAGTCGCGTGGGTCGAGTACCG
>NZ_FMDF01000169.1 GCF_900091955.1 Streptomyces sp. Ncost-T10-10d
GAACCTGGCCGACGAGATGGGTCTGCTGCAGGAGCGCATCACGTCGACCCGCGGTCACTCGATCACCTCGATGCAGGCGATCTACGTCCCCGCGGACGACCTGACCGACCCGGCCCCGGCCACCACCTTCGCCCACCTCGACGCGACGACGGTTCTCTCCCGTCCGATCTCCGAGAAGGGCATCTACCCGGCCGTGGACCCGCTGGACTCCACGTCCCGGATCCTGGACCCGCGTTACATCGCGCAGGACCACTACGACACCGCCATGCGGGTCAAGGGAATCCTGCAGAAGTACAAGGACCTCCAGGACATCATCGCCATTCTCGGTATGGACGAGCTCGGCGAGGAGGACAAGCTCACGGTCTTCCGCGCCCGTCGCATCGAGCGCTTCCTGTCCCAGAACACCCACGTCGCCAAGCAGTTCACCGGCGTGGACGGTTCGGACGTTCCGCTCGACGAGTCGATCGCCGCGTTCAACGCGATCGCCGACGGTGAGTACGACCACTTCCCGGAGCAGGCGTTCTTCATGTGCGGTGGCATCGAGGACCTCAAGGCCAACGCCAAGGAGCTCGGCGTCTCCTGAGCCCATGGCTCACCGAGGGGGGCGGGGTGCGTCCCGTCCCCCTCACCACGCCCCGTAGAATTGACCCAACACCCGGCATGAACGGCCGGGTGGTGACCCGAGGAGCCACCCTTGGCTGCTGAGCTGCACGTCGAGCTGGTCGCCGCGGACCGCAGTGTCTGGTCCGGCGAGGCCACCCTGGTCGTCGCGCGCACCACGTCCGGCGACATCGGCGTCATGCCCGGTCACCAGCCGCTTCTGGGTGTGCTGGAATCGGGCCCGGTGACGATCCGTACGAGCGATGGCGGGACCGTGGTCGCCGCTGTGCACGGCGGTTTCATCTCGTTCGCGGACGACAAGCTCTCGCTGCTCGCGGAGATCGCGGAGCTGGCGGACGAGATCGATGTCCAGCGCGCCGAGCGTGCGCTGGAGCGTGCGAAGTCGGACACGGACGCCGCCTCCGAGCGGCGCGCCGAAGTGCGACTGCGTGCGGTGGCGGTGCGCTAGCGCACCGCGACAACGTAGCTTTACCCTCAGCCGCGGCCCGAGCTGGAGACCTCTCCAGACCGTGCCGCGGCTGAGGCGATGCAGGTGCAGGTGCGGTTCTGGCGGTATCCGTTACTCGACGACGCGAGGAGGTCGGTGGAGATGTACCTCGCGCTGTGGGTGGGCGGGCTGGTCGTCGCACTGATCGCGGTTGGTCTCTTCGTCTTCGGTCTGCGCCGGCGGCTGATTCAGCGCTCCGGTGGGACCTTCGACTGCAGCCTGCGATGGAATGTGCCGGAGGAGCCCGATCTCTCGGGCAAGGGCTGGGTGTACGGGGTCGCCCGGTACAGCGGCGACCGTATCGACTGGTTCCGGGTCTTCTCGTATGCTCTCCGCCCACGCCGGGTCCTGGAGCGTTCCGCGATCGAGGTGGTCGCTCGTCGGCTGCCCGAGGGCGAGGAGGAACTGGCGCTCCTGTCCGACGCCGTGGTGCTCGGCTGTCTCCATCGTGGGACCCGCCTGGAGCTGGCCATGAGCGAGGACGCGCTGACCGGGTTCCTCGCCTGGCTGGAGGCGGCCCCGCCCGGGCAGAGGGTGAACGTGGCCTGAGCCCGAAGTCCGTTCGGCCCGTGTCGCAGTCGACGAAAAACCGGGGAGACAGGGGGCGGACCTGTCTCCCCGGCTGCTTTCCGGGGTTGTGCGCGGTACTGAGTGGGGGTTACTTCAGACCGTTGTTGATCGCGCCGACGAGTTCGCCGTTGGCGGTGTCACCGCTGAACTCCCAGAAGAACGCGCCTCCCAGGCCCTGGCCCTTCGCCCAGGTCATCTTGGACGCGATCGTGGCCGGGGTGTCGTAGCTCCACCAGTTGGTGCCGCAGTGTGCGTACGCCGTTCCGGCGATCGTGCCGGTGGCCGGGCAACTGGTCTTCAGGACCTTGTAGTCCTCGATGCCCGCTTCGTACGTACCGGGGGCTGCTCCGGTGGCGGTGCCGCCGGGCGCGTCCTGGGTGACACCGGTCCAGCCGCGGCCGTAGAAGCCGATGCCGAGCAGCAGCTTCGAGGCGGGTACGCCCTGGGCCTTCAGCTTGGCGATGGCGTCGGCGGAGTTGAAGCCGGCCTGCGGGATGCCGCTGTAGGAGGTGAGCGGGGAGTGCGGAGCGGTCGGGCCCTTCGCGGCCCAGGCCCCGAAGAAGTCGTATGTCATCACGTTGTACCAGTTCAGGGACTGGGCGGCGCCTGCGTAGTCGGTGGCGTCGATCTTGCCACCGGCGGAGGCGTCGGCGGTGATGGCGGCCGTCACCAGGTTGTTGCTGCCGAACTTCGTGCGCAGCGCGGAGGTGATGCCCTTCAGGGCGGCCGGGCCGCTGGTGTCGCAGGTCAGACCGCAGGCGTTGGGGTACTCCCAGTCGATGTCGATGCCGTCGAAGACATCGGCCCATCGGGGGTCCTCGACCAGGTCGTAGCAGGACTGGGCGAACGCGGCCGGGTTCTTCGCGGCCTCACCGAAGCCGCCGGACCAGGTCCAGCCGCCGAAGGACCACAGGACCTTGATGTTCGGGTACTTCGCCTTGAGCTTGCGCAGCTGGTTGAAGCTGCCGCGCAGCGGCTGGTCCCAGGTGTCGGCGACGCCGTCGACGGATTTGTCGGCGGTGTACGCCATGTCGTAGTCGGCGTAGGCGTCACCGATCGCGCACTTGCCGCCGGTCACATTGCCGAAGGCGTAGTTGATGTGCGTGATCTTCGCGGCCGAACCCGAGGTGTCCAGGTTCTTGACGTGGTAATTCCGGCCGTAGACGCCCCAGTCGGTGAAGTACCCGAGGTTGACCTTGCCGCCGGTGCCGGGGTCGGGGTTGCCGCCGCCACCGGTGGTGTGGACCTTGACCGCGCCGCTGACCGGACCGGTCTGGTCGGCGGTGTCACGGGCCTGCACGGTGTACGAGTAGTCGGTGCCCGCGGTGAGACCGGTGTTGGTGTACGTCGTACCGGTGACCGTGGCGACGACGGCGCCGTCGCGCAGGACGTCGTAGTTCTTGATGCCGTTGTCGTCGGTCGCGGCGGTCCAGCTCAGCTTGACCGAGGTGTCGGTGATGGAGCTCGCGGTGGGGGTGCCCGGCGCCGAGGGGGCGTTGTCGCCGGGGACGCTGCCGCCGTCGCAGGAGGCGCCGTTCAGCTTGCAGCCGGTGGGGGCGCCGGAGCCGGTGCCGTTGAAGCCGAAGGAGACGCTGGCGCCCGGTGCGACCGAGCCGTTCCAGCCGACGTTCTTGGCGGTCCAGTGGGTTCCGGAGCTGGTGACGGTGGCGTCCCAGGCGGAGCTGACCGCGGTGCCCGAGGGGAAGTCCCACTCGATGGTCCAGGAGGAGAGGGCGGTGGTGCCGGTGTTCTTCACCGTCCACTGGCCCTCGAAGCCGCTGCCCCAGTCGGACTTCTTGAGGTACGTGGCGGTTGCCGAGGTGGCGGCTTCGGCGGGGGAGGCCAGGCCGACCATCGCGGCCAGGGGGAGAAGCAGTGCGGTGAGGCCCGCGACCGCTCTGGATCTGGTGGCTCTTCCGGTCCCGAGTCTGAATCGGGGCCGGCGTAGGGGGGTTTCAGTGCTCAACGGTGCTCCTCGGGTGAGGTCCGGACAAACGGGGGTGGTCCGTGGACTGCAAACCCTGCGCCGCCCTGAGCACGCCTTGTCATGGCGCGCTCACCGCAGTGTGCTCGGTGAGATTAGGAAGGTCTGGACCAATCGTCAAGAGGTCCAGACCAAAGTTCGGAGCTAAACCTCAGATGCCCAACTCCTGTGCAAGTACTGCCGCCTGGACCCGGCTGCGCAGGTCCAGCTTGCCCAGCAACCTGCTGACGTGCGTCTTGACGGTTGCCTCGGCCATCGAGAGCCGTACCGCGATCTCGGCATTCGACAGCCCCGCGCCGAGGCAGCCGAGCACCTCCCGCTCTCGCCGGGTGAGTGCATGGAGTACCGCAGGGTCGGGCGCGTTCGCAGGCCGTACGGGAGTGGTCCCGGCGAACTCCGCGATCAGACGGCGCGTCACGGCCGGGGCGATCAGCCCCTCGCCGCGCGCCACCGTACGTACTGCTTCGAGCAGATCGTGCGCATCGGTGTTCTTCAGCAGAAAGCCCGCCGCTCCGGCCCGCAGTGCGCCGAAGACGTACTCGTCCAGATCGAACGTCGTCAGCACCAGCACATCCGCGAGTTGTTCGGCCACCACCTGCCCGGTCGCCGAAACCCCGTCGAGACGCGGCATCTGAATATCCATCAGCACCAGATCCGGCCGCAGTTCGCGGGCCAGGCGCACCACCTCCTCGCCGTCCCCGGCCTCGCCGACGACCTCGATGTCCGGCGCGCTGCGCAGAATGAGCACCAGCCCCGCACGGACGGCCGACTGGTCCTCGGCGACCACAACCCGAATCGTCATGCCCTCACGGTTCCTTCCTTCACGGGCAGTTCGGCCCGTACCCGCCAGATCTTCGTCCCGTCGCCGGCGCAGACCGGGCCCGCCTCGATCTCTCCGCCCAGCAGTGCCACCCGCTCCCGCATCCCCACCAGGCCGGCCCCCGACCCGGGTGCGCGCGGCCCGGGACGGTCGCCGAGCACACTGCTGACCTCCACGGTGAGCAATGGCCCGGCCCGCCCGAGCCGTACCACGACCGGGCCGGGCGCGGCATGCTTGAGCGCGTTCGTCAAGGATTCCTGGACGATCCGGAAGGTGGCCAGCTCGACCGGCGCGGGCAGCGGGCCCTGATCGCCGCGGCTGTCCTCGAAGGTGCAGGTCAGTCCGCTCGACGCGGCGTTCGTGCGGGTCTGCTCGACCAGTGCGTCCAGCGAGGCGAGCGTCGGCGAGGCGGTCGGCTCCGGGTTGGCGCCGCCGGTGCGGAGCAGCCCGATCAGCCGGCGCATCTCGGCGAGGCCGTCGACGCTGTTCTCCCGGATCACCGCCAGAGCCTCGCGCGAGGTGTCCGGGTCGTCGATGGAGAGGGCGGCGGTGGAGTGGATGGCGATCGCAGAGAGGTGGTTCGCCACCATGTCGTGCAGCTCACGGGCCATCCGGGTGCGTTCGGCGGTCACCGCCTGGGTGCGGTCCATCTCGGCCAGCAGCGCGGTCTGATCGGCGCGCAGCCTGGCGGTCTCGGCGGCGTCGCGGTGGTTGCGGACGCTGACCCCGGTGATGGCGGGCCCGAACGAGACCACGCCGGTGATGACGCCGATGAGCAGCGCCTGGGGATTGCGGAACCACGCCAGGAACCCGATCGTGACCGCGACCGTGATCAGGAAGGTGGTCACCGGGATGCGGCGGGCGGCTGCCGGTGTCCCGTACAGCACGGCCGCGTACATCAGATCCGTGAACATCAGGACCGTCGCCAGATTCCCGACCGTGAACTGGTCGGCGACCAGGGCGAGTGTGCCGATGACCAGCGCCGTCTGCGGGGCGGTCCGGCGGACCAGTTCGAGCACCGAGACGACGGCGAGCGGCAGCAGGGAGAGCCAGGGGGCGACGAAGGTCCGGTTGCCCTGCGTGTGCAGCCCGAGCAGCCACAGGGAAAGACCGCCGCAGAGACCGATGGCAGCGATGAGCACGTCGTGGCGGTGCGGGCGGGCGTTGGGGAGCACCCCCCTATCCAACACGGCGGCTTCCCTGCGGACCTCCGTACCGGGGGCGAGGTACGAGTACATCGAAGTATGCAGTCACGGTTCGTCACTGGCGACGACGATCCCGGGCGCATCGGCCGGGAGGCTGGAGGGAACGGGAAGGAGAGGTGTCGTGATCGTCACGCTGATCGTGCTCTGCGAAGTCGCCTTCTGGGTGCTGCTGGCCGCGGGGCTCGCCCTGCGGTACCCGGCGAGGAGGCCGCGGCTGGGTGCGGCCGTGCTGCTGTGCGAGCCGCTGCTGGAGGTCGTGCTGCTGGTGGTGACGGCCATCGACCTGAAGAACGGGGCCGAGCCGGACTGGAAGCACGGTCTCGCGGCGGTCTACATCGGTTTCACGGTGGGGCTCGGCCACTCCACGATCCGCTGGGTCGACGCCCGGGTCGCCCACCGCTTCGCGGGCGGGCCGCCGCCGGTGAAGCCGCCCAAGTACGGCATGGAGCGCGCGGCGCACGAGTGGAAGGTCGCGGCGCGCTGGACGGTCGCGGCCGTGACGGCGCTGGCGTTGCTGCAGGCGGCGATCTGGTACGTGGGCGGGGACGGGGATGTGACGTCACTGCAGTCGTGGCAGCAGAAGATGCTGTTCGTGATCGGGATCAACGTGGTCATCGCGGGGAGCTACACGGTGTTCCCGAAGCGGGAGGGGGCGGGGCGCTGAGAAGCCGGACGGGCTTGATCTTCAAGCCCGTCCGCCGTCTGAGGGCAACAACCGCTACCGCTCGCCGCCAGGTACCCACAGCACGTCGCCGACCTCCTTGTTCGCCGTCCTCGCGAGGATGAACAGCAGGTCGGAGAGGCGGTTGAGATACGTCGCCGTCAGCGCGTTCATCACCTCGCCGTGCACCTCCAGGGCCGCCCACGTGGACCGCTCCGCACGCCGGACCACCGTGCACGCCTGGTGCAGCAGCGCCGCCCCGGGCGTACCGCCCGGCAGGATGAAGCTGCGCAGCTTCTCCAGCTGCTCCAGGAAGTGGTCGCAGTCCGCCTCCAGCTTGTCGACGTAACTCTGCTCGACCCGCAGCGGTGGATATTTCGGGTCCTCGACGACCGGTGTCGACAGATCCGCGCCCACGTCGAACAGGTCGTTCTGCACGCGGACGAGGACCTTCACGACCTCCTCGGAGAGCTGCCCGAGCGCGATCGCCGTACCGATGACGGCATTGGCCTCATTGGTGTCGGCGTACGCGGAGATCCGCAGATCGGTCTTGGCGGTCCGGCTCATGTCGCCGAGGGCGGTGGTGCCCTGATCGCCGGTGCGGGTGTAGATACGTGTCAGATGGACCATGTGGCCAGCCTAGTTATGCACCGGCCCTGCGGAATACACGTGTGCCCACCGTCACGGCGAGTGCCGCGAAGCCGAGGGCGACCAGGACGCCGTACAGCATGGAGGCGGTGGCGTACCGACCGATGTACGCGTCCCGGATCGCGTCCGCCGGATAGCGCAGCGGCATGAAGTGGGAGAGGACGTCCAACCAGCCGGGCGCGAGGGCCATCGGCAGCATCAGGCCCGACAGCAGCATCGACGGCATGGAGACCGAATTCACGATCGGGCCGAATTCCTGCGGCCGCTCGACCTTCAGCGCCATCGCGTACGAGAGGGAGCCGAGGGAGATGGTCAGCAGGGCGACGAACGCGAACCCGACGAGCACTCCGGCAAGCGGCGCCCGCAGACCCATGAGCAGCGCGGCAAGAACCAGCAGCACCGCCTGGAAGACGAACAGAGCGGCATCCCGCAGCACCCGGCCCAGCAGCAGCGCGAGGCGGCTGACGGGCGTGACGCGCATCCGTTCCACGACCCCGTAGTTCTTCTCGATGATGATCGAGAACCCCGAGAACAGGGCGCCGAACAAGCTGAGTTGAAGCAGCAGCCCCGGCACGAGCACCTGCCAGGAACTGCCGCGCGATCCCAAGGGCAGGTTGGTCAGGAGCGGTCCGAACAGCAGGAGGTAGAGCAGCGGCATCAGCACGCCGAAGAGGATCTGGAACCTGGAGCGCAGGGTCTGGCGGGCGTAGCGCCCGAAGATCAGCGCGGTGTCCTGCAGAAGCATGTCTCTCAACGTCCTATACGGCTACGGGGGTGGAGTCCACCGGCGCCGGGCCGCGGCCGGTGATGGCAAGGAACGTGTCCTGGAGGGTCGCGTCGATCGAGCCGCCGTGCGCCAGCTTCAGCGCGCTCGACGTGCCCTCGGCCACCACGACGCCCCTGTCGACGATCACGAGCCGGTCGGAGAGCACGTCCGCCTCGTCGAGGTAGTGCGTGGTCAGGAAGACCGTGGTGCCGTGCTCGTCGCGCAGTCGGCGGACCAGGTCCCAGAGGTCCGCCCGGCTCGCCGGGTCCAGACCCGTCGTCGGCTCGTCGAGGAACAGGACCCTGGGGCGGTGCGTGAGCCCCAGGGCGATGTCGAGGCGGCGCCGCTGGCCGCCGGAGAGCGCCGCGGTCCTGCGGTCCAGCAGGTCCGCCAGATCCAGGTCGCGTGCCAACTCCTCGGCACGCTCGATCGCTCGGGGCTTTGTCAGGCGGTAGAGCCGCCCTTGGGTGACCAGTTCCTCCCGCACGGTCACATTCGGGTCGACACCTCCGGACTGCGCCACGTAGCCGACGGCTCGACGCACTCCGACGGGGTCGGCGGCCAGATCGCAGCCGGCCACGGTGGCCGCGCCGCCGGTGGGCGGCAGCAGGGTCGCGAGCATGCGCAGGGTCGTGGTCTTTCCGGCCCCGTTCGGGCCGAGGAAGCCGAGGATCTCGCCCGGCGCGACGGTCAGGTCGATGCCGCGCACCGCCTCGACCGGGCCGCGTTTCGTCTGGAAGGTACGGGCCAGACCGGCCGTACTGATGATGGTCATGCGCCCAGAAAAACAGAGTGACTGAAATTTTGCAATGACACCAAAAATTCAGTCACGCCAAAATGAGCCCGCGCCGCCTACGATGTGGCCATGGCAGAGGGGCTCAGGGAGCGAAAGAAGCGGCAGGCCAGACAGCACATCTCGGATGTGGCCACGGGGCTGTTCCTGGAGCGCGGGTTCGACGCGGTGACGATCGCCGAGGTCGCCGAGGCGGCCGATGTCTCCGTCAACACGGTCTACAACTACTTCCAGGCCAAGGAGGACCTCTTCCTCGACCGGGCCAAGGGCGGCGTCGCCCGCCTCTCGCGCTTCGTACGCGCCCGCGACAAGGGCGAATCCGCGGCCGTCGCGGTGCTGCGCGAGCTGCGGGGCGAGGTGGAGGCGGTGTCGGCCCAGGTGGGCCTCATCGACGGCTACGACCGCTTCATGAAGGTCGTGGAGGGGGCGGCCGGGCTCCGGGCCCGGCTGTGGCACATGCAGCAGGAGAGCCTGGTGCTCCTTGAGGAGACCCTGCGCGAGGAGACCGGCGCGCCGCCGGACGACCCGCTGCCGTCGCTGATGGCCGGGCAGATCAACTGGGTCCACACCACCCTTCTGGCACTCATCGGGCGCGAGGTGATGGCCGGCCGTCCCCTCGACGAGGTCTCCCGCGAGGCCCTCGGCCTACTCGACGACATGGAGGACCTCTTGAGTGAGAAGGTCCTCAACTACGCCCTGCGCGGCGACGGGTGAGTCGTACGGGCACGCGAGTGCTGTCGGCGGTGTGATGTCCGTCATGTGAGACGTGACGCGCATCTCTTCGCGGTCACAGGGCCCCTCACGGGTACTAATCTCCGCCGGAGAGCATGTGAACAACCGTTAGGACCGGCCGTGCAGGGACCAGCTGCAGAGGCGAACAGAAACCAAGGGGTGCAGACGTGGCCAGGAAGCTCGCCGTCATCGGAGCCGGACTCATGGGATCCGGCATTGCGCAGGTCTCCGCCCAGGCGGGCTGGGACGTCGTGCTGCGTGATGTCACCGACGAGGCCCTGACCCGTGGTCGTGACGGCATCAAGGCCTCGTACGACAAGTTCGTCTCCAAGGGGAAGCTGGAGGCGGCCGATGCCGATGCCGCGCTGGCCCGCATCATCACCACCACCGACCTCGACGCGGTTGCCGACGCGGATGTGGTCGTCGAGGCCGTCTTCGAGAAGCTCGAGGTCAAGCACGAGATCTTCCGGGCCCTCGACAAGATCGTCCGGGATGACGCCGTCCTCGCCTCCAACACCTCCGCGATCCCGATCACCAAGATCGCGGCCGTGACGGAGCGCCCCGAGCGCGTCGTCGGTGTGCATTTCTTCTCGCCGGTCCCGATGATGCAGCTCTGCGAACTCGTGCGCGGCTACAAGACCAGTGACGAAACCCTCGCCACCGCACGGGAGTTCGCCGAGTCCGTCGGCAAGACCTGCATCGTCGTCAACCGTGACGTGGCCGGCTTCGTCACCACCCGGCTGATCTCGGCGCTCGTCGTCGAGGCCGCCAAGCTGTACGAGTCGGGCGTCGCCACGGCCGAGGACATCGACATCGCCTGCAAGCTGGGCTTCGGGCACGCCATGGGGCCGCTGGCCACGGCGGACCTGACCGGTGTCGACATCCTGCTGCACGCCACGAGCAACATCTACACCGAGTCCCAGGACGAGAAGTTCGCCGCTCCGGAGCTGATGCGCCGGATGGTGGATGCAGGTGACATCGGCCGCAAGAGCGGGCAGGGCTTCTACACGTACTGATCGTTTTTCGGACCTCCGGTTGCCTGATCTGTCGTCGGTCAGGCCGGGAGGCCCGGGGGGAGTCTCCCGGAATCGGTGGATCCGTATGGGTCCTGGCCGGGCCTTGGTCACTCCGCGGGGTGATTTCGGTATCGGTTCGCTTACAGACGGCAACTTCCCTGTCTCTGCCGCAGTCAGTTGTGGGAGAGACAGAACAGACAGACGAACCTTGCTACGGAGCGATTCCGGGGAGCGCATATGCACATCAGGGGCGACCACGCCGAGCTGGTCGTCGGGGGCCGCCTCGACGTCCGAAGCGCGGCGGACGCCCGTACGGCCCTGCACGCGGCCCTCGACAACGGCGTCGGTGACCTGGTGCTCGACCTGACCGAGCTGGATTCCTGGGACGCCACCGGGCTCGGCGTCATCATGGGTGCACACCGCAGGGCCGGTCGGGCCGGGCGGCGGCTGGTCCTCCGTGGCGTGCCGCCGCAGATGCAGCGCCTGCTGGTGGCGACCCGGCTGCACCGCATTCTGGCCATCGAGGGCGGAATCGCCGCAGATTCCCTGCCGCGCGTGTAGGGCTTGTCCGGCCCCGACCCGGTGGGCGGGCTCTGACCGTGTGGCGCGGCCGAAGGTGCACAATCCGCACGAGAAAGTGCGCTTCGGACGGCTTGGCCCCCCGACTGTGTGCGGGCACCGCGCGACGGTCTAGGGTTCGGCCGTCCGCCGATTGACGATCCCACCAGGCGGACACCGGACCAGAAGCGACAGCGGGGCGTGCGAGGCCGGGAGGGGCAATCGTGCGCGACGCGTCTGGGGGCTTTGGCGATGGACCCGACACACCGGGGGCCGGAAGAGTACGGCCGGGACAACGACAGCTTCGGTGAGGGAACCGGCCGACGGCGGCCGTCCAGCGACCCGTCCCCGAGCTCTCAGCTCCGTTCGAGCAGGGGAGGCCCCATCACTCCGGAGTTCGGTCAGCAGACGTCACAACAGGCGCGCGTCGTCCGGCTCATATCGGGTGACTACCTCCTCACCGTCAACCCGGTCGACGGCAGCGAGGTCGAGCTGTGCCCGCCGGGGGAGCAGCCCGATCCGCCGGTCCGGCGCACCGCGGCCGAGCGCGCCGACCGCGAACGCGCCACCGCACCGCCCGTGCCGCCGGGGCCGCCCGCCCCCAGCTGCCCCTCCTGGAGCGGGCGGAAGAGCGTGAACGGCTGGCACGCCTGCTGGCCCGCGGCCGCTCGGTGCGGCTCACCGGACCGGCCGGATCCGGCCGTACGGCACTGCTGAACGCCGTCGCCGCCGACTGCGCGGACCTCGCACCGGACGGAGTCGTACGGCTCTCCGGCTACAAGCGGACCGTCACCGACCTGCTGTACGGGCTCTTCGAGGCCGTCCATGACGCGCAGCTGCACCGGCCCGACCGCGCGGGTCTCCTCGAAAAGGTCCGGAGCATCGGCGCCGTCGTCGTACTCGACGACCTGGAATTCGGCGGGGCCGCCCTGGACGAGCTGCTCGACGCCACTCCGGAGTGCGCCTTCCTGTTCGCGACGACTCCGGATGTCGCCGCACCCACCCCGGACTCGCACCTCGAAGAGGTCTTCCTCGCGGGCCTCGGCCGCAGCTCCTCCGTCGACCTGCTGGAGCGGGTCGTCGAGCGTCCGCTCACCGAGGAGGAGGCGAACTGGGCGGGAGACCTCTGGTTCGAGTCCGAAGGGCTGCCGCTGCGCTTCGTCCAGGCGGGCGCCCTGCTGCGCCAGCGCGACATGCTGCGCACCGACCCCGACGCGTACAGCGGCCTCGAAATCCGGTCCCTCGACGCACCCTTCGGGCACGACGAGGACGTCGACGGAGTCCATATACCGCTGCCCAGCCTCGGCGAGGGCGCGGCGCCCGCAGCGCTGCTCGCCTCACGGCTGAGCGGGCCCGCCCGCGACACCCTGCGCTTCGCGGTCGCGCTCGGCGGCGAGGTGCCGCACCAGGCACATCTGCCCGCGCTCGTGGGGGACACCCACGCCGATGCCGCGCTCGGTGAACTGGCCGGCTGCGGACTGCTGTCCCCGGCCGGTCCCCGCTACCGGCTGGCCGCCGGAGTCCTCGCCCAGCTGGAGGCCGCCGGATACGGCGACGACAGCATCGACCGGGCCCGGACGGCGGCCCAGCACTATGCCTGGTGGACCGGGCACCCCTCGGTCACCCCCGCACGGGCGACCGCAGAGGCCGACGCGGTCGTCGCGGCGATGGCACAGCTCGTCCCCGGCGACGGGGCGGGGCAGACCAGCGTGGCCGTGCTGCTGGCCCGCAGCGCCTCCCCGGCCTTCGCGGCAGGACTCCACTGGGGTGCCTGGGAGAGGGTCCTGCGGATCGGCCAGGAGGCGGCCAGGATCGCCGGAGAGGTCGCCGAAGAGGCGTACTTCCACCATGAGTTGGGCGTCCTCGCACTCTGCACCGGCAATCCGGACCGGGCCAGGGCGGAGCTGGAGACCTCGATCAGCATGCGCGGGGCGCTCGCCGACAAGTCGGGCGCGGTGGCCGGACGACGCGCGCTCGCCCTGGTCGAGGACCGCTCCGGCGGTCCGCTGCCCGGCGGACCTGTCCCGGTGGGCGATGACGTGCCGGCCGCGCGGTACGAGGAGCCGGTGCCGCCGCCCGTCGGCCCGACGGCGGCCGTGACGCAGACGCTGTCACGGCCGTACGAGGACGCCACCGCGGTGATATCCCGGCAGGGCGCCCCCGCAGCCGCCTCAGGTGCGCGGGGAGGCCGTTTCGGAGCGCTGGGCGGGGCCCGGCGCAATCTGGTCGCGGCGGGCGTGGGCGTCCTCCTGGCCGGTGTGCTCGGCACCGTGGTGGTGCTGGGGATGCCATCGGGCGACGCCCAGGGGAATCCGGGTGTCACGACCGAGCAGCCGGCGGGCCAGGACGACAGCGTGGACGGGGGCCCGGCCGACGGACCGACGGACGGCTCGACCCCCGGAGACACGGCGTCCGGCGGCAGCGCGGTGACGCCGGGTCCGTCGGGCAGCCAGGCCACGCCAGGCGCGAGCGGTACGCCGTCCACGGACTCGACGGGGCCGAGCAACACGCCGTCGTCGGACACACCGTCCAGCGACAAGCCGTCGTCGGGCAAGCCGACCAAGTCGTCCAGCCCGACGAAGTCGTCCACGCCGACGAAGTCGAGCAGCCCGAGCCCCACTCCGACGGAGACCGACTCCCCGGACCCGACGGACTCGGCAACCGAGACCCCGCCTACGTCGCCGAACACCTCCGACTCGGCGAGCGGGCCTTCTTCGTCGTCAGCGGCGGCCAGTGCGGACAGCAGTCCGACCGTGGCCTGAACGGAGCACTGCGGGCGCCGGACGGGCCATGCACGTCCGGCGCCCGCCGAACGTCAGAACAGGCGCAGCTTGTCGTCCTCGATGCCGCGCAGCGCGTCGTAGTCGAGCACCACACAGCCGATCCCGCGGTCCGTCGCCAGCACCCGCGCCTGCGGCTTGATCTCCTGCGCCGCGAAGATGCCCTTCACGGGGGCGAGGTGGGGATCGCGGTTGAGCAGCTCCAGATAGCGGGTCAGCTGCTCCACGCCGTCGATGTCGCCGCGCCGCTTCAGCTCCACGGCCACGGTCTGGCCGTCGGCGTCCCGGCACAGGATGTCGACCGGTCCGATGGCGGTGAAGTACTCACGGCGGATGAGGGTGTAGCCCTCGCCGAGTGTCTCGATCCGGTCAGCGAGGAGTTCCTGCAGATGTGCTTCGACGCCGTCCTTGATGAGGCCCGGGTCGACACCCAGCTCATGGGACGAGTCATGGAGGATTTCCTCCATCGTGATGATCAGTTTCTCGCCCGCTTTGTTGACCACGGTCCAGACGCCCGCGGTGTCGTCGGCGCCCTCCTTGAGGGTGCAGGGCGGTGACATCCAGTTGAGGGGTTTGTACGCCCTGTCGTCGGCGTGGATCGACACGCTCCCGTCCGCCTTCACCAGGATCAGACGGGGAGCGGAGGGCAGGTGGGCCGTGAGCCGGCCGGCGTAGTCCACGGAGCAGCGGGCGATGACGAGACGCATGGTCGGCAACGCTACTCGACGACGGGTGCTCCACGCGATTCTCCCTCCGCCGCCCTTCCGGGCCCCGGACCGGGGTCCCAGGGGCTTGCCCCTCTTTGCTCCCCTTCGTTATTGGCCGGTTGTGTTCCCAATCTCCTGGTGCGGCCAGGACTGCACCCTTACCGTGGAAGCAGGAGGTCGCCGTCTGTGCACGCTGCGTCGCCGTCCTCCTTCCCTGCCCGTAAGGCCCCGGCCCGGCGTCGGGGTCGCGAGAGGAGAACCCATGTCGCTCGACGTCTCACCGGCGCTGTTGGAACAGGCCGAGCGAGGCGAGGTCGACGAAGCCGACTTCGTCGACTGCGTCCGGACCTCCCTGCCCTACGCATGGGAGATGATCAGCTCTCTGGTGGCTCAGCTGAAGGTCGACGGCGGACAGTTCGCCGACAACCAGACGCCCCCGCCGGACGAGCAGGCACGTGGTCAGCTGCTGCGCGCGCTCGCGAGTGATGCGATACGTGGCGCTCTGCAGCGGCACTTCGGGGTGCGTCTGGCATTCCAGAACTGCCACCGCGTCGCGGTGTTCCCGCTGGACGCCTCGGTCGACGAGCGTCTGGCCCGCTTCACCTCGGTGAGGGGCCAGTTGCTCAATCAGTCGCCCGAACTACGGGACTGCTAAACGCTTCTGCTGCCGTTCCGGGCCGCAGGAGGTGCAACTGGCTCCGGGACGGCAGCCCCCGTACCTCTTACGACTGCTTGTGTGAGCAGCGGCAGTACTTCGGTGCCCAGCCGCGCTACGTTCTCCTCCGTGGCCGCCAGATCTCCCGAACCCTCCACCAGGAGCGCGAAGCGGGTGATGCCTGTCCGCTCGGCGGTGGCGGCGAGCCGGTCGGCCGCGAGCCGGGGCGGTCCCACCGGGTGAAGGCCGCACAGCAGCTCCGTATAGGCGACCGGGTCGCGCATCACCCGGTGTCGGCCGTCGACCGTCACATGGGCGTCCAGGCCCTGTCGCAGCCAGCCCGGCATCGCCTTCACGAGCGTCTCCACGGCGTCCTCGGCACGGTCGGCGATCTGGGCCACTCCGGCAGACACGTGTCCGGCCTCCCGGACGCTCTCGGGCGAGCGGCCCGCGGCGAGGGCGGCGGAGCGCCACAGGGCGACCATCTCGGCCTTCTCCTCGTCCCCGCAATGCATACCGAGCAGCATCGGCAGACCGTTCTGTGCGGCGAGCCGCACCGTCTTCGGCGAGGTGCACGCGACGATGACCTCGGGACCGCCGGGGCTCTCGCCGCCGTCCACGTCGAGCAGCTCGTCGGCCCGGGGGACCACCGCCACCTCGCGGAAGCCGTACCGCTCCCCGCTCCCCGCCACGCGGGGTTTGCCCAGCCAGTCGAGCAGCAGTTCCAGGGACTCCGGGAAGCCCTTCTCGTACGCCTCCAGGCCTCCTCCGAACACCTCCAGATCCACCCAGGGGCCGCCCCGGCCGACGCCGAGCGTGAACCTGCCGCCGCTGGTGAGATGGAGCAGCGCGGCCTGTTCGCCCAGCGCGACCGGGTGCTGGGTCGGCAGCACGCTCACAGCCGTACCCACCCGGATCCTCCGGGTGCGGCCGAGCAGCAGCGCGGCCAGGGTGACGGCGGACGGGCAGACCCCGTACGGCACGAAATGATGTTCTGCCAGCCAGACCGAGTCGAGCCCGGATTCCTCCGCGACCTCGGTGGACCGGATCGCGCGATGCAGCGCTTCTCCCGGCCCCTGTCCCGGAAACTGGGCTGCCAGTACGAACGTTCCCACACGCATCGCCAATTACCTCCTTGCGGCCGACGCGGCTCTCCCCTACCGGCAACAACGCCTGACACGTGCCAAAGGCACGGTCCGGGGGCAGGTTGTTGCGATTTTCCGGTAACTCACCCCGTCCGGGACGCCGTCCTGTGCAGTGCGGGACACCTCGCTCGGCCAAATGGCCCTACGCTTGACGGGAACTGCCCAGCCTGCCCCGTGAGGTGTCACGTGTCCCCGCGCCGCAACCGCCCCCGAGGCGGCGAGAGTCCCCACGACAGCCCGACGGAGCCGGGGGCCCGCTACGGCGGCGGTGGACGCACCGAACAGTGGCAGGGCGAGGAGTGGTCGGTCCGCCCGGTCAGCGGCGCGAGCGCGGCCGGCAAGCGGTATCGCTGCCCCGGCTGCGACCAGGAGATCCCGTCCGGCGTCCCGCACATGGTGGCCTGGTCCGAGTACGGCGGGATCGACGACCGCAGGCACTGGCACAAGGCCTGCTGGAACGCGAAGGACCGCCGCACCACGCAGGTGCAGCGGTCCAGGAACGCGCCTCGCTACTGAGCTCCGGCTGCTGGTGACCGGTCAGACGTCGCGCTTCTCCAGCGACGCATAGGCACCGGCCAGAGCCACGGCCGTGACGCCGAGCATGATCCACAGCGGATCCCAGCCGGACGGCCCCGACCCGGTGACCGAGGTGTCGTAGAACGCGCTGAGCTGGCTGGGAATGGAGTACTCGAAGAGCGCCTGCCGCAGGTCGCTGAGCGAGTCCGAGAACATGAACATGGCCAGCACGAGCGGCAGCAGTACCACCCCGATCATGATCGTGATCGCACCCGCGGAGTGCCGGATGAGAGCGCCGATCGCGAGCGAGAGCAGGCCCAGCGTCGCGATGTAGAGGCCGACGCCGACAGTGGCGCGCAGCCAGGCGTCACCGGTGGGCGCCTTGCCGTCGAGCATGGCCGTGTGCAACGCGCCGACCACCGCGGTCGTCACGGTCGTGATGACGAAGGTGAGCAGGAAGAAGACGATCGCCTTCGCGGTCAGCACCCGAGCACGGCTGGGGCAGGCCGTCAGCGTCGTACGGATCATGCCGGTGCCGTACTCGGAGGCGATGGTCATCACGCCGAGCGTGATCACACAGATCGAACCGAGCAGCACCCCGAAGAAGCCGAAGCTGAGCACCGGCGTGTCGCCGACGTTGGCGTCGGCGGTATTGACCGCGATCGCCGCAAGCAGGCCGAGGCCGAGGAGCAACACGATCATGACGCCGAGCGTCCACATGGTGGAACGCACCGAACGGATCTTGGTCCACTCGGAGGCGAGGGCGTCGCCGAGGGTCGCGCGGCGCACCGGGATCGGTGAGGCGTAGAGCCCGGCCGGGGCGTCCTGCCGGGTCTGCTGCGGGACCGGGGCCTGCTGCTGGTACGGCGCCTGCGGGGTCGGCGGTGTGGTCATCGGGCGTCCTCGCTGGTCTCGCGCTTGGTCAGGTCTGCGGGGGCTGCGGCGGGCGCCGCCTGGGCTGCAGGGGCCGGGGTGGCGGGCGCCGCCGGAGCTCCCGCGTACGGGTTCTGTCCGGGCGGCGGCGGGGCGTACCAGCCCTGCTGCGGCATCTCCGGCACCGGCGGCTGCGGCGCCCCGTGACCGGGCTGCTGCCCGTACCCTCCGTGCACCGGCTGCTGCAGCCCGGCCTTCTGGTCCACCGTCGAGCGGTAGTCCACGGCGCCCTGCGTCATCCGCATGTACGCCTCCTCGAGCGAGGCCTGGTGCGGCGAGAGCTCCCACAGCCGGACGTCCGACTCGTGTGCCAGATCACTGATCCGCGGCAGCCGCAGACCGGTGATCCGCAGGGCCCCGTCCGGCTCCGACATGACCTGGCCGCCCGCCTCGGTGAGCGAGGCGGTCAGCTTCTCCCGCTGCTCCTGCGCACCGTCCGCGACCCGTACCCGGGCGAAGTCGGCCGAGTTGGCGGAGATGAAGTCCTTGACGCTCATGTCGGAGAGCAGCTGCCCGCGGCCGATCACGATCAGATGGTCGGCGGTGAGTGCCATTTCGCTCATCAGATGGCTGGACACGAAGACCGTACGGCCCTCCGACGCGAGCATCTTCATCAGATTGCGGACCCAGAGGATGCCCTCGGGGTCCAGACCGTTGACGGGCTCGTCGAAGAGCAGCACCTGCGGGTCGCCGAGCAGCGCCGCCGCGATGCCGAGCCGCTGGCCCATACCGAGCGAGAAGCCCTTGGACCGCTTCCGCGCGACGTCGTGGAGACCGACGACACCGAGCACCTCGTCGACGCGGGCGGCCGGGATGCCCGCGAGCTGGGCGAGCGAGAGGAGGTGATTACGGGCGCTGCGCCCGCCGTGCACCGCCTTCGCGTCCAGCAGCGCACCCACCTGCCGCGGAGCGTTCGGCAGACTGCGGAAGGGGTGGCCGCCGATCGTGACATGGCCGGAAGTCGGTCGGTCCAGGCCCAGCATCATGCGCATGGTGGTGGACTTGCCCGACCCATTGGGACCGAGGAATCCGGTGACGGCCCCCGGCCGCACCTGGAAGGAAAGGTTGTACACGGCCGTCTTCGCGCCGTAGCGCTTGGTCAGGCCGACTGCCTCGATCATGCTTCAGCCCCATCGACTTCGTCTGTCGTCGGGGCCCAGGCCGTCCGGCCGCACGCCCCCCGTAAGAGTTAGGAGGATATCCAGGCCTTGACGGTTCCGGCCAAGTAGTCATGAGAGCGCATCGCCTTCCCGGCAGAGCGGACGGAGCGCTTCCGGGACGATCAGGTCTTGCGTCCACCCACCGGCCATGGGTCCCGTCCACCGGTCATGCGTCCCGCTTCTTCAGCACGAGATAGCCGCCTACCAGCGCGGCAGCCACCCAGGCGATCAGAATGCCGAGCCCGCCCCACGGCCCGTACGGAGCGGGGTTGCTGTTCATGGCATCCGGAACAACCTGCATGATCTTGGATCCGGCCTGGTCGGGGAAGTAGCGAGCGACCTTCTTCGTACCCGGGACCGCCGACAGGATCTGGGAGACCAGGAAGAAGAACGGCATCAGGATGCCGAGCGACAGCATGGAGCTGCGCAGCATCGTCGCCACACCCATGGAGAAGATCCCGATCAGGCCCATGTAGATGCCGCCGCCGACGACCGCGCGCAGGACATTCTCCGCACCGATGTCCGTGTGATGGTCGCCGAGGAGGGACTGCCCGAGGAAGAACGAGACGAAGCTGGTGGCGATGCCGACCACCAGGGCCAGTACGCCGGCCACCGCGACCTTGCTGAAGAGGAACGAACCGCGCTGGGGCACGGCCGCCAGCGAGGTGCGGATCATGCCCGAGCTGTACTCCGTACCGACCACCAGCACACCGAAGACGACCATGGCCAGCTGGCCGAGGACCATGCCGGAGAAGCTGATGAGGGTCGGGTCGAAGGTGGCCCTCTCGGCGGGCGGGAGGTCGTCGAACTGGGCGTTCATCAGGGCGCAGAGTGCCGCACTCATCGCGACGGTGACGACGAACGCGGAGATCAGGGTCCAGACGGTCGACGAAACCGTACGGATCTTGGTCCATTCGGAGGTCAGGACCGCGGGTACCGATGCCATCGTCGTCACGCCCCCTTGCCGGTGCCGGAGGTGCCGGGTACGCCCGGCGTGCCGTTCCCGGCCGTGCGGGCGGCGGTCTGCTGGTTCCACTCGTCACCCCAGTGCGGGGCCACGGGCGGCGGTGCCTCACTGAGCTCCGAGTGCGCGTGGTACTCCACGGAGTCCGCCGTCATCTGCATGAACGCTTCCTCCAGGGAGGCCCGCTGGGAACTCAGTTCGTGCAGCACGATCTGATGCCGGGCGGCGAGCTCCCCCAGCGCCTCGGTGGTGGCGCCGTCGATCTCCAGCGTGCCGTTGCCCGTCTCGACCACGATCAGGCCCTCCTCGTGCAGCGCATCGCGCAGCCGCTCCTGCTGCGGGGAGCGCAGACGTACATAACTGCGGGAGTTCCGGTGGATGAAGTCGGCCATCGAGGTGTCGGCGAGGAGCCGGCCCTGGCCGATCACGATCAAATGGTCCGCGGTGAGGGCCATTTCGCTCATCAGGTGCGAGGAGACGAAGATCGTCCGGCCCTCCGCGGCGAGCGCCTTCATCAGATTGCGGATCCAGTGAATGCCCTCGGGGTCGAGACCGTTGACGGGCTCGTCGAAGAGCAGCACCTGCGGGTCGCCGAGCAGCGCCGCCGCGATGCCGAGCCGCTGGCTCATGCCGAGGGAGAAGCCCTTCGACTTCTTCCTCGCCACCGCGCTCAGACCGACGGTGTCCAGGACCTCCGCGACGCGGCTCTCCGGGATGCGATTGCTCTGCGCGAGACAGAGCAGGTTGTTGTACGCGCTGCGCCCGCCGTGCATCGACTTCGCGTCGAGCAGCGCCCCGATGTACTTGAGGGGTTCTTCCAGGTCGCGGTAGTGCTTGCCGTCGATGCGCACCGAACCGCTGGTCGGGTTGTCGAGATCGAGCATCATCCGCATTGTCGTGGATTTGCCCGCACCGTTGGGGCCCAGAAAGCCCGTCACCATTCCAGGTCTGACGCTGCACGAAAGCCGGTCGACCGCAATCTTGTTGCCGAAGCGCTTGGTGAGACCATCAAGCTCGATCATGCGTTCACGCTAGAACGGCCGCGCGCCCGGCGCCACCACAAGGGCGGAACCGGGCGCGCAAGAGGTACAACTGCGGTACTGCGGGGTCAGCGGGTCTGCTGAGCCGGGACGCCGCGGGTGACCGGCTCGTCGTCGGCGGGGGAGCCGGCGGCGGCCACCGCGGCACCGGTCAGCGTCGCCAGCATCTCGCGGACGTTGGTCAGCTGAGCGTTGATCGAGTCGCGGCGGTTGGTGAGCGCCGCCAGCTCGCGCTCCGACTCGCTGCGGATCCGGTCGGCCTTCGCGTTCGCGTCGGCCACGATGTCCTCGGACTGGCGCTGCGCGGTCTCCACCGTCTGACGGGCCCGGCGCTCGGCGTCCGTGCGGAGCTTCTCGGCCTCCAGGCGGAGCTGCTCGGCGCGGTGCTCGATCTCGGCGAGGCGCTTCTCGGCCTTGGCCTGACGGGACGCGAGGTCGCGCTCCGACTGGTCGCGGCGCTTGGCGAGGTTGGTCTCGAAGTCCGCGGCGGCCTGGGCGGCCTTGGCACGGGTCTCCTCGAAGAGGGCGTCCGCCTCCTCGCGCTTCTGAGCGGCGTCCTTCTGGGCCTCCGTACGCAGCGAGCCGGCCTCACCCTTGGCCTTCTCGACGATGCGGACGCCCTCGTCCTCGGCCTTCGCCTTGCGCTCGGCGGCGAACGACTCGGCGTCGTTGCGTACCTGCTGGGCGGCCGACTCGGCGAGCTCACGGTGCTGCTCGGCGGCGCGACGGGCCTCCTCGCGCAGGTCCTTCGCCTCCTCCTCGGCCAGGCGGAGAATCTTCTCCACGCGCGCGCCGAGACCGGCGTACGACGGCTCCGCGTCGTTCACCTGGGCCTGGGCGTTCTGCGTTTCGAGGTGGAGCTCCTCGATGCGCTTTTCCAGAGACGTGATGCGGGCGAGAGCACTATCACGGTCGGCGACGAGCTTGGTAATGCGGTCATCCACCTGACCGCGGTCGTATCCACGTCGCACGAGCTCGAAGCCGAAGGGGGAGGAAGGGTCGCTCATGAGGTTCCTGTCGAATGAGACCGGTGAGGTGTTAGAGGGAATCCTAGGGGCCCGAGCGGCGTGTCATCGAGCGGATGCCCGTTTGATCTGGAGAATGACACCCCTTTTGAGTGGCTAACCGCCGCAACTCTTGCCACTCGGAGGGTTGAACGTCCTTGACGAAGCACGGGAGATGACAGGGCGACTAGCTCTCGGACGACTTGCCACCCGATCGAGTGCCTGCTGAGGCACCGGCTTTGACGCCACCGGCGGAGCCGCCACCCGCACCCTTGCCGCCGGCCGCAGGCGTCTCGAACGACTCCAATGCCTCCAGCACGTCCTGGACACGGGAGATTTCGGTGTTGATGTCCTCGCGCCGACGCACCAGCAGATCGAGCTCGCGCTTGCCCTCGTCCACCGTACGCTTCGCCTCGACCTCGGCGTCGGCCCGCAGCTTCTCGGCCTCACGGACCAGCGTGGCCTTCTTCTGCTCGGCCTCCTTCAGCAGCGCCTCGGCCCGCTTCACCGCCGCGATCCGGACCTTGCTCGCCTCCGAATTGGCGTCCGCCAGCAGCTCCTTGGCCTTGGCCGCCGCCTCGTCGCGCTGCTCGGTCGCCGCCTTCATCAGGTTGTCGACGCGCTCGCCCGCCGTCTTCATCTGCTCGGAGGTCTCCCGCCGGGCCCGGTCGTGCAGCTCCTCGATCTCGCTCTCGATCCGGGTCCTGAGCTCCTCGGCACGCTCCCGGATGGCCGTGGCGTCCCGGCGCGCGCCGACCAGCAGCTCGTCCGCGTCCGTACGGGCGCGCTCCACCAGGGAGTTGCCCTCGACGGTCGCCTCCGAGGTGATCCGCACGGCCTCCTTGCGGGCCACGCCGACCATCGTGTCGGCCTGTTCCTCGGCCTCGGTGGCGGCGCGCAGCGCCTCCTCCTGGGCCTTGTTGATGAGCTGGTCCGCCTGCTCGGCGGCATCGGCACGGCGCTTCGCCGCGGCCTCCCGCGCCTCGTCGAGCAGCCGGTCGGCCTCCTGACGGGCCTCGGCACGCATCTGCTCGGCCGCCGCCTCCGCGTCGGCTCGTACCCGCTCCGACTCCTCGCGGGTGCGGGCCGCGTGCTCCTGCGCGGCGCCGACGGTGGCCGCCGCCTCCGCGCGCATCCGCTCGGCCGCGTCCGCGGCCTCGTCGCCCACCCGGGCCGCCTGCTGCGTCGCCTCGTCGACGAGCTCGCGGGCCTGCTGCGTCGACTCCGTACGGATCCGCTCGGCCTCGCTCGTCGCCTCGCCCACCAGCCGGTCGGCCTGGGTCGCGGCATCGGAACGCATCCGGTTGGCGTCCTCGCGGGCCTCGGCCCGGCTGCGGGCCGCGTCCTGCTCGGCCGAGGCCAGCGCGTCGGAGGCCTCGGTACGCATCCGCTGGCTGTACTCCGCGGTGTCCGCGCGCAGCCGCTCCGACTCGGTGATCGCGTCGGAGACGGTCCGCTCGGCCATCGCCTTCGCGGCCTCGGACTCCTCCTGCGCCTCCCGGCGGATCCGGGCCGCGTCCTCGCCGGCCCGCTCCCGCTCCGCGTGCGCATCGGCGCGGACCCGGTCCGCCTCCTCCTGCGCCTCGGACTTCGTCCGTTCCGCGACGTGCTCGGCGGCGGAGCGCAGCCCGGCGATCTCCTCCTCGGCCTGCTCCTGCAGCCCGCTGACCGAATCCCGTACCTGCTGGGCCGTCTGCTCGGCCGTGGAGACCAGCTCCGTCGCCCGGCTGTCCGCCTCCTCGACCAGACGCTGCGCCTCGGCCTGCGCCTCCTCGACCCGCTTGCGGGCGGAGGCGAGCAGCTCCTCGCTCTGCTCGCGGGCGCGCTCGCGCTCCTGGTTCGCCTCGGTGCGTGCTCCGTCGAGGGTCTCCTCGGCCTCCCGGCGACGCCGGTTCGCCTCCTCCTGCGCGGCGGCCAGCGCCTCGGCGGCCTCCGTGCCCACCCGCTCCGCGGCAGCGGCTGCCTCGGAACGCACCCGGTCGGCGCTCTCCTGTGCCTCGGACTTGAGCCGCTCCGCCTCGGCGGCCGCCTCGCTGCGCAGCCGTACGGCGGCGGACTCGCCCTCCGCACGCGAGCGTGACGCATCCGCCGCGGCCTCGTCGCGCAGCCGCTCCGCCTCGGTCTCCGCCTGCTCCTGCAGCGCTCGCAGCCGTTCGGCGGCCTCCGCGCGCAGCCGCTCGGACTCCTCGTTCGTCTCACGCCGGATGCGCTCCGCCTCGGCGCGCGCGTCCGTGAGCGCCTGCTCGGCGGTGGTGACCCTGGTGTCGGCCTCGGTGTGCAGCCGGGTCAGCTCGTCGGCCGCCTCCGCCTGCCGGGCCGCGACCGCACGCTCGGTCTCCTCGCGCAGCTCCGCCGCCGCCTGCTCGGCCGCGGTGGTGGTGGACCGGGCCTGCTCCTCGGACTCGGTGCGCAGCTGCTCGGCCTCGCCGCGGGCGCGCTCCAGGGCCTCCTCGGCCTGCTTGCGCAGCGCGGTGGCGCGCTCGGCCGCTTCGGTGCGGACCCGCTCGCTCTCCGTGCCCGCGGTGGTGCGCAGCTCCTCCGCGTCCGCCTTCGCCTTGGACAGCAGCTCCTCGGCGGTCTTCGCGCCTTCCTCGATCTGCTGGACGGCCTCGCGGCGGGCCTCGCCACGGATCCGCTCGCCCTCGGCGACCGCCTCGGAGCGCAGCTGCTCGGCCTCGCCGCGCAGCCTGCGCGCCTCCTCCTGCAGCTCGACCGTCTTGGCCCGGTACTCCTTGGTGTCGTCCTTGGCCGCGCCCTTGAGCTGATCGGCCTGCTCGGCGGCCTCGCCGCGCAGCCGGTCCGCCTCGGCCTCCGCCTCGCCGCGGATCCGGTCGGCCTCCTCGCTCGCCGCCCTGGTGGTGGACTTCGCATCCTCGGATGCCTTGGTCAGCACCTCCTCGGCGGCCCTGGCGGCCTTGGCGAGCTGGGCAGCGGCGTCCTCAGCGGCCGCCGTGCGGGCCTTCTCGGCCGCCTCGGACTTCAGCCGGTCCGCCTCGGCGCGGGCATCGGCGAGCGCCTGCTCGGCCTCGGCCTTGAGCGACTCGGCGTCCTTGGTGGCCTCCCCGACCAGCCGGGCGATCTCCGACTTGGCCGTACGGGTGCGCTGCTCGTTCTGCGACTCGGCGGCGGCCAGTCGCTTGACGGCGGCCTCCTTCGCCTCGCTGGTGACCTTCTCGGCCGCGAGGCGGGCCTCGCGCAGCTGGGTCTCGGCCTCCTGCATGCGCTGCTCGGCGGCCCGGTTCAGTTCGGCGGTCTGCTGCCGGGTCTGCTCGGTCTCGGCAGTCGTCGACGTACGCAGCTGCTCGGCGTGGCTGGTGGCCTCCTGCGCCTGGCTGGAGGCTGCGTTCAGCATCCGCTCGACGTCCTTGCGGGCGCGCAGCAGGATCGACTCCGCCTCGGCACGGGCGGACTCCGCCTCGGAGCCGAGCCGCTGCCGGGTCTCGTCCGCCAGCCGGCCCGCCTCGGCGCGCGCGGCCGCCAGGGACTGCTCGGCCTCGGCCCTGGACTCCTCCAGCAGCCGACGTGCCTGGGACTCGGTCCTGGCCCTGAGCTGCTCGGCCCAGGCGACGTTCTCGTTGACATGGGACTCGACGGTCTGACGGCGCTCGGCCAGCTCCTGGTCGAGCTGCTGGCGCCGCTGCACGGCCTCGTTGTGCAGGTCGGCCTGGAGCCGCGCCTGGTGCTCGGCATGCTCCTGCAGGATCCGCTGCGTCTGCGCCCGGGCGTCACGGAGCTCCCGCTCCGCGTCGGTCCGCAGCTGCTCGGCCTGGATCTGGGCATTACGGAGCAGCTGTTCGGCCTGGTAGCCGATGTCCGCGCTGTCGTATGCGGGACGGGTCGCGAGATTGCGCCGAGCCTCGTGCAGCTTGGCGCGCAAGACCTCGACCTGGTAACCGAGGTCCTCGGCGTGCTGAACGGCCTTCTCCCGGTCGGTCTTCAGCCGGTCCATCTCGGCTTCGAACCGCGAGAGATGGTCGTCTTCAGCTCGGTGGCTCTCCTGGCGTTCGTAGCCCCGCACTGCGCGGTCCCATCCTTCCCCGAGCTCTCAACTTCTTCCCCAAGCTCTCAACTTCGTTCGAGCAGGGGATGCCCCATTGAGCAGGGGAGACCCCAACCCTGGTCGCAACTCTCCAGCGAGTACCGTTCGCCGGTGAACGGTCCCCCGGGGAATGGTGACAGATCACGGCTGGGGACGCGGCGCGGCCCCGACCCGGCCCCGGCCCGGAACAGCCCACTCTACCGGGCCAGGTATCCGGAGGTCAGTGCTCCGCTGCGGAGGTGACGAGTTCGGTGAGGACTCCGTGGCAGTCCTTGGGGTGCAGGAAGGTGATCCGGGACCCCATCGAACCGGTCCTGGGCTCGTCGTACAGCACCCTGACCCCCTTCTCCCGGATGTCCGCCGCGTCGGCGTCGACGTCCGCGGTGCCGAAGGCGATGTGGTGGACACCCTCCCCGTTCTTCGCCAGCCACTTGCCCACGGCCGAGTCCTCCCGGGTCGGCTCCAGCAGCTGAAGGTAGGAAGCACCGCCGTCGGACGTATCGTTGATCTTGAGCATGGCCTCCCGGACGCCCTGCTCCTCGTTGATCTCGGAGTGGAACACCTCGAAACCGTAGGTCGAACGGTAGAACTCGACGGACTTGTCGAGGTCGAAACAGGCGATCCCGATGTGGTCGATTCGCGTCAGCATGCAACCAGTGCAGCGTGACACCGATGGTTACGCAACGTGCGCGCGATCACACCGGCTGCCGGATGACGGGCGAGGTACCGCTCAGTACATTCATGTAAACCCTCGTTCACTCCTAATCCCAAGGGGCTGCGGCTCATGTCAGGAACGACCGGTACCACCTCAGTGATCGTCGCGGGCGCGCGTACGCCCATGGGCCGCCTTCTCGGCTCGCTGAAGAGCTTCTCCGGGGCCGATCTCGGCGGCATCGCCATCAAGGCCGCGCTGGACCGCGCCGGTATCGGCGGCGACCAGGTCGAGTACGTGATCATGGGCCAGGTCCTGCAGGCCGGTGCGGGCCAGATCCCGGCCCGCCAGGCCGCGGTCAAGGCGGGCATCCCGATGAACGTCCCCGCGCTCACCGTCAACAAGGTGTGTCTGTCCGGGCTCGACGCGATCGCGCTCGCCGACCAGCTGATCCGCGCGGGTGAGTTCGATGTCGTCGTCGCCGGTGGCCAGGAGTCCATGACGAATGCCCCGCACCTGCTCCCGAAGTCCCGCGAGGGCTACAAGTACGGCGCGATCGAGATGCTCGACTCCATGGCGTACGACGGTCTGACCGACGCCTACGAGAACATCCCGATGGGTGAATCCACCGAGAAGCACAACACCCGCCTCGGCCTGAACCGCGCCGACCAGGACGAGATCGGCGCCCTCTCCCACCAGCGCGCCGCGGCCGCCCAGAAGAACGGCATCTTCGAGGCCGAGATCACCCCGGTCGAGATCCCGCAGCGCAAGGGCGACCCGGTCCTCTTCTCCAAGGACGAGGGCATCCGCCCGGAGACGACCGCGGAGTCCCTCGGCAAGCTGCGCCCGGCCTTCACCAAGGACGGCACGATCACCGCGGGCACCTCCTCGCAGATCTCCGACGGCGCCGCCGCGGTCGTCGTCATGAGCAGGACCAAGGCCGAGGAGCTGGGCCTGGACTGGATCGCCGAGATCGGCGCCCACGGCAATGTGGCGGGCCCGGACAACTCGCTCCAGTCGCAGCCGTCCAACGCCATCAAGCACGCCCTGAAGAAGGACGGGCTGGAGGTCGCGGACCTCGACCTCATCGAGATCAACGAGGCGTTCGCCGCGGTCGCCGTCCAGTCGATGAAGGACCTCGGCGTCACCCCGGAAAAGGTGAACGTCAACGGCGGCGCCATCGCGCTGGGTCACCCGATCGGCATGTCCGGCGCCCGTGTGGTGCTGCACCTCGCGCTGGAACTGAAGCGGCGCGGCGGCGGCACCGGTGCGGCGGCGCTGTGCGGCGGCGGCGGCCAGGGCGACGCGCTGATCATCCGCGTCCCGAAGTAGGAACGGCCCGGGCAAGCAGTACGTACTACACGTAGAGCACTCAGCGAGTGAACGGAGCGGTGATGGTGGACGTCCCCACCCTGGTCGAGCAGGCCCGTGCGGGCCGGCCGCGGGCCGTGGCCCGGCTCATCTCCCTGGTGGAGGGGGCGTCGCCGCAGCTGCGCGAGGTGATGGCGGCCCTGGCGCCGCTGACGGGCAACGCGTACGTCGTCGGCCTGACCGGCTCGCCCGGTGTCGGCAAATCGACATCGACGTCGGCGCTGGTCTCGGCGTACCGGCGGGCAGGCAAGCGGGTCGGCGTCCTGGCCGTCGACCCGTCCTCGCCGTTCTCCGGCGGGGCGCTCCTCGGCGACCGGGTCCGGATGTCGGAGCACGCCTCCGACCCGGGCGTCTACATCCGCTCCATGGCCACCCGCGGACACCTGGGCGGTCTCGCCTGGTCGGCACCGCAGGCGATCCGGGTGCTGGACGCTGCGGGCTGCGAAGTGATCCTGGTGGAGACGGTCGGCGTCGGCCAGTCGGAGGTGGAGATCGCCTCCCAGGCCGACACCTCCGTCGTCCTGATGGCGCCCGGCATGGGCGACGGCATCCAGGCGGCGAAGGCCGGAATCCTGGAGATCGGCGATGTATACGTCGTCAACAAGGCCGACCGGGACGGCGCGGACGCCACCGCGCGCGAGCTCAACCACATGCTGGGCCTCGGCGAGTCCCGCGGTCCGGGCGACTGGCGGCCGCCGATCGTGAAGACGGTCGCCGCCCGGGGCGAGGGCATCGACGAGGTCGTCGAGGCGCTGGAGAAGCACCGGGCGTGGATGGAGGAGCACGGAGTGCTCGCCGAGCGGCGCATGGCCCGTGCGGCCCGCGAGGTCGAGACGATCGCCGTCACGCGGCTGCGTGAGCGCATCGGCGATCTGCACGGCGACCGCCATATCGGCGCGCTCGCCGAACGCATCGTGGCGGGGAGCCTCGACCCCTACGCGGCGGCGGACGAGCTCGTGGCAGGACTCACCGGGGCCTGATCCCCGTCCGGACGGGTCCGGGAGCGGCGTGCGGGCCGCTCCCGGACCGTCCGGAGACGTCTGTACGTCGCCCGTGCGGAACCGTCGCGCCAGGTGTCTCCGCCCCTCACTGCTGAAGATGCGTCAGTTGTGGTCCGGGGGCGCGCTTTCGGTGCCGGCCGGCGCTGCGATCGGTGACGTGTCCGTGGCAGGATTGCGGCCGGATACGTGAACTGAGTGTCCGGCGTTTCATGCGTGCCGACGGGGGGAGTGGCGCATGCTGGGTCCGCTGCGGGAGGACTCGCCCAGACGGATGGGTCCCTACGGGATACGGGCCCGGCTCGGCGCGGGCGGCATGGGAGAGGTCTTCCTCGGCACCCGGGACGGAGGCGGCGAACCGGTCGCCGTCAAGACGGTCCGCCGCGACGTGGCCCGGGACCCCGGCTTCCGCAACCGCTTCCGACGGGAGATCACCGTCGCCCGGTCCGTCGCCGGCCCCCATCTCGCCCTGCTGCTCGACGGGGACGCCGATGCCGAAGTGCCCTGGCTCGCCACCGGATACGTGGCCGGTCCGACTCTGTCCGCCGCCGTCCGCAGGGCGGGTGCGATGGACGAGGCCGAGGTCCGGATGCTCGGCGCCGGACTCGCCCGGGCCCTGGCGGCCGTCCACGCGGCAGGGATCGTCCACCGCGATGTGAAGCCCGGCAATGTGATGCTCGCGTCGGACGGTCCGCGGCTCATCGACTTCGGTATCGCCCGGGATGCGGGCGCGACCCCGCTCACCACCACCAGCCGCATGGTCGGCAGCCCCGCCTTCATGTCCCCGGAGCATGTGGCGGGCAGCGGACGCGTCGTCTCCGCCTCCGATGTGTTCTGCCTCGCCTCCGTACTCTGTTACGCGGCCACGGGACGCGATCCCTTCGGGGACGGCCCGGTCGCCGCCGTGCTCTACCGGGTCAAGTACGTCGAGGCCGATCTCGGCGATGTGCCCGAGGCGCTCCGTGCCGTCCTGGCGGACTGCCTGGTCGCCGACCCCGCCTCCCGCCCCACCGCTGCGGAACTCGCACAACGGCTCACCCCCGACGCGGCCGCACGGTGGCCGGAGCCGGTGGAGCAGCACATCGCCGAGTACGAGCGCGAACTGGTCCGGGTCATGGCGCTGGGCGCCCCGCTTCTGCCCGGGTACACACCGACCGAAGCGGCCGCCGGAAGCCATGCCGCGCCCCACCAACTGCCCACCCAGGGAACCGATTTCGTCCCGGGACTGCACATCGCGCCCACCCAGGGCCCCGGCCTCGCCCAGCCGCCGCGCCGCTCCCGCCGCGCCCTGGGCGCGGTCCTCGCCGCGCTGATCGTGCTGGGGGCGGCCACCGGAGGCATCCTGGCCTGGCGCAACAACCGCACCACGCCCAACGAGGCTTCTCCCGGCGGCGGTTCACCAGCGGTCGCCGAGATCGTGGCCGGTGTGGACGAGAACGGCGGCCCGGACGGCTCGGGCACGGTCCCGTACGGACGCGAGGTCCGGCCGACGGGGTGGAAGAAGTCCTGGCAGGGCAAGTTTTCCGCGGCCCCGCTCGGCTGTTCCGCGGGCCGTGACGTGGTGGTCTGCCGACTGGTCGACGGTACGTACGAGGCGGTGTCGGCGGCCGACGGTCATCGGATGTGGACGCTCGACACCGGGCAGACCACGGGCAAGGCGGGCTGGGGGCCCCCGTGGCCAGTTCTTCATGCCGGCCAATGCCACCCGGCCCACCGTGTACGACGACACCGTGCTGCTCGCCGCGGGTGGGCGGCTGCAGTCGCTGGACGCGAAGACCGGTACGGTCCGTTGGGAGACCCGGTCCGGCGGCGCGCACGACCCGGACAGCGCGCCGGTCGTCGTCGACGGCCTGGTCTTCGCCGCCACCACATCGACGCCCGAGGGCGCGGCGCTCGCCGCGTACGACCTGAGGACCGGCGCCCGCACGTGGCAGAAGCCGCTGGCCCCGCAGGACATCTCCAGCGCCCAGAAGGGCAACTTCTGGCCGGTCGCCACCGACGGCACAGTGGTGTACGCGGTCGGCGAGGACGCACCGAAGGCCTTCCGGCCGAAGGACGGCTCAGTGCTGGGCACGGCCGGAGGCGAGGCTGTGCAGGGGGCCGGTGACAGGACGAACTCGGGATGCGGTTCGCTCCGGGTGCGGGGTCGTTTCGCCTTCTGCGCGACGTACGTCATCAACGACGACCCTTCCCGCTTCGGCAACGACGTGGCCGTGCTGCGGTTCGCAGCCGGGACGCTTCAGGCGCAGGGGCGGGTGCCGGTGGACTCCTCGCTCGTCGCCGGCGCGACGCTGACGGCACTCGGCGACCGGGTGATCACATTGCGGCGCAGCAGTGAGCACGAGTCGGACGTGCCGGACGAGCTCGTCGTCGTGGGCCACGACGGCGGCCGGGCACTCGGCCGGTTCCCGCTCGGCGGGAAGGTGGCGCAGGGGATGAGCAACCCGGTCTCCGACCCGCTGATCGTCGCGGACACGGTGGTGTGGGCGGACAGCACGACGCTGTACACGGTCCCGATCCGTTCCGACGGCACCCTGGGCTCACTCATCAGGACCCGGATTCCGGGCGCTCCGGGCCCGACCAGGACACCGACGTACGACTCCGTCACCAACGGCGTCGATCTGGAGCAGGAACTGCTCGACCCGCAGGTGCTGCCGGTCGGCGGTGTCGTGCATGTCGTGTACGACGACGGCACCGCGGTCTCGGTGCCGCTGCCCAGGTGAACCGTCGCACGATGGAGGGGACCGCGCAGTGATCGAGCCGCTTCCACCCGGCCGGGCCGCACTGATCGGCCCGTACCAGCTTCTCGGACTGCTGGGCGCGGGCGGTATGGGCGAGGTGTACCTGGCCCGGCCGGCCGGTGCGCGGGACACCTTCGCCGGGCTGGTCGCGCTGAAGACCGTGCGCCCCGATCTCGACCTCGACGACGGCTTCCGGATCCGCTTCCGCAGGGAGATCGACGCGGCGGGTGCCGTACGCAGTCCGTACACCGCGGCCCTCGTCGGCGGCGACGCGAGCGGTCGGCTGCCCTGGCTGGCGACCGAGTACGTCCCCGGTCCCTCGCTCGCCGAGGCGGTGACCCGAGGCGGGCCGATGCCCGAGCAGGTCGTACGGGAGATGGGCGCCGACCTCGCCCGCGCGCTCGCCGACATGCACGCCGTACGCGTACTCCACCGCGACCTCAAGCCCGGCAACGTGCTGCTCGGCGCCGGCGGTCCGAAGGTGATCGACTTCGGGATCGCCCAGGCCTTTGACGCCACCCAGCTGACCCGGACCGGTGTCGTGGTGGGCAGCCCCGGCTACATCTCGCCCGAGCACGTCAACGGCTCACGCGCTCTCGTACCGGCGTCCGATGTGTTCTGTCTCGGCGCGGTGCTTGCCTTCGCGGCGACCGGACGGGGGCCGTTCGACGACTCGGACATGGCGGCCGTGATCTTCCGGATCGCCCAGGGCGAGGCCGAACTGTCCGGCGTACCGCCGCAGTTGCGTGCCGTGATCGAGAAGTGTCTGAACAGCGACGCCGAGGCCCGGCCGACTCCTCGGCAGCTGGTGGAGATGCTGCTGCCGGGAGGCAGAGCGGGCGATGCCGCCGACGGGCCGTTTCCCTGGACGGAATCGATACGCGGACTGCTCGCCGCGCACGCGGCCGGGGCGCGCGCCGCCGCGGAGGCGGCTGTGCCGTCGTTTGCCGCACCACCGGTCCCGTTCCATGCCCCGGACCGCGGTGGGCCCGCCCTCGCCCCGACCCCCGTTGTGCCAGTGGCCGTGCCGGGTGACGGTCGGGGGAACAAGGGACTGTGGATCGGGCTGGCGGCAGCCGCCGTCGCGGTGTGCGTGGTGCTCGGGGCGGTACTGCTGCCGGGGCTCTTCGGCGGGGACGGCGGAGGCGACGACAACGCGGGAGGAACCGGCGGTGGCGCGGCGAATCCGACCGCTTCCGCCTCGGACGCGGCGCGGACCAAGGCCGGGCCCGTCGTCATTCCGGGCGCGGATGCGGGGCACACCGGCGACTTCGGAGCGGCCGCCGCGGATCTCGCGACCAGGCCGGCGGGCTGGAAGGCATGGGCGACCAGCATCGAGGACGGTCCGGCGGAGTGCGTACTCGCGGACTCGTCACTGGTCTGCGGCGGTCCACGCGGCATCACCGTGCTGGACGCGGCGAACGGAGAGCGGCGCTGGCAGACCCCACCGGGAAGGACGGGGACCGGCCCGGCCTCGGTGGCCGCAGTCATCGGTACAACCGTGTACGCCTTCCAGGACGGTGCCCTGCTGGCACGTGGCCTCGCCGACGGGGCCGAGCAGTGGCGGGAACCGCTGCCCGGCGACACCCGGGTGACCGATTCCGTCCAGTCCGGTGGAGTTCTCTACTACGCGACGAAGGCCACCGGCACGGGCGGCGCCCGGATCCTCGCCCGTGAACTCACCGGCAAGCACGCACTCAAGTGGCGCAAGACGTGGGACGACCCGGCCGCCGAGGCCGCACTGGCCTTCGCCGACGGCCGGCTCGTCGCGGCAGGCGACGGCATCACCGTCCTGAAGGGCGCGGACGGCACGCGGCTGAGTGGCATCGCGGCTGGTGACGTCTTGTGCCGTATGCCGGTCCTGAAGGGAAAGGACCTCCTCTGCTCCGGCTCGAACGGCCTGACGGTCGTCGACGTGACGGCCCCGCAGAACCGCCGGTCGATCGCCGCGGGCGTGGACATCGCCTACCGGCCCGCACTCTCACATGACGGCAAGGTCGTGGTGAGCAGCCGGACGAGGACGTACGCGTTCGGCCTGTCCGACGGGCGGCAGTACTGGGCGACGTACGAAGGCGGCCAGGGCATGGAAACCGTCGGCAGGCCGTCCGTGGTCGGCGACAGGGCCCTCGTCGTGGGCGGGGGCAAGGTGGAGGTCATCGACATGGCCGCCGAGGGGGATCCGGGCTGGACCGGCAACCCGTCGACCGGCTGGCCCGAGGGCAAGTCGGTCGATCCGGCGTACGTCTCGCTCGTCGCGCGGGGGAACGTCGCCTTTCTGGCCTTCGAGGACGGGACGGTCCTGTCCTACGCGCCCTGACGGTCCGGCGGACCCGGGCGTCAGTCTTCGTCGTGGTCGTCCCGGTCGTCCCCGTGGTCGTCGTCATGACGGTCATGGCCGTCGTCCGACCGGTCCGCCGTGACCTCGGCCGTCCTGGCGTCGACGTTCAGCTCGTGCCGCTTTCCGTCCTTGCCCCGGACATCGACCTCCCAGTGCAGCGCTCCGCCGCTCCGGCCGTCGCTGTCGTCCAGTTCGATCGATGTCACCGTCCCGGGTGCCGCCTTGAGCGCGGCGTCGACCGCCGCCTTCAGTGAGACGGGGGCCGACCTGGGCGCCTGCCGGTCGCGATCGCCGTCGTCGTCGGAGACGTGCTTGCCGAGCACCTTGCCGTTGCCCGCGTCCACCGTCACGTCGTGCCAGACCTTGTCGGAGCCGTACACATCGAGCTCCCAGACCGGCCTGCCGTCCTCGTCGTCCAGCTCGGCCTCGGTGACCGTGCCCGGGACGGCCCCGACGGCGGCCGCGGTCGCGTCCCCGACGCCGACGCGGGCGGTGCTGCCGCCCGCCGCGCCGCTCCTGGTGCCGCGGTCGTGGCTGTCGCCGTCCGCGAAGGCGACGGCCGTGGCGGCTGTGCCGCCGACGAGCACGGCCGCAGTGACGGCGGCGATGACGATCTTGCGCTTCATGAGGTTCCTCCCTGATCGGGTGGCCGGTTTCGACACGGTCCACACTGCCGGGGTGATGCTGAACGCAGCCTGAAGCCACCTGAAGCCGTCTTCAGGTTCCATTTGGGACCCTGTGCCCATGCGCCTGTTGATCGTGGAGGACGAGAAGCGGCTGGCGATGTCCCTGGCCGGGGGACTCACCGCCGAGGGCTTCGCCGTGGATGTCGTGCACGACGGTCTCGAAGGGCTGCACCGGGCGGCCGAGGGCGTGTACGACCTCGTCGTCCTCGACATCATGCTGCCCGGGATGAACGGCTACCGGGTCTGTGCCGCCCTGCGCGCCGCCGGCCATGAGGTGCCGATCCTGATGCTGACGGCGAAGGACGGGGAGTACGACGAGGCGGAGGGCCTCGACACCGGGGCCGACGACTACCTGACCAAGCCCTTCTCGTACGTCGTGCTGGTGGCCAGGATCCGGGCGTTGCTGCGGCGCCGGGGCGGCGGTTCCGGCTCGCCGGTGGTCACCGTCGGCTCCCTGCGCATGGACACCGCCGCTCGCCGGGTGCACCTCGGCTCGGCCGAAATCGCCCTCACCACCAAGGAGTTCGCGGTGCTGGAACAGCTTGCGCTGCGGTCCGGGCAGGTGGTGAGCAAGGCGGACATCCTGGAACACGTCTGGGACTTCGCCTACGACGGCGACCCGAACATCGTCGAGGTGTACGTCAGTGCGCTGCGGCGCAAGCTCGGCGCGGCCGCCATCCGTACGGTGCGCGGCGCCGGATACCGGCTGGAGGCGCTGTGAGATCGGTACGGGCCAGGGCCGCACTCGGTGCCACGGTCGTGGTCGCGGTCGCACTGGTCGGCGCCGGGCTCGCCGTACTCCTCGTCCTGCGCGCCAACCTCACCGACCAGGCGGGGCTGCAGGCCGAGGTGGCGGCCCGTGAGGTGGCCGGGCAACTGGCCCTCGACGTGCCGTACGACCGGCTGGAGATGCGCGAGGAGGAGGACCATCCGGTCCAGGTGACCGACGACGACGGGCGCGTGGTGGCCGTCTCCAAGGACCTGGGGGCGATCTCCGGCACCGGTACGGACCAGGTCGGGCCGGCCCCGTCACCGGCCGCGGAAAGTTCCACCGGTTCCGGCGACGACGGAAGCGACGACGGACGCGATGACAACGGACGCGACGACGACAACGGCGACGACCACGGCGGTCACGGCATCCCGGGCCGGGGTGAAGTCGACTCCGATGACCCGGACTTCAGCAACGGCACCGCCACCATCGACGGGGACACGGCCGACTACCGCTTCGCGTCGGTCCGGGCGACCACCTCGGCCGGGGTGACCCTGACCGTCCACGCGGGCGCCCCGCTGGCCGCCGAGCAGGAGGCCGTGGGCACCGTGCGCCGGGCGATGCTGATCGGGCTGCCGGTGCTGCTGCTCGTCGTCGCCGGGGTCACCTGGCTGGTGACCCGGCGGGCGCTGCGCCCGGTCGAGGGCATCCGGCGCGAGATGGCCGCGATCACCGCGTCCGAGGATCTGAGCCGGCGGGTACCGGAGCCCGGATCGCGCGACGAGATCGCCCGGCTCGCCCGAACCACCAACGAGACCCTGACGGCCCTGGAGGCGTCGGTGAACCGGCAGCGGCGCTTCGTGGCGGACGCCTCGCACGAACTGCGCAGCCCGATCGCCTCCCTGCGTACCCAGCTGGAGGTGGGTGCGGCGCACCCGGAGCTGCTGGACGTGCCGGGCGCCGTCGCCGACACCGTACGGTTGCAGGCGCTGGCGGCCGATCTGCTGCTGCTGGCCCGGCTGGACGCGGGGGAGCGGCCGGGCCGTACGGCGCTGGATCTGGGCGCGCTGGTCCATGAGGAGGTCTCGCAGCGCACCGGCGACCGGATTCCGGTGGCGGTGTCCGTGCCGGACTCCGGTGCGTTCGAAGTGGCCGGTTCGCGTGGGCAGTTGGCGCGGGTGATCGGCAATCTGCTGGACAACGCCGAGCGTCATGCTGAGCGCGCGGTGGCGGTCTCGCTGCGTGCGGAGCGGGGCGGCGTGGTCGTCGCGGTCACCGACGACGGGGCGGGGGTGCCGCCGGACGAGCGCGAGCGGATCTTCGAACGATTCGTGCGCCTGGACGACGCCCGTACGCGGGACGAGGGCGGCGCCGGTCTCGGCCTGGCCATCGCCCGTGACGTCGCGGCCCGACACGGCGGCCGGCTGACGGTGGACGGTGCGCCGGAGGGCGGCGCGCGGTTCGAGCTGTGGCTGCCGAGCGCCGGTTGAACACCGCCCCCGTCGCGCATCACACCTTGCCGCGGCGCCCCCGCAGATGATCCGCGACCGGCGCCAGTGCCGCGTGCAGGTCCGCCAGTGCCTCCGGCGTCAACAGGTCCATGAAGTGCTTGCGCACCGACGCCACGTGGTGGGGCGCCACCTTCCGCATCGTCTCCGCACCCTCATCGGTGAGGACCGCGAACAGTCCGCGGCGGTCCGACTCGCAGTTCACCCTGCGGACCAGTCCCGCGTTCTCCATGCGGGTGATCTGATGGGAGAGCCTGCTCTTGGACTGCAGCGTCGCGGCGGCGAGGTCGCTCATCCGCATGCGCTGGTCGTCCGACTCCGAGAGGTTCACCAGGATCTCGTAGTCGTTGTTGGTCAGGCCGAACGGCTGGAGATCCTTCTCCAGCTGGTGCATCAGCAGCCTGCTGACGTCCAGGTGGGTGCGCCAGGCGCACTGCTCCGCGTCATTCAGCCAGCGTGTGGCCGTCTCGGTCTCCATGTATGGATTCTACCTAAGAAGTTGAAAGCCGGACGAAGGTGGGGGAGTGTGACGCCCGGCACTCGCCCGTGGACGGGTCCGGGTGCGGGGTGCAGACGGTTCGACGTCACACTCCGCAGACTACCGTTCACAAACCGAAGCGGCGTTGGAGGTCCCCGAGCTGACCGGGCAGACGGGGTGCGGAGCCAGGTTGACCCGCACCACCCGGCACCCCGGCCTGCGCCGGCGTCGCCCCCGTCGGCTGCTCGGGCATCAGGATCTCGGTCGACTGGAGCAGCACCGTACCCGCCCCGACGAACTCGAACTGGTGCTCCTCGCCCGACGTCCCGCCGATCCCGGTCAGCGACCTGAGCCCGCCCATCACACCCGTCATGTAGCCGTGGTCGTAGTGGTGGCACGGCGAGGGGCAGTCCGCCCAGCCCACCAGCGCCTGTGGATCGACCCGCAGCGGCGGCTCCATGAACACCACCGGACCGTTGGACGCGGCCACGAACTTTCCCGTACCGATCAGTGTCAGAAAGCCCGGCACGATGGACTGCTTGAGTGCCAGGGTCGGCTGGTACGCGAGGAGGTTGCCGGACCGGATCGTCAGGTTCCCGTCCTCCAGGTCGTACGAGTTCACGTCGAAGGCGCGGTCGGCGAGGAGCATCTTGCCGCTGCCTTCGGCCACCACCCAGTCGCTCGCGTGCAGCGGCGAGTGGAAGCTCGTACGGATCAGCCGCTCGAAGCGGCCGTGGCCGATGCCGTTGAACTCGATCCGCCCGTAATAGGCGATCATCTTGCCCTTCTGCAGGAACCACTGGCTCCCCTTGAGCTCCACGCAGAAGGTGTACGAGTTGACGTTGTCGTCCGACGGCAGCGTCATCGGGTCGAAGACCACGGGCGTGCTCACAGCTTCTCCTCCGAGGCCTGGACGTACACCGCGCCACTGCCGCTCAGCTCCAGCTGGAACGCCTCGCCGGAGCCGCGCCCCACCATGTCGCGCCAGCCGAGCGCGGTGGAGAGCTTGTTGCGTACGTCGCCGTGGTGGGCGACATACGCCTGCGGGTCCACATGCACCTCGCGGCCCGGCGCGATCGGCAGCTCGATCACCCCGCCGTGGGCCATCACCGCGACCGCGCCATGCCCCTTGAGGGTGGTGGTGAACAGGCCCTGCCCGGTCACCTGGCCGCGCACCATGCCCATCACTCCGCCCTGCGAACCCATGAACATCGTGCCCTGCTGCAGCGTCCCGTCGAAGGCGAGTAGTCGGTCGGCCTCCACGTACAGGGTGTCGCCGGACAGGTTGATCACCTGGATGTGATGGCCGCCGTGGCCGAACATCACCGTGCCGCTGCCCTCCACCGTCATCAGCGGCGTCGCCTCGTTCGCCACCCGGCGGCCGATCATCGACATCACACCGCCCTGGCCGCCCTGGATGTTCGGCGTGAACGACACCTCGCCGCGGTAGGCGAGCATCGCGCCGCGCTGGCTGTACATCTTCTGGCCGGGGAGCACCGTCGCCTCGACCATCTTCGAGTTGATCTCACGGAACGGCATCAGACATCGCCCCCGATGGTGTTCCGCTCGCTCGGCTGCACATAGACGAGTCCCTCGCCCTCGAACCGGATCTGGAAGGACTCGCCCGAGCCCTCGCCCATCAGCGTCCGGAAGTTCACCCCGGACTGGAAGTGCTGTTGCAGATTGCCCTGATGCGCGATGTAGGCGCCGGGGTCGACGCACAGCGGGTACTGGGCCGAGACCCGCAGCGCCACGGCCGAACCGTCCGACATGATCGCCACCTGCCCGGTGCCCTCGACGGTGGTGGTGAACAGGCCGTTGCCCGTCGCCCCGCCACGCAGGCCGGTGAAGGTGGTTCCGGTGCGCAGCCCGGCGTCGGTGCAGAGCAGATTGCTCGCCTCGACATAGAGCTTGTCGCCGTGCAGCGAGACGAGGCTGATCTCGCTCGCCCGGTCGGCGAAGTAACAGGTGCCCTGCCCGGTCACCTCCATCACGGTCATCTGCTCGCCGGTCAGCCGGCGGGTCACCATGCCGCGCAGGCCGTCGCCGCCGCCGGTCATCTTCTTGAACGTCATCCGGCCGTCGTACGCGACCATCGAGCCGTTCTTCGCCTTGACGGCGTCACCGGCCAGGTCGACGGCGAGCGTTCTGCTGCCTTGGAGTCGGAACATTGCCACGGACCGACGGTATCGGCAGGACCCCGGCCGGGACAGGGCCCTGGGGAGGAACGGGCCCCCTGAACCGCCCCTGATACGCATCCGGTACGGGACCCGTACGCAATCGGGACGTATCCCGCACGGGGCGACGACGGAACGGGCCGGGGCCCGGCGGCGGCACGTGACCGGACACATAGGGCCCCGGCACCCGGCGCCGCCCGTGCCGATGCCACAATGGGTTCCGCTTGTGCCTGTATTCACAAGCCGTCACGATCCTCCCACCGAAGGTGCCCTCGTGGACATCAAGACCGCTACCGCCCTGCACCGGCTGCGCCTCATCTCGATTCCCGAGGCGCTCTCCTTCCCTGCGCTGATCATCTTTGGCTCGATCCTCAGCCGGGTCTCCGACATCGACTTCCTGATGATGCCGCTCGGCATCATCCACGGTGTGCTCTTCGTGATCTACGCCGTGCTGCTGCTCGATGTCTGGTCCAAGACCAAGTGGCCGCTGAAGCGCGTCGCGTTCTTCTTCCTGCTCGCGCTGCTGCCGTTCGGCGGGCTGTACGGCGACAAGGTGCTCAAGCGCTACGAGGCCGACGGCGTCATCGCCGCCCGCGCCCGCCGGGAAGGCGTGGTCAGCGCGTGATCGTCGCGTTCTCGGTCAGTCCGCTGGGCGTCGGTGAGGATGTCGGCGAGTACGTCGCCGACGCCGTCCGGGTCGTCCGCGAGTCCGGGCTGCCCAACCGCACGGACGCCATGTTCACCTCCATCGAGGGGGAGTGGGACGAGGTCATGGACGTCGTCAAGCGGGCCGTCGCCGCCGTCGAGGCCCGCGCCGGACGCGTCTCCCTCGTGCTGAAGGCCGACATCCGCCCCGGCGTCACCGACGGCCTGACCTCCAAGGTCGAGACGGTCGAGCGGTATCTCGCCGAGACGGACTGACGCTCCGTCCGACTGCGTGACCCGACGAGCCCCCGGCCCACGGCCGGGGGCTCGTCCCGCTTCTGTCACTCCCACGGGCGGTGCTCCGGTACCGCCAGCGCGATCCCGAGCGGCGTCCGCTCGTACAGCACCTGGTGTCCGTACCGGCGCGAGGTGAGCAGCCCCGCCGCGCGCAGCACCGACAGATGCTCCGACACGGAGGAGGGCGCGAGGCCCAGCCGGTGCGCGAGGGCGCTCGTCCCGGCCGGTTCGTCGAGCGCGCACAGGACATCGGCCCGCGCTCGCCCGAGCAGCCGCGCGAGCGCCTGTGGCGTACGGTCCGCGGGCCGCGTCCACAGACTGCCGATTCCGCGCGCCGGATAGATCACCGCGGGCTGCCAGGGCGGCTCGTACCCGCTCACCACATCCGGCCAGGCGAAGACGCTCGGCATCAGGACGAGGCCCTGCCCGCCGAGCACCCGGGAGTGCCGCCCCTTCATCCCGACCAGCGAGAGCGTCGAGTCCGTCCAGCTCAGCTGGGGGCTCAGCTCGCCCAGCAGCCGGGCGAAGCCGACCTCGGCGAGGCGGCGCGAGTGGTACGCGATATCCGCCTCCAGCAGCGCGCGCAGCCGCGGCCAGTCCGGCTCGACCAGCACCTGCCAGGCCTGCTCCATCAGTGCGGCCAGCTCCCGAAGTGTCCGCGCGGGATCGGCGAGCATCGCCCGCCCGGCGGGGGAGTCCAGCGCCCCCGGCTGGTCGGTGAGGGCCAGCGCCAGGTCCTCACGGATGAGCAGCGGATCGATGGCGCGCACACCGGCGATCTCCTCCTCGAACGAGGTATAGGGCCCGGCCGGCGGCGGGCAGAGAAAGTCCGGGTTGTGCCCGCTCTCCGGCATCAGCAACCAGAGCGGTGCGAGATCGAGGCCCGCGGCGGCGCTCCGGATGCGCCTCAGCCAGGGCTGGTGGTAGCCGTGCTGCCCCGGGCGCAGAACGGTGCGCACCGCGGCCTGCGTCTCCCAGAGCGGGGAGAGGGCGAACCGGCAGCGGAGCAGATCGCTCTCCTCGAAATGCAGATGGAACGGCATCGGCGGCCCCTGCGAAGATTCGGCGTGAGCCGAAAGTCTACGGAGCGGCGGGTCCGGTCCTCCAAGCTGCGGCCATGCCGAGCTACAGCCCCACCCCGGCGGGCGGCCCCCGCGACGAGGTGGCTC
>NZ_FMDF01000116.1 GCF_900091955.1 Streptomyces sp. Ncost-T10-10d
GGGGGGTGCGGGTCAGGCGTAGCGGGCGGACGGGAAGGCGGCGGTGGGCGACGGCCCGGCGGGAACCCGGTCCCTCGGGACCAGGCCGGACCACAGGTAGTCGAGGTCCACCCGGTCGGAGGCCGCCGACGACCCGTGCAGGGCCCGGACCCGGGTGTCGTCGAAGCGCCGTCGGTGGGTCAGGTAGGCCGTCAGACCCGGGTAGAAGTCCACCAGCGCCTCCAGTGCCGACGGGTCGTCCGGCTCCGTGGCGACCAGGTCGATCGACAACTCGACCAGCCGTTCCAGCAGGGTTGCGATCGTCAGCACGGGCACGTCGCGATCGTGGACGACGTGGTACGTGTCGACTCCGCCCGAGGGCGTCCGGCCGGCCAGCCGCACCATGACCTCGGCCGCGTGCTCCACCTGCATCAGGTTCAGCCGGCCGTCCGGATGACCCACCAACCGGACGCGGGGACGGCCGCCCGGGTCGGTGCAGTGGGGGGCGTCGGGTCCGTCGCCGTCGTGGCCCGGGCTTCCGGGGCCGGCGGTGCGTCGCGCGTCGCGCAGGATTCGCTCGATGACCTGAAGCGGATGCGAGGGCAGTTCCGGGTGCGGCGGCAGGTCCGTGACGAGGATGCTCGGCCGCAGCACCACGACCGGGCGGCGGTGCTCCCGCGACCACGCGTGGATCAACACCTCCGCCTCGTACTTGGAGCGTTCATAGGCGTTCTCGAAGCCGTACGCGTCGTCCAGTTCGTCCTCGTACGCCACCCCCTCACGCCGGCTTCCGGCGACGAAAGCGGTACTCACGTGGTGAACCACGGGTCTCTCGCGTCCGGCGGCGGCCAACCCCAGTACATGCCGGGTTCCTTCGACGTTGGTCCGGCGCAGCTCGGGAAGGTCTCCCTCCAGGTTGATGCTGCCCGCGCTGTGCCAGATCGCGCCGAGACCGTCGGCCAACTCCTGGAACGCGCGCCTGGACAGCCCCAGCCCGGGTTGCTCCAACTCGGTCTCCACCACCCGCAGCCGGCCGGGGAGTTCGGCGACGAACGGCTCGGGCACGCCGGTCAGTGCGAAGAAACGGGTGATGCGGTGCAGCGCGTCACCCGACCCCGCGTGGACCAGGACCGTCACCGACCGGTGCGTGTCGAGCAGACGGCGCAGCAGGCGCAGTCCGAGGAATCCGGTGGCGCCGGTGAGGGCGACGTGCATGACCTTGGCTCCAAGGGCTCCGAAAGGGACAGGACCACTACCGCGTGCGAGGGCGGTGAACGCCGGGGTCGTTGCGGCAGCCGGGGAGGCGAGATGTAGCCGACCGTCCCACGGCGCGGCATGACACCGGCGGCCGCGGCGTGCGCGGCCCGAACTCGTCCGGCCGACCCGGTGCAACGGGCGTTCGCCGGTCCCCCGGTTCCTCCGGCCCCGCCCGGGCTGCTCAGGCCCTCTCCTGGGCTTGATGACCACTGGCGCACGGCACACAGTGTCAGACGGCGGACGGTGATGGAGTACCCGATCCCACCGGCTCACCCGAATGAAGTACCCACGCCACGGTCCGTGTGCGTCCCGGACGGCTCGTCGGAGCTCCCGCCGCGAGCCGGGGCGCTCGGCCGTACGGACGCAACCGAAGCAGCCGGGACCGAGCGCGCCGCCCGGAGGACCGTCCCCCTTTCGGGTGATCTCGCGGGCGGTGGCCGGAAGGCGGTCCCGGGCGGCTCCGCGTCCCCGTGGGCGGGCGGTGACGGGCGTCGAGCCCGGTGGGGCAGGAGGGGAGCGCGTACGTCGGAGGCTGCGGGCGAGTACGGCCGTTCACCGCGGCCGGATATAAACCGTACTTAGACCGACCGGCAAATGGGGGGTGGCGTCGCGGGGCTGGGCACGCGCATCTGCCGCGTTGTCGTCAATCACCATGGCTCCTTCCCCAAGCTCTCGGCTGCGCTCGAGCAGGGGAGACCCCATCTGTCTCAATCCTCCGCCTTGCAGCTGCACGCACCCAGCCCCGCTCCTTCTCCCACCCCCCATTTTCCGGTCGGTCTTATTCAGGCCGAGGTGACGCGTTCGGCGTCGCTGCGGACGCGCACTGGTCGGCGGCCCTTCCGATCGGTGGTCCGTCCCGGTCGGTCGGGGTGGCCGAGCGCCCGGCCTCGCCCCGCCTGCCTGTCCCTTGACACGAACTGGAGTTCCCCGATGCCCGTGTCCGATCCGTCAGCCCGGTCCGTTCCCTTCCCCGGCCACCCCGCCCACTCGGTCGACCGCGCGTTCCTCAGCATGGAGCGCCACCACCCCGACGTCCGCTGGGACGCCGGCGGTGTCGCGTACCTGAGCGGTCCGCCCCCGAGCCTGGCGGACTTCCGCGCGTACGTGGGCTCACGCCTGGGCCGGCTGCCGCTGCTCATGAGCCGGGTCGAGGGCGGCTCACGGCGCCCCCGGTGGCGGCCGGACGCGGACTTCACCGTCGACCGGCACGTCCATGAAGTGGTCGCAAAGGGCCCCGCAGGGTGGGACGCCGCCCTGCACACCGCGCTCGACGCGCCGTTCGCGCCCGGCACCTACTGGGGGGTCTGGCTGGTCCACGGCCATGTGTCCGACGAGTACGCCGTGTGCTACCGCTTCCACCACGCCTGCCAGGACGGTTCGGCCGCCGCGATGACTTTCCGGGCCATGCTGGGCGAGGGGGAGCCCTCGGCCCGCCCGGTGCCGAGGAAGGGCCGCCTGGCCGGTCTGCCCCGACGGGTGGGCATGGCAGTCGGGCTGACCACCATGTTCCTGGCCGGTTCCCTCGCCGTTCGCGGCCACCGTCCGGCCGTCCCCTTCGTCCCCACGGGAGAGCGGCGGCTGTGGCGGGGCCGCGTACCGGCGGACGCCCTCCGCCGGATCGCCGCGGCACATGGCGGATCGGCCCACGATGTCCATCTGGCCGCGCTCGCCGGGGCGTTGTCGGCCTGGTCGGCCCGGTCCGGCGTACCGCTTCCTCGGGTGACGGCGCTGCTGCCCATTGACGCACGCCGCCCGGACGAGGAGCAGACCTGGGGCAACCGCTGCTTCGCCCTGCCGCTGGAGCTGCCCGTGCGGACCGCCCCGGAACGCGGGACCGGATCCCGGGACGGCGAATCGCCCCTGTGGCGACTGGAGCACGTCATGGCCACGACCCGGAGACTGAGGGGCGAGGCCTGGCGGCAGGCCATTCAGGACCTGGTCCACTACATGCCGGACCGCCCGACCGAGTGGTATCTGCGAAGGATGCTCTCCCCGCGCGTCACCGACGTCATGGCCACGTCCATGCCGGTCGCCGACAAGGGAAGCCTGGGGGACAGCCCGGTGACGGGCGTCGCCCTGCTCCCTCTGCTCGTGCCCGGGCACCTCTTCGGAGTGGGCCTGTCGTTCTTCGGCGACTGGACCGAGTCGTCCTTCGTGGCTGACCGCGCCCTTCCGCTCGGGGGGCTGCTTCCGGAACTGTGGGAGCAGGCCGTGGGTGAACTGGAGAGAACCTCTGCGCCGGTGTGAATGCGGAGGCGCCGGGGGCCGTACCGATCGCTCGGGTGCGGCCCCGGGCCGAGCCGTCTGTGTCAGACCACCGCTTCGAGCTCCGTCAGGGCCGTCAGCCACAGCCTTGGGAGGTCCGCGCCGCGGGCGAAGGCCGTGTCGTGGACGACGGAGAGTGTGCACTCGGCCCGGTACCTGAGCAGCGTCATATGACAGAGCTGACCGGGCAGGGGAGCGCCCAGCCCGAGCGCGCCGTCCAACCGTGCCTCACCGAGGACCGGCTGTGGCACGGCCGCGGGGAAATAGGTGCCGGTGAGGGAGGCGTGGCGCGGACGCATGAGCAGCCGCAGTGTGCCGAGGCTCACCGGACGCGGCGCACGCCGCAGGAGAGCGCGGGAGGTGTGCATCCTTCGTTCGACGCGCCCGGGCTCCAATTGACGTGAGAGAGAGGCGAGACGGCGCAGAGGAAGGGACTCCTCACAGGGCAGCCGCAGACGCACCATGGTGAGGAAGTTGCCCACCGCGCCCCGTTCGCCACCGGTCCGGACCGACAGGGGCCACAGGAGTGTGAGGGGAGCCGGACGCTCCTCCTCGGCCAGGGCGACAGCCCGCATCGCCCCGGTCAGCGCGGTCAGGAAGACCGCGCTGACGTCGGTACCGAGAGCCCGGGAGACAGCGAGCAGCCGCCGGGTCTGCACCGTCCCGACGGCCGTGGCGAGTTTCCCCGTCGGCGGCCGACGCAACACGGACCAGGTGCCGCTGCCCCGCAGACTCCGGGCGACGTCGCTCATGATGCCCAGCACGGCACGGGAGGAGACCCGCCCCCCGCTGCCGGCGGGCGGAGACGTGTCCTGGACACCGGGCGGCCTTTGCGGTGCGACACGCGGGGTGAACAGCGTCCGCAGTACGAAGTGGTGCCCCGCGCCGTCTTCCAGAGCGTGGTGGATGCGGAACACCAGCACGTACTCGGGCAGACCGGTGGTATCGGTGTACCCGTGAATCAGCCAGAGGTCCCAGGGCGGGCGGGGTGCGGCCGGCAACGGCCGCATCAGCACTTCCTGGAGACAGTTCTGCCACTGCTCCCGGGAATCCGTCACGAGTAGATCGTGTACATGTTGACGCAGGTCGAGATCCGGGACGGTCACGAAGCAGGGACGAGGCTCCTGACCCTCCTCGACACGGTGGGTCAGCGTAGGAAGGTCCGCGAGCCTGGCCCGTACGTGCCGACGCAGGGCGTCCGGTGAGGGCGGCTCCCCACGGAAGCGCACCGCCCACCCCACCGCCAACTGGTGCGTGCCGGACATCCGGTGGAACACCTGGCTGAGCGGATCACAAGGCGTCGGCCGCCGGGGCGGGGCCGGCCACGGCGGGCAGGGCCGGGACGCCGACGCGTGCGCGACGCCTGCCTGCTCGGCGTTCCCGGCGGAGGGCTCTTCGGTAGGAGCGGAAGTCAATTTCGATCCCGTGGCGGTAGCTGGACACGTACGTCTTGCGATGGCGGCACCACTCGCGCGCGATCGCCCGCGTCATGTCCGTCGGCGACGGCAGGGCGACCGCGCCCTCGATCAGCTCGGCGATCCATTCCGCCTGCGGTTCGAGCAGCGGGAACGCCGCACCGGAGGGCTGCGCGAGCCCCATGAAGTAGAGCCCGGGGATGCGGGGCGGGACCGTGCGCAGATAGAGCTCCGTGCGGCCGTCCGCGGCGGCGAACACGGAGGGTTCCAGGAACGGGAAGGAGATCCTGTAGCCCGTGGCGTACACCACGGCGTCCACCGATTCACGGCTGCCGTCCCTGAAGACCGCTGTGTCCCGGCCGAACGAATTGACGCCGGGCTTCGGTGTGACCGCGCCCCGGGCCAGCTGGGCGAGGAGTTCGTCGGAGGTGGAGGGATGGCCCGCGAGCGGTCCGCGGACCGGTTCGGGGAGCCCGTAACGAGCCGGGGCACCGCGGGTGAGCCGCAGGAGGAGCCGCAATGCCGGATCCTTGAGGAATCGCGGGAGATCGGACAGCGGGCTCCACACCAGATGGTCCGCCGGACGGCCGAGCAGCATCTTGGGGAACACCTGGGCCGCGTCGCGCGCGGAGAGGAACGTCCGCGCCGCCGTGCGCGAGATCTCCGCCGCGATTTCGCACGCGGAGTTGCCCATGCCGATCACCAGCACCCGTCGACCGGCGTAGGGGTCAGGGGTGCGGTAGTCGTGCGAGTGGATCGCGGTCCCCCCGAATTCCTCGGCGCCGGGCACGGCGGGGGCCGGGAGGCGCGGATCCCAGTGGTGCCCGTTGGCCACCACCACCTCGGTGTAGCGCCGCGTCTCCTCGGCCACGCCGCCACGGCTCCGGCAGACCACCTCCCAGCCGCCGTCGTCCAGGGGCCGCACCGAGGTGACCCTCGTACCGAACACGATGTGTCGGTGCAGGCCGAACGACGCGGCGTAGTCCTCCAGATAGCCCAGGACCATGCTGTGGTGCGGAAAGACCGGGTAGGCCTCCGGCATGGCCAGGGAGGAGAAGGACATGCTCTCCTTCGAGATGTTCGCGTGCAGGGAGGCGTACACCCCCGACATGCCGTTGTCGTTGCCGTACCGCCAGAGTCCGCCGATGCCCGACCCGGCCTCGAAGCAGTCGAACGGAACGTTCCGCGAGGCAAGGACCTTGCTCGCGGCCAGGCCGGACGGGCCGGCGCCGATGACGCATGTTCTCCGCATGACTGACCGACCTTCCTCGTGCGTGCGTGACATCTCCGGCATCCACGTGGACGGGACCGCCAGAGGGGCGCGGCGACTGCGTCAGAGACAGGCGGACCTGAACGCCCGGGCCCGGTACCTGACCTGCGGACCGGGGCGGAACCCGGGCGGACCCGCCGACCGCCCAGTTCTGGCCACGCTAGCCGCCCCGGTCGCCCCGAAACCCGTTTCCGCCGGCAAAGCCGCCGCACGTGTGACGCGGTGTGCGCCGGATTGACGCCGTGAAATGGAAGCGCTCCTGGCGCCGTTTCCGTTGCGCTGCCTGCTCGTTGGGCACGGGCGGACCGGTTCCGCCACCCATCGGAAGACGCGTACCGCTTCCGTGGTCATCCGGAAGACCTGGCACGACGGAGCAGCGCGATGGACGTCACAGATGTGCACCACTCCTACCGGCAGCACGCCGTTCTACGGGGCGTCGACCTCCGGCTGCGGCCCGGAGTCCTCGCGGGGATCGTCGGGGAGAACGGCGCCGGCAAGACGACGCTGCTGAGGATCCTCGCCGGTGAACTCCGGCCGGACCGGGGCTCGGTGCACCACAGCGGCAGGTTCGGCTACTGCCCGCAGTCCGTGGTCCTGGACGACTCCTTCACCGTCCGCCAGCACCTGGATTTCTTCCGGCACGCCTTCGGGCTGGCGGATCTGCGGCGAGCCGAGGAAGCAATGGAGACCCTGGCCTTCACCGAATACCTCGACCAGCGCGCGGGTCTGCTCAGCGGCGGCTCACGGCAGAAGCTGAACCTGACCCTCGCGCTCATGCACGACCCGGACGTGCTGCTGCTCGACGAGCCCTACCAGGGCTTCGACTGGGAGACATACCTGCGCTTCTGGGAGCTGGCGACAAGGCTGCGCGACACCGGACGTTCGGTGCTGGTCGTCTCGCACCTGGCGTACGACATCGACCGGCTGGACGAGCTGTGGCGCCTGGAGGACGGGCGCCTCCACCGCCAGAACCGGTGCTCGGAGGCGGCGGCATGAGGCGGCACTGGTCCCTGTTCACCACGGCCTCCCGGTATGCGCTGATCGGTCACGCCCGCAACCGGTTCGCGATGCTGCTGGTGGTGCTGTACATCCCCGTGTGGATCGCCCTGGCCTACGTGACCATTCCCGACCGGCCGGCGCCGTTCCGGCTGCGGGCCACGGGCGAGGTCCTGACCCCGCCCGGCAATCACCTCACCCAGATCACCGGCGCGCTGAACGCGGTCACCCTGATCGCCGGGTTCATGATGTTCGCCGCCACCTTTACGGGCGGTGCCTTCGACCGGCGCCTGGCCATGGCGGGGTACCCCCGCCACCACCTGGTCCTCGCCAAGCTCTCCGCGCTCACCCTGGTCTGCGCCGCCGTCGCGGCATACGCCACGGCCGCCGCCGGTTTCGCCTGGTCCCCCCGACAGCCCCTCATGCTCGCTGCCGCGCTGTTCTGCGCCGCCCTGACCTACGGCGCGCTCGGAGTGGTCTTCGGCTCGGTGCTCCGCCGCGAGGTGGAGGGCATGTTCGCCATCCTGATGATCAGCATCATCGACGTCGCCCTGCAGAACCCCCTGTCGAGCTCCGGGTCGGACAGCGCCGTCGTGCGCTTCCTGCCGTCGTACGGAGCCGTGCAGGCCAGCATGTCCGCGGCCTTCTCCACCGCGCCGGTGGCCCAGGGCCTCGCGATCCAGTTGCTCTGGCTCCTGGGGGCGGCGCTGGCCGGGTTCATGGTCTTCCGCCGCCGTACCCGCGACGCACTCCCACCGGAACGGAAGCAACGCACCCCGGACCACTCCGGGCCCGTTGTCAACGCGGGCGCGCCCGAGCACACGCCGGAGCCCGGAGCAGTCGCACAGCGCGTACGACTCACCTGACCGGCGGGCCACCGGCCATCTGACCCGCCAGCCGCCGTGACCTGCGGGAGCCGGAGATCGTTCTGCAACCGGGCGCTGATTCGTCGCCTGACCACCATATTCTTCATGCAAGGAGCACCATCCCCATGACCCTTTCGCGTACCGTCCGGAGCACGGTCCTCACCGCGGCTCTTCTGTCCGCTTCCGCCCTGGCCTTCCCCGCCTCCGCGCAGGCGGCTCCGCTGCCGCCCGCGTGTCAGCAAGCGCTGCTCACAACCCTCGACAAGTTCCCCGTCGCGGACTTCACGGTCCCCGACAAGGTCCAGAGCGCCATGCTGAACGAGGTCGGGAACCTGAGCGAGGCCGACCAGCAGGCCTTCACCGAGAAGGGGTGCGCGGCCTGGAACAACTGGGCCACCAAGAACGGCCAAGCGGTGGCCACGGACCTGGACACCCGCTACCGGAACGCCGCCGGACCCGCGTGCAACAAGTTCACCACCTCCGCCATCGGGACGATCAAGAAGTACGCCCCGAACATCCCCGCCGAGACACGGGAGTTGGAGAAAGTGGCCAAGAAGGTCTGGCAGAACGCCATGCAGAAGCTCGCCGTGGAGGCCACCAACGCCGACTGCCGTAAGGCCTACAACGGGGTAAAGGCCGGCTGGTAGCGAGACCCGTCGGATGACGCCCCCGTCCGCCGTCCGACGTTCTATTCTGTCGCCTGGCGTTTCCGTCCGTCGTCCGACCCGACGGCCTCGGTCGGCCGTCGACTCCGTAGCTGCACGCAAGGGTGTCGAGGCCGTGGTCGTAGCCCTGGTCGACGGTACGGAAGCTCCAGACGAGACCGCGCCTGTGGGATTCGCGGTGTTGTTTCCGCACCTGGACGAGTGCCGGCGCCGTCTGTTGACGGGGGCCGAGGCCCGGGACACGGCGGGAGCCGGGCCGTCGCGCAGGCGGCCGAAGCCGGCGAGACCACCGTCCGCAAGGGCGTCGACGAGTGGGATGCGGGGGCGGACCCGGTGGGTCGGGTCCGCCGCCTCGGAGGAGGCGGGCGCTAGAAAGCCGCCGAGGTGGATACGGGGCTGCGACCTGAACTGTTGACGCTGGTCGAGGTCTGGACGCTGCTCGAAGGCGACATGAAGCGGCTGTGGAACAAGTCGGGGGCGAACCGGCTGGGCTTCGCAGTGGCTCTTGTCACCTTCTGGGAGGACGGCGAAGCCGAGGACCTGCCCGGCCTTGCCCCAACGGACCGGGAAGCTACCGCGTGCGTGTCCGTGCCCGCGGCCGTGATGAGGGACGTGCCAAGGACGGTCTCGGCCCGGACGACGACCCGGTCGAGGTGTACCAGCTTCAGGTGTGGCCCGCTCCCGCGGCCGCAGAACGGATCGTCCACCAGACCGACCAGGCCGGCGACGAATGGCGCCGGCTCTGGGAGAACAACGGGTCCGCCGCCACAAAGCGGCGGACCCGTCACTCAAAGACCAAGGCCAGAGACAACCGGGCCCCGCGTCATGCCGAGAGATGGAGCAGGAGCCACGGCTGAGCTCCCATCCAGCCGCGCCTTCGGGCCGGCGAATCCGGGGTCACCGACCAGCGCCTCCTCGTCTCGGAATTCCTGTCGGCCACCCAGGCGAGCGCGGTCTGGCCCGAGACGTCTTCCGGCTACAGATATGGGTCGTCTTCGATCGCATCCCGCGTTGGGCAGCCCTGGTGCCCCCGTGACACCCGGACCGTTCGCCGGCGTCCGACCGTTGGGCTCAGCTGTTGATCCGGTCGGTCACGGCGATGCTGCACTCGTCGGAACCGATCCCCGGGCCCGTCGTGCAGATCCAGAGGGTGATGGTGCCGTCCTCGCGCATGTCGTAGTTGCAGGTCTTGCTGACAGCCGGGACGGTTACGCTGCACGAGCCCGAGCGTCCGTAGTCCGTGTACCACTCGACGGAACTGGTGCGCCCCTCGTAGTGCTCGACCCAGATCTTGTCGCCGTAGCCGATGAAGCCGCCCCTGGCGTATCCGTTGTCCACCACCGCGTCGGCCTGCGCCGACGTGGCGAACCAGAGGACCGTCGCGGCCGCGCCGACGGCGGCCACCGTGAACCGGGAAACGTTGCGCATCATGCGAATCACCAACCGTCGCAGTAGTTCTCGTCGTTGAGGGTCATGTTCAGTTCGGTGAAGTTGCCGCCGTAGACCCAGCCGTCCTGGAGCGTCCCGTAGTGCATGGTGGCGTACCAGATGTTTCCGGCGCTGTTCGCGTACCAGCAGCTCACCGCCACGGCCCCGCTGATGTAGCGGCCGCTGCAGGTGCTCGCGGGTCCGGTCCGCAGCGGCGTGCTGCTCTTCACGGTTCCCTGGTATCCGTAGAACCCGTCCACGGTGGGCGGAGTCGGACAGGCGGCGGCTGCCGCGTTGGACTGGGCGGGGGTGATGATCAGCGCTTCGACGGCCGATGCAGAGACCAGAAGCGCTTGGACGATGCGTTTTGCCATGCTTTCTCCCTCGATGAATGAGCCATCTGTGTGCTGGCCACACACCGTGCCTGGGCGGGCATTGGGAAACCCTGGGAAAAGCTTGAATGTGCCTTGAAGCACTGGTCGGTGGTGCTCACGGTGTGGCATGCGGACGGGCGAGGGCATGACGAGGGGGTGTGATGGGCACGTGCTTCGGGATCCTGGGGTGCATCAAGGTTCGGCGCGACGGGGTCCTGGTCGATGTCGGGCACGCGATGCAACAGCGTGTGCTGACGGCACCGCTCGTGGACGCGGACCGCGCCGTGTCGCTCGATACGCTGGTGGATCGGGTGTGGGGGGACGCCGAACCGTCGCTCGGTCGCAGGAACCTGTAAGGCTACATCTCCCGGCCGCGCTCCGTACTGGCCGTGACGGCAGGGCCATCGCACGCGAGCGGGGCGGTGGCTACCGGCTCACGGTCGATTCCTCGCTGGTGGACGCGCACTGCGTCCGGGACCTGTCGGACCGGGCCCGACGGGCGGCTGTGGACGAGCAGGCGGAGGTGCTGTGGCGGCAGGCGCTGGGGCTGTGGCGGGGCAGTGCGTTCGCCGGAGTGGACACCCCGTGGTTCAACGCGCAGCGCCAGCCCCTCGACGGCGAGCGGTTGGCCGCCCAACTGGACTTGGCCGACGTCCGATTACGCTTGGCACAGCGTGATCGGATGGTGAGCGAACTGGTGGCCCGGGCCGAGGCGCATCCGGACCGACCTACCGGGCGGGGGCGACCGCCGGGTTGGCGTACGTGTACCGGTTCGGTCCGCGGGTGCAGCAACCGCGGGTGCAGCAGGCAGCGCTCCCACACCCAGAGCGCCGCCGCTCTGGCGCTGGACGGCGCGAAGTTGGTCTCCCGGCAGGCCCGCAATCCAACTCAAAGTCCCCCGTATGCCCGATGGCGACGCTACGGAAGGCCGGTCAGGACTCGACTACCGGACGTGGCCTGCGAGCCGCGGCCGCCGCGCTGACGGGCTTCCCGTGGAGTTCACCGACTCGACTACGTGGAGCTCGACTGCTCGCGAGACGCCGGAGGCCGGGTGCTCCCGGCCTCCGGTCGTGCCGAGCACGCTAGTTGGCACATGCACAGGCTTGTTGCCACCGAGACCGTTCCTTCAGCCCAATGTGATCCGGGCGGCGACCGGCAGGTGGTCGCTGCCGGTGGCGGGCAAGGTGCGAATTTGGTCGACGGTCGCCGAGCGGGCCATGACCTGGTCGATCCGGGCCAGCGGGAGGGCGGCGGGGAAGCTGAAGGCGAAGCCCCGTTCAGCCACGTTCATCCGTGAGGTCAGCGGGGCCAGCCCACGGTCGTCGACCGTACTGTTGAGGTCGCCCAGCAGGATCACCGCTTTCAGCTTCTCGGTGGCGATGGCCTTGCCCAGCAGGCCGGCGCTCTCGTCGCGCCAGGAGGATGCGAGGCCGCTCGCCCGGACGCGGACCGAGGGCAGGTGCGCGACATACGCCGCGATCTCGCCGTGCGGCGTGTGGACCACGGTCCGCAGTCCGCGACTCCAGGCCTCCGCGATCCCCGGGGGTTTAATGTCCAACAGCCGGGCATCGGTGAGCGGATGCTTCGACCAGAGTCCGACGGTGCCCCGGACTGCGTGGTACGGGTAGTCCGAGGCGAGGGTCTTCTCGTAGACCAGCAGTGCCGGGGGCACCAGCTCCTCCAGCGCGATGAGATCGGGCTCGGCGTCAGCCAGGGCGCGGGCCGTGCCCGCCGGGTCGGTGTTCTCGTCGCTGACGTTGTGCTGCACCACGACCAGGTCGTGCGCGCCGGGCTCCGCCCCGGACAGGAACAGCCCGGCGAAGAGGTACATCCAGACCGCCACCGGCAGGAGCAGGGCCACCAGCGCGGCGGCCGAACGGCGTAGCAGCGCCACGCCGAGCAGCACCACGACCACCAGGCCGAGCCAAGGCAGGAACGCTTCCAGCAGACTGCCCAGGCGGCCCACGGAGTTGGGCACGGCCCGGTGGAACGCCAGCAGCCCGGCCGTCAGCACCACGATCGCTGCGAGTACCCGCCCCCGCCTCCAGGTCGACCGGCCCCTCGCGTCCTCCCGAGCCCACCGCCCCGCCCGGCGCCGTGCCCGCCAGGGTACTGCTGCCTCTACCGTCGACGTGGCACCGCTGCCCGCCCGCGCCTGCTCCACCATGGCTTCCCATCGACTTGGCCTCGGTCTCCAAGACGAGCCACCAGGTGAATCAGTTTCAATTTTCCGCAAGCGCGTGCGGCGTCCTACGCCCCGCGCTGAGAAGACGGCCCACCCCCTCCCGCCGCACCGGCACTCACGTCAACGGCCACGGTGTACACACCGTCTTCCACGCGTAGTAGGAATTTGATACGTATCTGGGCAGGCAGTGGTTCTGGTGGTTTCCTGCTGGTATGAGGGCGTGTCATGATCGCGATGGCGTCCGGCGCGGGTCCGGTGCGCAGGGAGGGACCGTGAAGCTTTACGTCGTCATACCTGTTGTCCTGATGGCGTCGCTCTTCGCCGCCTCTGGCGTAGCAGGGATTACGCGTGGCTGGATGCTCCCCACGAACCGGCGGCCGGTCCAGAACCCTCGCCTCTACGGCTTGGGTCAATTGGTGGCTGCCTTCGCCCTGTGCTCGCAACAGGTCTTCTTCTGGGTGCCCAGCGACCCCGACACCCGCCAGTGGGGGGCGCTGAGCGGCAGCGCGCTGCTGCTGACCGGCCTCATCGTGATGATGGTGAGCTATCGCACGGGCGGTACTCGGCAGGGCGGTGGCACGCCCTGACAGAGGTGCCCCGTTAGAGCCTGCCCGCTCGATCACGTGACTGTGTGGCCTGTGGGTCCTTGTTCCAGAAGCGGGCTGGTTGACTTGACGGATACCGAGTGGGAACGGCTGCGGCCGTTTCTGGTGGTCGGCAACAATCGGTGCCCCGAGGCAGGCCGGCCGAGTCCGCGGCATCCAGGCTCACCGCCACCGTATGCCGTCTATCAGCTGCAGTCGGTCCACACCGGCGGACGGCCCGGCTTGGCACTCTTCGGCGACAATGGCTCCAGCCGGGCTTACTGGCCGTTCGTCAGATCACTCCCACGAGAAGCGATCGTTCACAACCGAGATCAACTTCCGCAACAGACCTTGGACGGGCGCCTCGCGCCGCCGCGCGAGGGGCATGACCGCCGGCGCCCGGTTCGACGCGCGGCGGGACTCGCGGCACGAGCACCTGGCTGACGACGACCACGGCCGCGCAGAGCTCGCGGAGTGGGAGCGCATGGACCAACTGCTCCCCGCTGCGGCTCCGGGCACGGTCTACGCCCCGGACTCCGACGACGTCGTCCACGCCGAGCTCGCCGCCGCCCGGGAAGCCGAGCTGCGCGAAGCCGCCCGGATCGCCGCCCGCGTCGATGAGCCCCAGGCGCTGCGCGAGCTGGGCGCGCGGGCCGCCCGCGAGG
>NZ_FMDF01000114.1 GCF_900091955.1 Streptomyces sp. Ncost-T10-10d
CGCCGCTCGAACTCCAGCGAGCCCTGCGCCCGTTGCAGCGCTACCGCCCGGCCGCGCCCCCGCTGCGCCGCACTCTCGACGAGACGGCGACCGCGGAGCTCAGCGCCCGGGCCGGTGGGATGATCATGCCGGTGTTCCGTGGCGCCTCCCGGGGCGAGGCGTTGTTGCAGTGCGTCATGGACGCCTCGTCCTCCATGCTGGTGTGGGACCGGATGTTCGGCGAACTCCAGGAGATATTTGCTCAGTTGGGTGCTTTCCGGGATGTCCAGGTGCGCTATCTGCATCAGGGGCCCGACGGTGCGGCCGCGGTGAGCCGCAGCCCCGATCCGGCCGCCGCACCGCTGAACTCCGCAGACCGGCTGAGCGATCCGACCGGCCGTCGTGTCACCGTTCTTGTCAGCGACTGCGCCGGACCGCTCTGGCACAGCGGCCGGGCCCACCGGCTCCTGCACCAGCTGGCCGGACAGGCCCCGGCCGCCGTGCTCCAGCCCCTGCCGCAGCGGATGTGGAACCGCACCAGGCTGCCGGTCACCTACGGTTCGCTGTCCCGGGGTGACGGGCCCGGTGGCGCCGCCGTGCTGAAGGTCACGGAGCACGCCGGAACGGGGCCCGCCGTGCACCCGGGCGCCCTCGCGATTCCCGTACTCCCGCCGGTGGAAGGCGCGTTGGCGGCCTGGGCGAGGCTGCTCTCCGGCACCGGTGCGGGGCGGATCTCCGGAGCCGTCGGCTGGGTGCGGGCCGATCAGCCCGCGGCGGCCGCGCAGCGCCCCGGCGACGGGCTGTCCTCGCTCCAACTGGTCAGCCGCTTCCGTTCCGCGGCCTCCCCGGTCGCCGGACAGCTGGCCGTCTACCTCGCGGCGGCCCCGCTGTATCTGCCCGTGATGCAGCTGGTGCAGCGCACGATGCTGCCCCACTCCGGCCCGTCCGAACTCGCCGAGGTACTGCTGAGCGGACTGCTGACGCGAAGCAGGGCCGAGGACGGGGGTGAGGGCGGCGGTCAGTGGTACGAGTTCGCGCCCGGAGTCCGGGAAGCGCTGCTCGGCCCGCTGGGCCGGGACGAGGCGCTGCTCGTACTCAAGCACTGCTCGCAGTACATCGAGCAGCGATTCGGGAAGGGCGGGCCGAACTTCCCTGCCCTCGCCTTCGCCCAGCTCGGGGAGGGCAGGGACGGATCGTCGCGGTCCACCCACACCACGGACACCATGGAGAACAGCGCGCCCGACGGGGAGATCGAAGAGGGTGACGAGAACGGGGAGAGCGGCGCAAGCGGCGGGTCGCGCGTCCCCCATCCCTTCGCCGAGGTCGCGGTCCGCGTACTGGAGCGTTTCATGCCCCTGCCCGAGCAGTTCGTCATCCAGGCCGACCGGGACGGCTACCGGAGCCCCGTCCAGACGCCGAACGCGGCGGTGGAGAGTGCCCGCGTCCTTGTGCGGCACTTCGAATCGGACAGCATGGTGCAGTACCTGATCGACGCCGTGCAGCTGCTGCGGGGCGCCACGGAGCGCGAGGAACGGCCCGGCGCCGACCCCGAGCTCTGGGCGGAGTACTCGCGCTGCGTCCTGCGGCTGTGGGAGGTCCAGGGCGACGCCGAGCTGCTCCGCGAGGCCGAGTACGCCGCCGAACGGGCCGCCGCGCACCCCGGGGCGGCGCACGAACGGGCCGTACTGGCGAAGGTGTTGCACGCCGCGGCCGACGACCGGCGACGGCGTGGCGACCGGCGCGGCGCACTGGAACTGCTGCGGCGCGCCGACCGCGAGTACACGGCCGCCTGCTCGGCCCCCGGCCTGGATCCCGCCGAGGCCCTCCGGCTGACGCTGGAGCGGGTCCGGGCCCTGGAGGCGCAGTGGCGGCTCGACGGCGACACCGCCCTGCTGCAGGCGGCGTACGGCATGCTGGAGGCGTTCGCCGACGTCTGGCCCGACCAGGAGAACCGGCCCGCCGCCCTGCCGCTGGCGCACGGCCGGACCCTGCTGAGGCTGGCCGGGGCCACCGCCGACACCGAACAGTCCCGGGTGTACGCCGGTCAGGCGGCGCGCTCCCTGCGCACGGCGTTCGAGCAGGGCGGCGGCCGGCACACCATGGGCACCGAGGTGCGCATCCTGCTGGACCTGGTGGACGCCCTGCTCGCCTCCGGCGAGGAGCCGGACGAGGCGGCGACCCTGATCGAGCAGGCCCTGGCGACCGTACGGGAACAGCGGCTGCGCGCCCTCCTCCAGACCCGGGCCGCCCGAGTCCGTGTCGCCCGTTACGAACACATCGGCAACCCGGATGAACTCGTGGACGCCGCCGACTGGTTCGCCCGCGCCGCGCGCGGCGTCCCGCGCGACTCACAGGCCCACGCCGATCTGCTCGCCGAATGGGGCGGTACCCTGCTGCGCCGCGCCCAACTGCCCGACGGCCGCGCACACATCGGCTCCGCGGTACGGGTGCTGCGCGACTGCCGCACGGAGACGGCGGCGGGCAGCGCGCGTCAGGCCGATCGGCTGCTGATGCTGGGGCGGGCGCTGATGCTGCGGCACCGGGCCACCGAGGACCGGGTCGATCTGCGGGAGGCCGAGCATCTCTTCGGGCTCGCGGCCCAGGAGGCGACCGACCCGCTGACCGCCGCGCGCTGCTGGCTGGAACTGGGCCTGTCCCACCTCGACGCCTCCCGGGTGCTGAACCGTCCGGCCCGGCTCGACGAGGCGGCCGAGGCGTTCCGGGACGCGGCCGATGCGGCCGGCACGGCGGAAGCGGAGCTGGATAGTCCACAACAGGTCCGACAGGCAGTGGAGTTGGGTGCTACAGCCAACCACTGGCGGGGTATGACATACGAGAGGGCGGGGCGTCCCCGGGCCGCACGCGAGGCGTACCGGGCGGCCCGCCAGGAATGGCGCAAACTGCCGGACGGCGGCGGCGCGGCGGGCGAGTCGACCGCCGAGCGGCTGGCCGAGCTGGAGCGCTGAGTGCCGGGCGGGAGCGATCGGGCGGCCCGTCCGGACGGCGACCCCGGTGTGATGCCTTCCGGGCGGCGCGCGCCGAGTGCGACGGCGTACGACCGACGCCGGTCGACGGCATGCCCGCACAGGCGTATGTCGGACTGTGCGGGGCATCGGTACAGAGGTGACCGGTGCGGGTGAGACCGCACGGGTGTCATCGCAACGCGAGCAGATGTAGGTGTGTCAGGGACACGGGCTCGGCGGGACGCGCTCAACGGTGAGCGAGTGACCGCGGGCCCGATGCGGCAGTACGCGTTACGGGGAGGCGTGATGAGCGAGTCGACAGGCAACGGCGGGCCGGGCGGTGGGTCGTCCGGCGGGCCGGACGCGCTGCCGGATCTGCTGGAACTCGATCTGGAGGCGCTTCGGACACTGGACCACCCGGTGCTCAGCGAGGTGGTCGCGGATCTGTGCGGCCGGGCCGATCAGCCTCGGGAAATGCTGTGGGGATTCAACAGCGCCTTCTGAGGCGGGGAGCCCCGTCGTTCCTCAGGACGGGGTCGGCGACGGGCCCGGAGACGGAGGATTTCGGTCCGGAGCCCGGTTGAACAGGACATCCTGGCCCGGGACGGGTTTGCCCGCACGGCAAGCCAGGGATACTCGCCTCGGGCCGGCGACGGGGGCCGTCCCGGCAGACATGCAGCACGGGGGTGCCGGAGTGTCTCGACAGGCGACGCCGCGCACGCCCCGGCGCGTGGACACCGGTGCCGCCGGCCGACTCCCGGTCCCCTTCGGGCAGTTCATCGTCAAGGTGCATGGCCGGTGCAATCTGGCCTGCCGCTACTGCTACCTCTACGAGGGCCCCGACCGCACCTGGCGCGCCCGCCCGGCCGCCGCCGCACCCGCCGTCCTGGAGCGCACCGCGGACCGGATCGCCGAACACGCCGCGGCCCACGGACTGCGCGACGTCGCCCTGGTCCTGCACGGTGGCGAACCCCTCCTCGTGGGCGTCGACCGGCTGGCCGCCCTCGCCGACCGGGTACGTCACGTGGTGCCCGCGGACTGCACCGTCCACACCACCGTGCAGACCAACGCCACCCTGCTCACCGACGCCCGCATCGCCGTCCTCGCCCGGCACGGCATACGGATGGGCATCAGCCTCGACGGCGGTCTGGCCGCCCACAACACCCGGCGCACCGACCACGCGGGACGACCCTCCTGGCCCGCCGCGTCGCGCGGCGCCCGGCTCCTCGCCGAACGGCACCCCGACGCGTACGCGGGCATCCTCACCGTCGTCGACCCGCGGACCGACCCGGTGGAGATGTACGAGTCGCTGCTCGCCCTGCGCCCACCGGCCCTGGACCTGCTGCTGCCGCACGGCAACTGGACGAATCCCCCGCCGGGCCTTCCCAGCGCGGGAACGGCCCCCGCGGGCCCGGGCCGCCCGACCCCGTACGGCGACTGGCTCATCACCGTCTTCGACCGCTGGTGGCCGGCCGCACACCGGGAGACCCGGGTGCGGCTCTTCGAGGAGTGCATCGCCCTGCTGCTGGGCCTGCCCGCCGCCACCGAATCTCTCGGTCTCGACCCCGTCAACGCGATCGTGGTCGAGACCGACGGGACGATCGAGCAGGTGGACTCCCTCAAGTCCGCCTACGACACGGCCGCCGCCACCGGGCTCGACGTCTTCCGTCACACCTTCGACGACGCCCTGGGCCACCCCGGCGTCGCCGCCCGCCAGGCAGGCGCCGACGCGCTCGCCGCCGCCTGCCGCGCCTGCCCGCTGCTGACCGTCTGCGGCGGCGGCCACTACGCACACCGCTACCGCGCAGACAACGGCTTCACCAACCCGTCCGTCTACTGCGCCGATCTCGAACGGCTGGTGCGCCACATCGCGGCCCGGCTGTCCGACGCAACCGCAGGAGCACACCGATGATCCCCCCACCGAACCCCTTGTTCCCGGACCGCATGCTGCGACAACTCGGCCGCACGGAGGGCGATGTGGACACCCTCCGCGTCCTCGTACGCGACCAGGACACCCGACGGCTGATTCTTCTGCGCGCCGTGCTCGACGCGGCCGAGGCCGCCCCCACGACCGTCTGCCCCCCTCGGGCACTCGACCGGCTGCACCAGGACTGGGCACTGCTGGAAGCATCCGAGCGTGCCGACCGGGCCGCTGTGCGCACCGTCCTGCTCCACCCCTTCACGGGCCCCTGGGCGCAACGCTGTCTGCGCGGTCTCTCCGGCAGTACCCCCGGCGTCGAACTCGGGGCCGACATGGACCACTTGAGCGCTCTCGCCGCCGCAGCCGCGATCCGCGCAGGAGTCGCGTTCACGACCCGGCTCACCGCACACGACGGACTTCTGTCACTGCCCACCCTGGGCGCCCTCCGCACGGCCTCGGGCCCGGCCGACATCGCCTTCTCCGAAGGGGAATTGACGGTGTTCGAGACCGATGGCCGACCGCTGATCACCGTACATACGCAACAGGACGGCACGGCCTGCTCCGCCGACCCGCGCTGGCTGCCCGTGCTTGCCCTGCCCGCCGTACTGCCGGGCACCGGACCCGTACCCATGGACGACGTCGACCCGTACCGCGCCGGGGGCGGCGGACTCCGGCGCCACGGACTGAGCGCCGCAACCCACATCGACGATCACGAACGCAAGGCCTGGGCCGAGTCCTGGTCCGGAATGGAGCCCCTGCTCCGCATCGGCGGCGAACACCGCCTCACCGAAGCGGCCGTCCTGCTGCGCTGCCTGGTGCCGCTCGGACCGCCACCCGGCTCCGGACCCCTCGGCGACGGCGTGGCGCACTGCAGCGGCACCAGACGCGAGGCGTTCGGCGCCGTCCTCAGCAGCAAACCCGCCACGGCCGCCTATTTCGCCTCGACCCTCGTCCACGAACTCCAGCACACCAAACTGGCCGCGCTGGGCTCCCTCGTACCGCTGCACCACGAGGACGCGACACCACGCCACTTCGCCCCCTGGCGCTCCGACCCCAGACCCTTCGACGGCCTGCTCCAGGGCGCCTACTCGCACATCGCACTGGCCGACTACTGGCAGCGGTTCGCGCTCGGCGCGCAGCGCGTCACCCACCGGGACCTCGCCTGGGCCGAGCACGCCCGCTGCCGCGAGCAGGTCGGGGCCGTACTGCCCGTGCTGGCCGGATCGGCGGCACTGACCCGCGAAGGCCGCGTGCTGGTCGACGAGATGATCACGCTCTACCACCGTCTGGACGATTGTCCGCCCCCCACGGGTCATCTCGCGCGCGCGGAGGCGTACGTGGCCACCGCCAAGGTGATATGGCAGCAGAGGAACGGCTCGCGAGGGCAGTGAGCGACCGCGTGATATCGCTCGGAGCGACCATGCTCCGGTGTATCTTGACAAGGCCCGTATCTAGGCAGGGAGATGGTTGAATGCCCGGAACGCGTAAGCAAGTTGGAGCAACCGGGGCGCAGACCGTCACCATCAGTTTCGCCGGTTTCAACCGCGCCTGGGCGGCGTGGACCGCAGACCGTCTGGAGCGGCGTGGGGTGACGGTCGTCCAGCAGCGCTGGGACCCCCCGGTGGAGGTTCCGCTGGAGGAGTCGCTGCGGGATCTGACACTGTCGCGCGGACGTGTCCTGGTGATCCTCAGCGACTGGTACTTCCAGCTCGGACCACGCAGCCACGAGGAGTGGAACAGGGCCCTGCGCGAGGTCGTCGCCGCCGACCCCGACCGCTTCGCCGCCGTCTGCGTCACCACCTCCGCGCTGCCCGGCGCCACCTCGGTCTTCGCCGCCGCCGACCTGACCAACGTCGGCGCCGACGAGGCCGAACGGCGCCTCCTCGTACGCCTGGACCTGCCCACCGACCCGCTCCCCGAGTCCGTCGACGCCAGGCCGGGAATCCGGTATCCGGCCGACACCCCCGAGGTGTGGGGCGGGGTGCCACGCCGCAACACCCGGTTCACCGGCCGTGAGGAACTGCTCAGCAAGGCGTACCGGGCCCTCCAGGACGCCGGATCCGGAGCCGGCGTCGTGACCCTGCACGGCATGTCCGGCGTAGGCAAGACCCAGCTGGCCGCCGAGTACGTCTACCGGTTCGGCTCCGAGTACGACGTCGTGTGGTGGGTGCCCGCCGACCGCCGCGCCCTCTATCGTCAGAAACTCGCCGAACTCGCCCCCGAACTGGGCCTGTCCACCGGCGCCGAGTACGGCGAGCGGCTGCGCGCGGTACGCGACGCACTGCGCCGCGGTGAACCGCACTCCCATTGGCTCCTCGTCCTCGACGGCGCCGACGAACCCGAACACATCTGGGACCTGGTGCCGACCGGCCCCGGACATGTCCTGATCACCTCCCGCAACCCGGAGTGGAGCGAGCACAACAGCAACCTCGTCGAGGTCCCGGTCTACGACCGCGAGGAGTCGGTCGCCTTCATCCGCCGCCGGGCCCCGCGCCTGACCCCGGCCGAGGCCGACCAGCTCGCCGGCGCACTCGAAGACCTCCCGCTGCTCCTCGACCAGACCGCCGGCTGGCTCAACGACTCCGACATGTCGGTCGAGGAGTACATCGAGCTCCTCGAAGGCGGCATCGACCAGGACGTCGTCAAGGTCTCCGCGGACTTCCCGCTCGCCTTCCAGACCGCCTGGTCGATACTGCTGAACAAGCTCAAGGACACCGTTCCCGAGTCCGTCGACCTGCTGCGCCTGTGCAGCTTCTTCGCACCCGGCTCCATTCCCGTACGGCTGCTGAAGGAAATGCCCCCCGGTGAACTGCCGGAACAGCTCTCCGGCCTGATGAACGACCCGCTGCTGTGGAACAGGGCGATCGGCCAGCTCCGCCAGTACTCCGTGGTCCGTCTGGAGTCCCACGAGTCGGTGGCCGACGAGGCGTCGTCCGGCGAATCGCTCTACATGCACCGCATGGTCCACCAGATCATCGGCAAGGACATGCCGGAGCGGGACCGTCAGGAGTTCATCGACGTGGTCCGCCGGGCCCTCGCGGCCGCGGATCCCGGTCGGCCCACCGACACCCGTCTGTGGCCCGCCTACGCCGAGATCACCCCGCACCTGAAATGGGCCGACGTCCTCAAGAGCACCGACCCGGGAGTGCAGAACCTGGTACTCAACTGCCTGCGCTACATGTACCTCTCCGGGGAGTACCGGGCCGGCATCAAGCTGGGCGCACGGGCCATGGACGCCTGGCGGGAACTCCTCGGCGAGGACTACTCCAGGGTCTGGGACCTCCGATACCACTACGCCAACCTGCTGCGGGCTGTCGGCGACTACGCCGGTACGGAGGCCATCGAACGGGCCGCCGTCGACCATCTGCGCGCCGAACGCGGCCCGCAGGACCTGGAACACCTGCGTGCCGCCAGCGGCCTCGCCGCCGACCTGCGGGGCCTGGGCCGGTACGACGAGGCGCTGAGCATCTCCAGCTGGATCCTCGGCGCCTACCGCGAACTGCTGGGCGACCAGGACTCACGCACGCTCAATGCCCAGAACAACCTGGGCACTTCGATGCGTCTGCTGGGCCGGTACGAGGAGGCGCTCGAACTCAACCAACGCACCCTGGAGGCCCGGCGCCGACTGCTGCGACCGCGCCACAGCTGGACGCTCTATTCCGAGATCAACTACGCCACCGACCTGCGCCTGCTGGGCCGGTACGGAGACGCCCTGTCGCTCCAGAACCAGAGCGCCCGGGTGCACCGGCTGGTCATGGGCTCCGACAATCCGCAGACCCTGCGCGCCGAGCACAATCTCGCGCTGTGCCAGTACCGCTCGGGGGAGCGGGCCAAGGCCGCGGCGCTGTTCACCCGGGTTCTCGAACGATCCGAGCGTGTGCTGGGTGAGGACGACCCCCTGACGATGATGTTCGCGGCCAGCCAGAGCTTCTTCGCCCGTGAGCACGCCGACATCGACCAGGCCAGGGACATAAGCGAGAAGGTCGTCGGCGGCTATGTGGACATGCTCGGCGAGGATCACCCGTATGTGGCGGGGACCCGGGCCAACCATGCCCTGATCCTCCGTAACGTGGGGGAGCGGGACCATGCGCACACGCTCCTGGAGGAGGCGCTCGCCGACATGACGCGGGCCGTGGGGGAGAACCACCCCTGGACGCTGGGCTGCGCGATCAACGCCTCGGCGCTGCGCAACCTGGTGGGCGATCCGGAATCAGCCGCCGCACTGACGGACTCGGTCATCACCCGGGCCGTCGAGGTCCTCGGCCGGACCCATCCGCTGACCCTCTCCGCCCGGATCGCGCACGCCGCGGACCTGCGCGGTCTCCGGGAACTGCAGCGTGCGGACAAGGTCGAGACGGAGGCGCTGGGCGATCTGGCGGCGACCCTGGGCGAGCAGCACGTCCACACGGTCTCGGCTCGCTCCCGCAACCGTCCGTACTGGGACTTCGAACCGCAGATGATCTGAAGCATTCGGGTGATCCGAAGCCACCGAGCGCACATGCCGAGGGGCCCGGCCTCGCGATCAACTCGCGGGACCGGGCCCCTCGTCGTTCATACAGCGACCGGTCAGGCCTCGAAGACCTCGGCGACCAGCTGTGCCTGCTCGGCCTGGTGGCGCTTGGCCGAGCCGACCGCCGGGGACGAGCCGTGCGGCCGCGAGATGCGGCGCAGGCGCTCACCGTGCGGGACGTCGGCGCCGACGGCCAGGTCCAGGTGGTCGATCAGGTTCAGGGCGATGAACGGCCAGGCGCCCTGGTTGGCCGGCTCCTCCTGGGCCCAGAGGTACTTCTCGGCGTTCGGGTACTTGGCGATCTCGGCCTGGAGCTCGGCACCCGGCAGCGGGTACAGGCGCTCCAGACGGATGATCGCCGTGTCCGTGACACTGCGCTTCTCGCGCTCGGCCTCCAGGTCGTAGTAGACCTTGCCGGCGCAGAAGACGACCTTGCGGACCGCGTTCGGGTCGACCGAGTCGTCGCCGATCACCGGGCGGAAGCCGCCGGTGGTGAACTCCTCCACCTTCGACGCCGCCGCCTTGAGGCGGAGCATCGACTTCGGGGTGAAGACGATCAGCGGCTTGTGGTGCGGGTTGTGCACCTGCCACCGCAGGAGGTGGAAGTAGTTCGACGGCAGCGTCGGCATGGCGACCGTCATGTTGTCCTGCGCGCACATCTGGAGGAAGCGCTCCGGGCGGGCGGACGAGTGGTCCGGGCCCTGGCCCTCGTAGCCGTGCGGCAGCAGCAGCGTGACGCCGGAGGTCTGGCCCCACTTCTGCTCGGCCGAGGAGATGAACTCGTCGACGACGGTCTGTGCGCCGTTGACGAAGTCACCGAACTGGGCCTCCCAGATGACCAGCGACTCCGGACGGGCCAGCGAGTAGCCGTACTCGAAGCCCATCGCCGCGTACTCGCTGAGGAGCGAGTCGTAGACGTTGTAACGGGCCTGGTCGTCGGCGAGGTAGAGCAGCGGGGTGTAGTCCTCGCCGGTCACCTGGTCGACGAGGACCGCGTGCCGCTGGCCGAAGGTGCCGCGGCGGGTGTCCTGGCCGGCGAGCCGGACGGGGGTGCCCTCCATCAGCAGTGAACCGATGGCCAGGGTCTCGCCCATGCCCCAGTCGATCGTGCCGTTCTCCACCGAGGCCGCGCGGCGCTGCATCTGCGGCATCAGACGGGGGTGGACGGTGATCCGGTCGGGGATGTTGACCTGGGACTCCGCGATGACCTTCACGACCTCCTGGGAGACCGCGGTGGTCACGGCGACCGGGAACTCGGGCTGGACCTCGGGGGTGTGCGCCGGAGCCGGCAGCGAGGTGGCCTCGCGGACCTCCGCGAAGACCTTCTCCAGCTGGCCCTGGAAGTCCTGCAGCGCCTGCTCGGCCTCTTCCAGCGTGATGTCGCCGCGACCGATGAGGGACTCGGTGTAGAGCTTGCGCACCGAGCGCTTCTTGTCGATCAGGGTGTACATCTGCGGGTTGGTGAACTCCGGGTTGTCGCCCTCGTTGTGACCGCGGCGGCGGTAGCAGATGAGGTCGATCACGACGTCCTTGTTGAACGCCTGCCGGAACTCGAAGGCCAGGCGCGCGACACGGACGACGGCCTCGGGGTCGTCACCGTTGACGTGGATGATCGGCGCCTCGATCATGCGCGCCACGTCCGTGGCGTACATCGAGGAGCGCGAGGACTCCGGGGCGGCGGTGAAGCCGACCTGGTTGTTGATCACCACGTGCACGGTGCCGCCGGTGCGGTAGCCGCGCAGCTGCGACATGTTGAGCGTCTCGGCGACGACGCCCTGGCCCGCGAAGGCCGCGTCGCCGTGGAGCGCGACGGGCAGGACCGTGAAGTCCGTGCCGCCCTTGTTGATGATGTCCTGCTTGGCGCGGGCGATGCCCTCCAGGACCGGGTCGACCGCCTCCAGGTGCGAGGGGTTGGCGGCCAGCGAGACCTTGATCTGCTCGCCGTCCAGACCGGTGAAGGTGCCCTCGGCGCCCAGGTGGTACTTCACGTCGCCGGAGCCGTGCATCGACCGGGGGTCGAGGTTGCCCTCGAACTCGCGGAAGATCTGCGCGTACGACTTGCCGACGATGTTCGCCAGGACGTTCAGCCGGCCGCGGTGGGCCATGCCGATGACGACCTCGTCGAGGCGGGCCTCGGCGGCGGAGTCGATGACCGCGTCGAGCAGCGGGATGACGGACTCGCCGCCCTCCAGCGAGAACCGCTTCTGGCCGACGTACTTGGTCTGCAGGAACGTCTCGAACGCCTCGGCGGCGTTCAGCCGGCGCAGGATGCGCAGCTGCTCCTCGCGCTCGGGCTGCTGGGTGCGCGTGCGCTCCACCCGGTCCTGGATCCACTTGCGCTGCTTCGGGTCCTGGATGTGCATGAACTCGATGCCGGTGGTGCGGCAGTACGACTCCCGCAGCACACCGAGGATGTCGCGGAGCTTCATCATCGACTTGCCGGCGAAACCGCCGACCGCGAAGTCCCGCTCCAGGTCCCACAGGGTGAGGCCGTGCTCGGTGATGTCCAGGTCGGGGTGCTTGCGCTGGCGGTACTCCAGCGGGTCGGTGTCGGCCATGACATGGCCGCGGACCCGGTAGGAGTGGATCAGCTCGAAGACCCGCGCGGCCTTGGTGACGTCGTTGTCGTGCGAGGCGTCGATGTCCGTGAGCCAGCGGACCGGCTCGTACGGGATGCGCAGCGCCTTGAAGATCTCGTCGTAGAACTCGTTCTCGCCGAGGAGGAGCTGGGCGACGATCCGCAGGAACTCGCCGGAGGCGGCGCCCTGGATGACCCGGTGGTCGTACGTCGAGGTCAGCGTCATGACCTTGGAGATGCCCAGCTTGTTCAGGGTGTCCTGCGAGGTGCCCTGGAACTCTGCCGGGTAGTCCATCGCGCCGACGCCCATGATGAGGCCCTGTCCGGGCATCAGACGCGGCACCGAGTGCACGGTGCCGATGCCGCCGGGGTTGGTCAGCGAGGCGGTGACTCCGGTGAAGTCGTCCATGCCGAGCTTGCCGTTGCGGGCGCGGCGGACGATGTCCTCGTAGGCCTGCCAGAACTCGAAGAAGTTGAGCGTCTCGGCCTTCTTGATGGCCGCGACGACCAGCTGGCGGTCGCCGTTCGGCTTCACCAGGTCGATGGCCAGACCGAGATTGACGTGGTCCGGCTTGACCAGGGTCGGCTTGCCGTCCTTCAGCGCGAAGGAGTGGTTCATCGCCGGCATGGCCTTGAGGGCCTGCACCATCGCGTACCCGATGAGGTGCGTGAAGGAGATCTTCCCGCCCCGGGCGCGCTTGAGGTGGTTGTTGATGACGATGCGGTTGTCGAAGAGCAGCTTCACCGGAACGGCGCGGACGGACGTGGCCGTCGGCAGCTCCAGCGAGGCGTTCATGTTCTTCGCGACGGCGGCCGACGGGCCGCGCAGCGTCACGTACTCGGGGCCGGCTGCGGCCTCGGTGGCCTCGGCCGCGGCGGGCTTGGCCGGTGCAGGAGCGGCGGCCTTCGCGGCCGGGGCCGGCGCGGCCTTCGCCGGGGCTGCCGGAGCAGCTGCGGCGGGAGCGGCCTGTG
>NZ_FMDF01000117.1 GCF_900091955.1 Streptomyces sp. Ncost-T10-10d
GTGATCGATTCCAAGGGATCGTGTAGTTCACTGGCTGGCGGATAGCCTGCCCGGATGTCTTCGTTGAACCTGCGTCACTCAGTCCGGGCGGTCGTTCTCGACGAGAACGACCGCATCCTGCTGTGTCGCTTCGCCATTCCAGAGCCGGCCGGCACGGTCGTTTGGGCGGCTCCCGGCGGAGGCGTCGAGCGCGACGAGACGGCACTTGCCGCGCTTCGCCGCGAACTGCATGAAGAGGTAGGACTGACGGTCGACACCGACCCGCCGCACGTATGGCACCAGCAGGTCGTCGCACCCGGACACGCCGCAGGCTACGACGGCGTGGTCAATGACTACTTTCTGGTCCGCACCACGTCGTTCCATCCCCGAGGCGCGATGTCCGACGACGAGCTCGCCGCCGAGAACATCGACGGCTTCCGCTGGTGGCGGCTGGGAGACATCGCCGACTGCCGCGGTTCCGAGCTGTTCTCGCCCCGCGATCTCGCCTCACTGCTGGCGGCACTGATCGCCGGTGGGGTTCCGGGCAGTCCGGTGTCGTTCGGCCTGTGAACCCGGCACCCCACCTCATTCGCCGTCGGCTGCCGATGACGAAAGACACTGAGCCAACGTGCGGGGCATACCGCCAATCCGTTCCCGCAGGGGACCCCGGTGTCGCAAGCTCGGCTAGTTGCACGGCGACAAGGGCTACGACCACCAGCACCTGTGGCAATGGCTCCGCAGCCGAGGCATCACGCATCGCCTGGCCCGACGGGCGTCGAGAACTCCATGATCTGGGAAGCCCGTGCCTGTCACGTTCCCGGAACCAGTCGAACTGACCGACCATCACGATCACGACGTCAAGCGACTACGCCGAAGCCCTGGGGTTGTGCCTGGCACACGTGGATACCGACGAGTGGCAAAGACACCGGTGTCTTCCCTACGGCGGGCCGCCAGAGGGGCGGCCCGCCGCACTTACGGGGTCAGCCGACTCATCACACCGGGTCGATCACCCAGCGGGACGCCGTGCCGATGGTGGACTGGAAGACGACCTGGGCCCCGACCTTTCCGTTCGCGTCCAAGTACTTGCCGCTCTGGGTGTGCCTGATGGACTTCGGACTGCCGGACGTGGTCGTCCACTTCTGAAACTCGCCACCGTTGCACGGGAATGTGTAGACATCCGCGCCGTTTCCGTCGAGGCAGTGGCCTGATGCCGGGTTCCTGAAGATGCCGCCGCTGATCTGCCACACCTGCTTCGCGCTGCGGTCACAGTTGCCGAGGACGAGGTTTCCCTTGCCTCCCGAGATGTTCACCTGGAGGCAGGAGTTGCTGCTGTTGCCGTTGATCACCTGGTAGTTCACCGGCGCCGCCTGCGCCGAGGTTGCGGCGCCGACCAGCAGCGTCGAGCCGAATGCGATCGCGGCGCCCGCACCGGCGAGTCGAATGAGGTTTCCTTTGAGTTCCATGATTGATCCCCTCGAGTTCGGATTATTGGCGCGCCGCCTGTGGCGCCGCCCGGTCATTCAGGTTCCCTGATACGTGATGAGAAGGGTGTTGCGCGGAACTGACGGCCGAAGCCGACGAACCACGGACGGATGATGTCCTTGGCCGGCCCGAGCTAGTGGTTCCAGGGCTCAGACACCGGTTTTCGTCGCTGCACGGATGCCTCCGGCGACCGGCTTGTTGGGATTGGTCAGGACGACGCTCGCGTTCGTCACTGCCTGCAACGGCGACCGAGACGCGTGTGAAGCCTTGCAGAGTTCTTGTTCGCCGTTGCCTCGTTGGTGTCGTAGTCCGAGATTGAGCGACAAGACGTGAGCAGTACTCCTTCGACAGTCGGGATGTGCTGCGGCACCTGTGCCGCCGTCTACGTTGACGGGTGGCACCGCTCGGGCGCGGCGGTCTCGGAGGAGCCCGGATCCGCTGGGCTCCCCCGCTGGATGAGCTACATTTTTGGACTCCGAAGTCCGGACGATTCCGGAGAGCGAGACGAGAGAAAGCGGCGTATATGAGGGGACCGAGCTCACCACAAAGCTGGTTTGTCAACCGGTTGCAGCGGTTGCGCACGTCCTCGGGATCACCCACCCAGGCGCAGCTGCTGGCCTACGACGAGAACAAGGTCCTCACTCGGTCGTCGCTGTCGGACCTGCTGGCAGGCAAGTTCACAAAGCCGCCCCCGTGGGAGCGGGTCGCGGCCTACGTGACCGCCTGCGTCCGCTCCGCGCACGCCGGTCAGATCGACCTCTCCTCCGAGGAAGAACTCGCGCGACTGCGGGGTGACCATGCCACGCTCACTGACCTGGTCGAGACCGCTGTCAGGGAGGTCCGCGCACCGGCGGTACGTTTTTCGGGCTCGCGGCCCCGTCCGGCGACCTATCGGCTGCCGCCGCGCAACACCAACTTCACCGGCCGCGACGCCGCATTGCGGGAGTTACGGCAGCGCCTCACCTCGAGCAACGATGGCGCGATGCAGGTCGTGCACGGGCTGGGTGGTGTCGGCAAGACGCAGCTTGCGGTTGAGTACGCCTACCTCTACCGGTCGAAGTACCGGTTCGTGGCGTTCGTGGACGCCGAGGATCCCGATCTGGTGGCGTCGCAGTTCGCTTCGCTGGCCAGGGAGCTGGGACTGGCGGAGGTGAGCTCCGAGCAGGTCATCCCGCAGGTGTACGGCACATTACTGGACCACAGTCCGTGGCTGATCATCTTCGACAACGGGGAGAGACCTGGCACGCTCGTGGACGCGCTGCCGTCGGGTGACCTGGGGAGCAACGGTCATGTCATCGTCACGACCAGGTTACGCGGCTGGTCGAGCAGAGCCGGCGTCATCGACCTGGACGTGTTCACCAGGCGAGAGGCAGTGGAACTGCTGGCCCGGCGGGTGTGCGGCATGACCACAGTGGTGGCGGACCGGATTGCTGAGCACCTGGGGGACCTGCCGCTGGCGCTGGAGCAGGCGGCCGGGTACATGGACTACAACCACACTGCGCCTGAGGAGTACCTGGCTCTGCTGACGTCGCGGCTGGAGGACATGATCGTGCTGGGCGAGCTGGCGGACCGGCCGACGGTAGTGGTCGCGACCCTGTGGCAGCTCAGCGTGCGAAGGCTGGAGATCGAGCAGCCGCAAGCGATGCGGCTGCTGGAGCTGTGTGCCCTGCTGGCGCCGGAGCCGATCCCGCTGGACCTGTTCAGAAGCAACACAGAAACACTGAATGCAGCCGCGGCCGACCCGGTGGCGTGGGACACGACGGTCGGTGCTCTGGCCGGCCTGGGGCTCGCGAGGCGCGGAGCCTCCTCCCTGGTGCTGCACCGGCTGGTGCAGGCCGCCATCCGCGCCGCGATGCCGGACGACGTGCGCACCGACGCTCGGGTGCGACTGTGCCGGGCGCTGCTCGCGGCCGTGCCACACGACATCCACGGTGACCCGGATGCGCGATCACGATGGCAAGAACTGCTCCCGCACGCGCTCGTGGTGACCAAGGACGAGCCGCCGGCCGAGTGCGCTGCGGAGACGGCGATGCTGCTGAGGCTGGCGTCGGCGTTCCTCCTTTCGATCGGGGACCACCCCGTGGCACTGCCCCTGTGTGAGCGTGCCTTCGCGATCGACGAATCGCTCGAACAGAGGGATGCGGAAATCGGCTTCGACCTGATTACCTTGGCGCAGATCCACCGGGACCGCGGCGCGCTGGAGCGAGCGCGTCCGATGGCGGAACGTGCTCTGAGCCTGCACGAGTCCTGTCTGCCGGCGGATAGTCCCGCCATCGCGACGGACTTGGCCACCCTGGCGCGAATCCGACACCTTCTCGGTGATCACGAGGCGGCGGTGCCATTGGCCGAGCGGGCGCTGCGGATCGACGAGGCGGCGTACGGGCCGGACGACCCGTACGTGAGCTTCGACTTGATAGCACTAGCGAGTGTCCACCTCGACCTGGACGACCACGCCGTGGCCGTGCCACTGATCTCCCGGGCGCTACGGATCCGCGAGGCCAGTTACGCGCCGGACCACTTGTACATCGGGTACGCCCTTCTACTCAAGGCCCGAGCCGTGCGCGCGTTGAACGACCCCACCGCAGCGAACCTCGCGCGCAGGGGCGCGCTGATCCTGAACACCCGGCTGGGCAAGACCCACCCCAAAACGGAGGATGCCTTCGCTCTAGTCAACTGTCTGCTGAAACGCGACAGCTGCCAAGGGCACGGCGAGGTCGTTGCGGTCGGCGAGGCTTACGACACGAAGGCCGCACCGAACAGGGGCACGCATCATCACGGACGCCGAGGGCAATGATTTGAGCCGTCACAGAGCTGCGGAATCTGTTGACCAGCACGCTGGAACCGCATGCCCAGCGGTGGTCTGACCGCCGAGCAAGCCACACCCACCGAACTCGCGAGCTTGATCCGCGACCACTCGAAGGTCGAGGCCCTGCACCATGTCAGGGATGTGACGTTCGCAGAGGATGCTTCCCGGCTGCGAACCAGTACGGCGCCTCGCGCCATGGCCACCTGGCGCAATCTCGCCATCGGCGCCCTCCGCCTGGCCGGCGATACGAACCTCGCCTCCGCACTGCGGCACAACGCCCGTGACGCCCACCGACCACTCGCCTACTCGGCCACATGATCGCGAAGTGGACATCACGACACTGCCGAAGCCCTGGGGGTCGGTGGCTCCGGCCTTCTGTCGCCGGTCGACCGGGGTAAGCAGGGCATGAAGCGGTCGGGTACGACCGACGGCTACGGCATCCCTCTCGGCCGTATCCTGGCCGGTGCCAACCGCCACGACTCGCCCCTCCTCGCCCCCACCCTGGACCTCCTCGAAGAGCTTGGGCCGCTGCCCGACGAGACCACTGTGCGCCTCGACGCCGGCTACGACTCCGTCACCACCCGCGCCGTCCTCAACGAGCGGGGCCTGCACGGCCGGATCGCTCACAAGGGGATCGAAGCGCCCATCCAGGCCACCCAGCGGTGGCCCGTCGAACGCGCCCACGCCTGGCAGAACGCCTTTCACCGGCTCGCCCGCTGCTACGAACGGCGCATCAACGTCATCGACGCCTTCTTCGACCTCGCCGACACCATCATCACCATCCGTAGCCTGATCCGACGAGCCTGGACCACCCACCGTTGGGACACACACCCCCACCACCGACCATGACACCTGGCTATTCGCGCGAGTGGTCAGCCAACCACAATGGCAGTACGGGCATATCACTTCCCCAACGTCGTACGGGCCGCGGGTGTGGGGCCTGACAACCGCGAGCCCCTCGATTAGCTCCTGATCGGCCACACCCGCCCGGCGGAGGCGGTGCGGGTATGGGGCCTGACCACCAGGCCCCGCCCGGTCACCGGTGCCCAGCGTCCGGACGGTGCGCGTCGAGGGTCTGCGGGTGTGTCATGCGTCAGGGAGTAGGGTGTCGGTCGGCCGGCTGGTCGGTTTCCGTCTGGGGACGTGGGCGCGGTAGGGGCTGACGGTGGGGTCGCCGTCAATCCAGAAGCGCCAGGGGGTGGTTGCGCCCGCGCCGGAGACGCCGGTGCGCGGGCCGGTGCGGATGAGCGCCGGGGCGGGGGGTGTGCCGGTCAGAACGTTGAAGGGTATGCCGTCTCCGCAGGCATCGGCTCCGTTGAAGTTCCCCTTGACGCCGAGGGCCACGGTCAGTCTGGCGGGGCCCCGGGCGAGTTCATGGTCCCGGCGCGCGGTGGGGCGACGCTTGCGGGCAAGTTCGACACCGTCCAGGACCTCGCCCGCGCGCAGTAGCACGGCCGAGGAGTGTCCGTCCTGGCTGGTGACGAGGTTCATGCAGAAGTGCATACCGTAGGTGAAGTAGACGTAGATGTGGCCGGGCGGCCCGAACATGACCTCATTGCGAGGGGTGCGGCCCCGGTAGGCATGTGAGCCGGGGTCGTCCCGGCCGTTGTACGCCTCGACTTCGGTAAGGCGCAGGGCGATCGTTCCCTCGGGCAGCGTGCAGACGAGGACGCGGCCCAGCAAGTCGGGTGCGACCTCGGCAACGTGACGGTCGAAGAATTCACGGCTGAGCGGATGGTCGCCACCCGCCGGTGCGCGGCATGGGTCGCCGCTTTGAAGATCGTCAGACATGACCGAAACGGTAACCGCCCCCAGCCAACCCACGGCGACCGCACCACGGGTGCGGTCGGCTCTCAGTCGGGTAGCCGGGTCACGGCAACGTGACCCGGCTACCCGGCTGAGGCAAGGCAGTGAAGGGTACCCAGGGAAGAGCTTGGCGCCAACTGGATCGCCCGAAGGCCCAGTCCCGAAGTACCTCGGCCACAGGTTCCACCGCGAAAGGCCCTTGATCGCGGGTGTCGAAGCATGCCTGGAAGTGCTTGTCCGGCCCTCCCTCGCGGTATTCCAGCTGATAGCTCAGGTCATCGTTGAGATGGACCTGCATGTAGTGCTGATCGGCGGGCTCCAGGTCAAGCCGCCTCACGATGACGAACCGCCAGGTGAGGGTCATGTTGGCCAGCAGATCGTGTAGCTGTTCCTCAGTCGGGTCGTCCCAGGGTGTTCCATCAGCCTCAAGCGCCTGCAGCATCGGTATTGTCATGCGGGCGACTGTACCGACCGCCCAGGATCACTGCCGCAGTGGTTTGGGCAGGCCCCTCCTGTCGAACGGGCCTCGCCTGGTTCCACCAGCTCAAGCGGCTCCGGATCCGCTACGAGATACGAGCCGACCTGCATCTGGGACCGCTTCAACTGGCCTGCGTCATCGTCTACTTGAGATGACTCCGAACATCATTCCGAAACGAGCAGTTGGGCGGGCGGCACGTTCCTGCTGTCGCCGGTGACGCGTGCTGTCCACCCGATCCGGCACTCCCGGGCGGCCATGGCTGCCCGGGAGTGCCGCTGGCACTACGGTGTCTGCTCGGGCGCGGTCAACGGGGCGGAGAAGAAGGCGAATTCCCTATCGAAACCGACCAGTAGCCCGCTGCCTGGCGCCACCAGCAACGCATCGACAGGCTCGGGGAAAGACAAGAGGCGGGAGGTGACCTGCTCGCCGGTGGTCAGGTCCCACACCCGGACCGTACGGTCCCGGCTGCCGGTGACGGCGACCGTCCGGCCATCGAGCACCGCCGTTGCCACGGAGCGCACTCCGCCGGTGTGGCCGGTGAGGGGCTCGCCGATCTGCTGGCCGGTGGTCAAGTCCCACACCCGCGCCGTGTTGTCATTGCTGCCGGTGACGGCGACAGGTCGGCCGTCGATCACCGTCGTCGTGAGCACACGAACCATGTCGGTGTGGCCGGTGAGGGGTTCACCGACCTGCTGCCGGGTGGTCAAGTCCCATACCTGCACCGTATGGTCATCGCTGCCGGTGACGGCGACGGGTCGGCCGTCCAGCGACGTGGTCGCCAGCGCATCCACCGAGCCGACGTGGGCGAGGGGTTCGCCGGACGGCTTCCTGGTGGTCAGGTCCCATATTCGCATCCCATCGAAGCTGCCGGTGACGGCGACGGGTCGGCCGTCGACCATCGCCGTCGCCACCCCGAGCACGGGGCCGGTATGCCCGGCCAGGGGCCTGCCGAGGGGTCTGCCGTTGATCAGGTTCCACACCCGCACCTTCTTGTCCCAGCTGCCGGTGACGGCGACCGGCTGGCCGTTGACCACTGCCGTCGCCACCGCGCACACCCAGCCGGTGTGACCGACAAGGGGCTCGCCGACGGGCTGGCCCGTCGTCGGGTCCCATATCCGCACCGTCTCGTCGGCGCTGCCGGTGACAGCGACGCAGCGGCCGTC
>NZ_FMDF01000008.1 GCF_900091955.1 Streptomyces sp. Ncost-T10-10d
GGGGTCTGGCCCAAGTTGTGTGGGCCGGTGACGCTGCGTCACGCGAGGAGGACTCGTTTCCGGAGGAGCGGGAACCCGGCGCGGCCGAACATCTGCCGTTTGAGCATCTTGATCCGGTTGACTGCTCCTTCGACCGGCCCCGAGTTCCAGTCGGTGGTCAGCCCGGCGGTCACCGCGTCGAAGTCGCCTTCCAGGCCGGCTGCGAAGGTGCTAATGCCGGGCAGACCCGACGTCACCGCCGCAGTGATCCACTCGGGCAGACGCAAGCCGTCGAGCGTCGTGAGCATCTCCGCGAACGAGCTGGTCAGCTCAGCGGCGGAGGCCAGCTCTGGGATGCGGTCGAGGACTGCCTTGCGGTGGAGTTTGTCCTCCTCGGTCAGGGTGGCCGGGTGCCGGGTGAGCCAGCCGGTCACCTGCCGTACCGACGGTGGCGGCGGAGGCGGGGTGAAGCCTTCCCGAGGGGGAAGGTCGCGGCGGATCCACTCGCAGACGATGGAGTAGTGGCCGCGGAATCCCCGGGTGCGGATCTCCCGGAAGAGAGCGAGGACGGTCACTCGTCCACCGGTCTCGGCCCAGCGTGCGGCCAGGTAGGGCTTGAATGGATCGAGCTTGCTCGGGAGCTGTCGTTTGCGGCCCTTGACCATGTCCTGCCAGGACGCTGCGCGGGCGTATCGCTGCACGGTGTGTCGGCCCCAGCCCAGATGCTGTGCGACGGCCCGTAGGCTCATGCCCTGGGCGAGGAGTTCGTGAACCAGGGCGTGGTGCATCCGGGCCCGCTCGGCGAACTTGCCCGTGGGCGCGTCCGTTTCATCGTCCCGACCGGCGGCTTCTCCGGTCGAGGTCTCCCAGACGGGTTCCGGTTCGGGGACCGGCGGCGGCAGGTCGCGCAGGCCGGAGCGGTGGGCGGCCACCGTCTTCTCGACGGCGGAAGCGAGGTTCTGCCAGAGGTGGAAGCGGTCGGCGACCTGGAGGGCCTGGGGTGCGGCGGTGTCGGCCGCTTCGGCGTAGGCACCGGCGCGGTCGCGGCAGATGACCTCGATTCCGGGGTGGGCCGCGAGCCAGGGGGCGAGGGTGGCTGCGTCGCGTTCGGGCAGCAGGTCGAGGACCTGGTGGGTCTCAGCGTCGATCACGACCGTCCCGTAGACGTGCCCGCGGCGCAGGGCGAAGTCGTCCACGCCGACAGCGCGGGGTTCGGTCGTTGCCGGGTCGGGCAGGTCCATTACCAGCCGCAATAGCGTATTGCGGCTGGTCACGATGCCCAGATGCGTGGCGAGGCGTGCGCCGGCCCGCCCGGCGAGCGCCAGCCCGACCTTGCTCATAGTGGACCGCAGACGCTCTGTGGTCCGGCCGTGGCGCCTGGTCAGTCCCGGCGCTTGCTCGACGAACGTGCGCCGCGGACAGGCTGGGCTCGAACAGACGAACCGGCGGACCCTCAGCACCAGCAGACACGGCCGCCCACCGCAGGAAAGATCAGTGGGGAAACGCTGGTAGGAGCCGTGGACCTGAGCCGACCAGTCCCCGCACGCTGGGCAGTATGCACCGCTCGCGGTGCACCGTGCCTTGACGCGTATCGCTTCGCCCTCCGTCTCGACGGACGTGATCACGACCATTGTGTTCGACGGGAACAGCAGCTCTTGCACCGCAGAGGGATCTTCGCTCACGGCGACCGAATGTCGAGCACGCCAGCCGTACGAGGAGCGAAATCCGGGCGACCTCCAAGCCCCCGCCATGAAGATCAACAACTACAACGAGTAGCCACCTCACACAACTTGGGCCAGACCCC
>NZ_FMDF01000118.1 GCF_900091955.1 Streptomyces sp. Ncost-T10-10d
TACCGTCCCAAGGGCGATCCGATCACCGCTCCGGACCATGATTTCACCAGGCCGGACACACCGATCGCCATCCCCTACGGAGTCTATGACCTGGGACGTGACACCGGCTGGGTGAATGTGGGCACCAACCGCAACACCGCGGCCTTCGCGGTGGAGTCCCTGCGCCGCTGGTGGAACGACCAGGGCAAGGCGGACTATCCCGACGCTGGCAGGCTGCTGGTCACAGCGGACTCCGGCGGAGCGAACTCCGCCGACTCCCACCTGTTCAAGATGGACCTCGCCGCCTTCGCCGACGAGTCCGGCCTGTCCGTCACCGTCGCCCACTTCCCGCCCGGGACATCGAAGTGGAACAAGGTCGAACATCGCCTGTTCTCCCGCATCACCCACAGCCTACGCGGCCGGCCCCTGACCAGCTACGAAGTACTGATCCAGACGATCTCGGCGACCCGGACCCGCACCGGACTGACCGTCAAGGCCGCGCTGGACGAGAACACCTACCCCACCGGCCGCAAACTCACCCGGGCCGACCGCAAAGCGATCATGGAGCGCGTCATCCGCGACGATTTCCATGGCGAGTGGAACTACACGATCACCCCGCACGACCCCGCACAAGCCACCCGGTCCGCACCCGAGCCAGCACCGCCGCCAATCCCGGCCGAGGCGACTTTCCTCCTCACCCACCCCGTCCTGACCGGCCTGACACGCGAGGAGTTCGACCAGCTCGTGCTCCAGCTCGAACCGTGCCGTCAGATCCTGGCCGAGGCCCAGCGCCGGAGTGAAGGGCGGGACCGGCGCGGCCGCAACCCCGGATTCGGCATCCTCGACCACCGCCACCGCATCTTGGTCGCCCTCCTCAGAAGCCGCAACACCGTCACCCTGACCCTGATGGGCAAGATCCTCGGACACGACCGCAACACGCTGAGCTACCACGCCATGACGAGCAGGCCACTGCTGGCCTTCGCAGGAACCGACCTCACCCCCACACTCACCCCACAGACGCATCCACCACGCACAATCGAAGCTCTGCAAAAGGTGATCACCGACCACGACAACAAGATCAAATCAGGCAATAGTTGATTGACGGCTCCTCACCAGCGCGTCTCCCCGGCGAAATACTTCGCCGCTTTGCGCAGGGTCTCGCGTTCCTCCTCCAGCTCGCGAACCTTCTTCCGCAAGGCTGCGTTCTCAGCCTCCAGCGGGGCCGGCGGCTGGGACGGTTCCTGAGCTCGGCGTCCCCGGGGGCGGCTTGCTCCGGCCGCCCGAACCCAGTTCCGCAGGGTCTCCGGGTTGATCCCCAGATCGGCGGCGACCGACCTGATCGTCGCTTCGGGCCGCGACTCGTACAGCGCGACCGCGTCCGCCTTGAACTCCGGCGGGTAGTTCTTCATGACCACGAGATGTCCGTTCTCAGATCCTCAGGATCCAGTATCTCGTGTGTCCAACATCAGGGGTCAAGGGCCCGATCGCTGTCCGGGACATCCTCGGACAGCCCGGTCCCGGCGCCGACTACCGGGCGCTACCCCGCGTCACTTTCGCCGAGCCGGAGATCGGGGCCGTCGGGTTGACGGAGCAGCAGGCGCGTGAGCGGGGGCTGCGGGTACGCACCAGTGTGCTGCCCATCGCCTTCTCCACGCGAGGCTGGATCCACGGGCCGGGCAACGAGGGGCTGATCAAGCTTGTCGAGGACGCGGACCGGCACGTGTTGATCGGCGCGACGTCGGCGGGGCCGGCGGGAGGCGAGGTGCTCTACGGACTGAACGTGGCCGTCCACGCCGAAATACCCGTCGACCGGCTCCAGCACATGATCTACACGTATCCCACCTTCCACCGGACGGTCGAGGCCGCGCTCGGAGCTCTCCGCTGAGCCGCCCCCCGATCGCCACAGCGGTGCAGAAGCCCGCGGTGGAGATCTCACCCTGTGCCGGGACCGAAGGGCCGCGCGGCGGCACTCACCGTGTGATGAGCGCCGCCGCGCGGCCGCCCCACCGCCCGCCGCCTCGTCAGCTCGTCGCGCGTACCGCATCGCGGATCAGTGCGGCGACCTCCTTGGGCCGGGACACGGCCACGGCGTGCGAGGCGCCCTCGATCTCGACGATCGTGGCCCCGGCCCGCTCGGCTCCGAAGCGCTCGACCTCGGGGTTGATCGCCTGGTCCGCGCCGGCCACGAGCGCCCAGGAAGGCTTGGTCTTCCACGCGGCGGCCGAGGCCGTCTCCGTGAATGCCGAGGCGGCCAGCGGACGCTGCGCCACCGCAAGGACCTTGGTGGCGGCGGCCGGGACGTGTTCTCCCTGTAGTCGGGGGCTCTCGGAGGCCGGCGTGGAGCGCGGTATTCAGCCGGTGTGGAGCGCGGTGCGCAGGGTGTCGGCGGCCAGCGTGATGGCGGCCTGGGCGGCGTGGGTTTCGCGGAGGGCGTTGAGCATCACGAAGTCGTGGATGACGCCCTGGAAGCGGACGGCGGTGACGGGGACGCCGGCTTCGCGCAGCTTGTTGGCGTAGGCCTCGCCTTCGTCGCGCAGGACGTCGGCCTCGCCGGTGATGACCAGGGCCGGCGGCAGGCCGGTGAGCTGTTCGGTGGTGGCCCGTAGCGGGGAGGCGGTGATCTGGGCGCGTGCCGCTTCGTCGGTCGTGTACTGGTCCCAGAACCACTGCATGCCGTCGCGGCGCAGGAAGTAGCCCTCGGCGAACTGGTGGTAGGAGCCGGTGTCGAAGTTCGCGTCGGTGACCGGGTAGAACAGCACCTGCTGTACGAGCGGGACGTCGCCGCGTTCCTTGGCCATCAGGGTCAGTGCGGCGCTCATGTTGCCGCCGACGGAGTCGCCGGCGACGGCCAGCCGCGAGCCGTCCAGGTTCTTGGACGCGCCCTGCTGGACGACCCACTTCGCGACCACGTAGTTCTGCTCGATGGCGACCGGGTAGCGGGCCTCGGGGGAGAGGTCGTATTCGGGGAAGACCACGGCGGCGCTCGCGCCGACGGCGAGTTCGCGTACGAGGCGGTCGTGGGTGTGGGCGTTGCCGAACACCCAGCCCGCTCCGTGGATGTAGAGGATCACCGGCAGGGGCCCCTCGGCCCCGGCCGGCTTGACGATACGGGCTCGCACGCTGCCCGTCGGGCCACCGGAGACGGTGATCCATTCCTCGTCGATCTGCGGCTTGCCGATCTCGCCGGACTGTACCTCGTCGACCGCCTTCCGGCCCTCGGCCGGAGGCAGGTCGAACAGGTACGGCGGATTGGCGGTGGCTTCCGCGAACGCGGCGGCTGCGGGCTCCAGCACCGGCTGCACCGGCTCGACAACGTCGGACATGCGAGTCTCCTGAGTTTCATGTGATGTGCCGGTCCCTCCGGCGGGGCGACTCCGGGCCAGACACGGAGATCTGTGAGGTCGTCGAGCACCACGCTAAAACCCTGAAGGCGGCGGAGATTGACCGCCACTGCACCGGAGTTGCCCCCACAGTGCATGGAAACGGGACGCAGTGCACTGTCGGAACGAACGCTGTGCACTGCCGGGACACATGGATGCTCCGGCTCGACATAGCCTGGCGGCGAAGCAGCTGCGCGGCGGCGGCGCCGGCACCGACGCCACCCGGGTCTCGACCTGCACTGGCTGATCACCGGCCGCACCGTCGGCGACCTGGTCATGCGTCCGCCGCACAACCGCGTCGATCGGCGGACGGCGCTGTCGATGTCCACCGGAGCAGGGGCCCGGCTGACTGGCGAGGAGGGTGTCAAGGGCGTCCTACGCCCGGGCTTCCTCGGCGACCTCACGGTCCTGTCCGAGGACCACTTTGCCGTGCCCGAGCCGGACATCGTGCACATCGAGTCCCTGCTGACGGTCGTCGGCGGCCGCATCGTCCACGCCGCCGCCGAGTACGAGGGCCTCGACGAGGAACTGCCGCCGATCAGCCGCCGGATGAAGGCCGCAAGGCCGTCCGGCGGGCGTTGACCCACCGGCCCGAACGACCCCGCCGCACCCACGGCCCAACGATCCGAGGAACCGCAATGTCTCAACACCGCGTTCCGGTCCGGCGGTTCTCCGTTTCGGAGACGGCCCGTGCCGAGGCCTTCAGCGACGGCATCTTCGCGATCGCGGTCACCATCCTGGTGCTCGGCCTGGCCGCCCCCGCGCACCTGCCCGGCCGGCTCGCGCACGCTCTTGTGTCGCAATGGCCCGCCTATGTCGGCTACTTCGCATCCTTCAGTTACGTCGCCGTGATCTGGCTCAACCATCACCAGGCCTTTGTGCGGATCCGCAGCATGGACCGGGGCCTGCACGCGGCCAATTTCTTTGTGCTGTTCACCACGGCGGCGCTCGCCTTTCCCACGGGCGTGGTCGCCGATGCGCTGCGGTCCGACGTCTCCGATGTGGATGCGCGTGTGGCGGTCCTCCTGTACGCGTCCCTGGCATCGGTGATGTGTCTGAGCTGGCTGGTCCTCTATCACTACCTCGGCCGCCACCCCGAGCTCATGGACCCGGAAGTCGAGCCCACTTATGTGCCGCATGGCCGCCTCCGCTCCTTGGCCGGAGCGCTGGCCTACGCCGTCGCCGGAGCACTGGGCAGCCTCATCTCTCCGCTGATCGCACTGGGCATCTTCATCGTTCTGCCCGCCTTCTACTTCGTTTCCAGCGAAGGGCTGCCGGCAGGGCGGGGTTCCGCCGGCGATACGACGGCGTGACGGTTGGCTCTGCGACTTCGGGTGGCAGCACTGCGCGCCGTACGCCGCAAGATCTGCAGGGTCCGGGTCCTTGCAGTCGACGTCAGCCTTATCGATCCGCTGTCAGCGGCGCTGGCTTTTGGTGCCTGACTTGCCGGTGTCCTCGTGGTCACCGCAGCCGGTCGCCGTGGTGACCACGAGGCGGCAAGCAGGAGCCGGCGCCCCGGAACCACCCAGCGATGCCGGAATCGACTCCGCGCCGTTCCCGCCGGCGAGGTAGGGGCGGTGGCTTCAACCTTCCCCGCCTGCCCGCTGTAGGGAATGCGGCGTCGCCGGGTTCAACTGACGACCCGCAAGGCGCGGCATGAAGACGATCACGGACCGCCTCCACCCTGCCCGATGGGATACCTGGTACCGCGAGGGCCGGGCCATGGATCGCCTCGTGACCGACGCCGAGGCCGACCGCTTCCTGCAGCACGTCAACCTGCCCGCTGGTGCGCCCGTGCTTGGCGTCGGCCACGGCATCGGCAGCCTTGGCAGACAGCTCTTCCACTGGGGCTACGACCTGCTCGGCCCTGGACTTGTCGTTGGCCGTTCATCCAGTGAGAGCACGGTTCACCTCCACGCTCTCACGGCCCAGTAGTGAGAGCGTCTTTGAGGAAGGCACCGCCTTGGCGGATGGCGGCCTGGGTCGGCGGACTGTCGCGCAGAGCGTTCAGCGACGCGAAGTCGTGGACTGTTCCGAGGTAGCGGATGGCGGTCACGGCCACGCCTGCTTGCTGTAGCTGACGCGCGTACTGTTCCCCCTCGTCCCGTACGACGTCGGCCTCGGCTGTGACGACCAGTGCGGGGGGCAGGCCCGCAAGCTCGGCGGTGGTTGCCCGTAGCGGGGAGGCGGTGGCTTCGGCGAGTTCTCGATCGTCGTCCGTGTACTGCTGCCAGTACCAGTCCAGGGCCTTCGTGGTCAGGAGGTAGCCGGACGCGAAGTGTTTCCGCGAGAGGGTGTCGCAGTGTGGGGCGGTCATCGGGTAGTAGAGCAGCTGTGCGCGCATGCGCGGGCCGCCGCGTTGTTTGGCCATCATGGTGAGCGCTGTGGCCATGGTGGCGCCCGCGCAGTCACCGGCCACCGCCAGCCGCCGATTGTCCAGTGCGAGGTCTGAGGCATTGTCGGTCAGCCAGGTCAATACGGCGTACAACTCTTCGAGCGCTACCGGGTACCGGGCCTCGGGAGTGCGCGTGTACTCGGGGACCACGAACACGGCTTCGCTGGCGGTCACGAGTTCACAGATCATCCGGGTGTGGGTCTGCGCGTCACCGAGCATCCACCTGCCCCCGTGGACGTAAAGGACCACGGCGAGCGGACCGCTCCGCGCTGCGGGGCGGAAGGTCCAGAAGCCGACCAGTCCGGAGGGGCCGACCGGCACCGCCCAGAACTCGGCGTCCACCGCGAAGTCGTCGAACAGATGCCCCTGGGACTCCAGGAGTGCCTCCCGGCCGTCGACCGGACCGAGCTGATGCAGGTGCGGCGGGTCCGCCGAGGCGTCGACCAATCGTTGGACGACGGGGTCGAGGACCACGGTGGGGCGACCGGGATCGCCTCCGCCGGTGACGGGCTTGTACTTCACACGCCTCACCTCTAATTCCTCGAAGCGATCGGAACGGTATCCGCCAGTTTGCTCCCCTTTGTTCACAGGACGCCAGAGACGTCGCGGAGCTGGTGGCGGCTGCTGACGCCGAGTTTCGGATACACCTGGTAGAGATGCGAGCCGATCGTGCGGGGGGACAGCTTGAGCTTCTCTCCGATCTCCTTGTTGCCCAGGCCCTGCGCAGCCAGCCGTACGATCTGCTGCTGCTGGGCGGTCAGTTCCGACAGCGGATCGGGTCGATCGGATGACGTGGCGACGCCGCTCGCCCGAAGTTCGGCCTGCGCCTCGTCGGCCAGGGTGGTGGCACCGAGCCGGGAGAAAGCCTCCAGCGCCGAGGCCAGGAGTGGGCGGGCGTCCAGCGGGCGCCGTCGTCTGCGCAGCCACTGGGCGTAGTGAAGCCGGGCCTGCGCACGGGGGAGCGGCCACTGGTCACCGGCCGGGTTGACCAGGGCCAGGCGGAAGTGGTGTTCTGCCTGCGTCGGGTCGCCGACCAGCGCGGTGGCGTGGTGCAGGAGCAGCATCATTCGGGTTGTCGGATGCGGTCCCAGCGCCTTGCGTACCGCCGCGACGACAGGCTCGACCTCCTCCTGGCGTCCGGTCCGCTGGGCGACGGCGGCGAGGTCGGCGATGGAGCCGTGGGAGAGGAAGTAGTGCAGGGGGGTGCCGTCCTGGTGGAACAGCTGCCGGAAGTGGCGCAGCGCCCCGTCGTAGTCGCCTGCGGCTGCGGCGGCGGTGCCCGCCGCGCGCAGCAGCCGTGCGTGGGTGGCTGTGTTCTCCTCCAGGTTGACAACCGTCCAGGCGGGGTCCGTCAGGATCCTGGCATCGGCGGAGCGGCCGCGCAGGGCTTGCAGCGTCGCTCGTAGGGCCTCGATGTCGACTTCGATGTGCTTCATCTTCTGGACGGCCGCCAGGGTTGCTGCCTCGTCCAGCAGTTCGTCGGCCTCTGCCCACCGCCCGACATCGATCAGGGCTGAGCCCATTGCCGAGAGGGCGATTGCGCCCGTTCCGATGGCTCCGTACGAGCGGAGCATGGCGAACGCCTGCCGGAAGGTATCCACGCACAGGTCGGACTCGTCGGCCCACCAGGCAACCGCGCCCAACGTCTGCAATCGGATCAGCTCTGCGATGCCGGTCAGCGGCTCCAGCAAGCTCGGCCGCCGGGTTCGGCTCAGCAGGGCAGGGGCGTTCCCGATCGGATCCGCTTCGCAGAGGATGACTGCCCGCAACGCGTTGACGGCCTCGTCCGCAACCAGCTCGGAGTAGGGCGTACTGACGGCGCTGGTCTTGATTGCTTCGAGGAGGGGAACCAGCGGGCGCCTGACCTCGGGCAGGCCTGACTGGAAGGCAACCGCACCGATCACGGCGGTCACCGCGAGCGTTGTCCTGGCGTCCTGCGGCAGGTCCGGTTCCAGGGCGCCGATCAGGAGCTGGAACGCTTCCCGCTGATGGCCGGACATGGAAAGAGCCAGACCGGCCCCGTTCGCCGCGACGCCGAGCAGGTCGCGGTCCTTGGTCAGTGCGGTGACCTTGGCGTAGAGCTCGCGCACCCAGAATGTGTCGCCCGCGTTGTTGGCGGCTCTCAGCGCTTTGGCGTATCGGCGGGCCCGATCCTCCGGAGCGGGGCTGCACTCGGCGGATCGCTCCAGGGCCCGTGCGGCCGCGTAGAATCCGCCACGCTGTTCGACGAGTTCTGCGGTGTCCTCCAGGGTCGCCGCCACGGACTCATCCTGGCCGATGCAGGCCGCGGCCAGGTGCCAGGCCTGGCGTGCTGGATCGTCCTGATGCACGGCCGCGAGGTCGATGTGCGCTCGCTGGCGCAGGTGCGCCGAGGCGCCCTGGTAGGCGCCCGCGCGCACGAGCGGGTGCCGGAAACCCACCCGGCGGCCTGCAATCGTGATCAGCCCAGCGTCCTCCGCGGCCGCCCATACCGACAGGTCCGTGCCTGCTCCCGCTGCGGACATAATGGTTTCCAGGTCCTCTTGGTCCGAGGAAGCCGCTGCGTAGAGCACCATCCGTTGGGTGGTGACCGGCAGCGCGCGCAACTGGGCGGAGTACATCTCCTGGATCCGCTGGGTCTGGGGCAGTGCGCCGTCGGTCAGGCCAAGCGGGCTGCCCGACCGCACGGAACGGCACAGTTCGATGATGGCCAGAGGATTGCCGTCAGCCTGGTCCAGAACATCACTCCGGGCCCTGCCGGTAGGAGACTCGGGTTGCGCGTCCAGGAGGCGGGCCGCCGCCTGGACCGTCAGCGGTCCCAGCGACAGGACCGGCAGGTGTGCGACAGCAGCGTCCGGAGGTGTCAGCCCCCTGGCTGCGAGGAGCACCGTCACCGGCTCGGCCGTGAAACGGCGCAGCACGAACCCCAGGACGTCGAGGGAGTCGCGGTCGAAGAGCTGGATGTCATCGCCGAGCAGCACGACAGGTCGATGGCGCGAAGCCCCGGCCAGCAGGGTGAGGACGGCGACGCGCAGCAGCATCGGATCGGCGGGTCTGGTGATCGGGGCGAGGCCGAACGAGGTCTCCAGAACCTCCCGCAGATGGCCGGGGAGATCAGCGGCGCCGGGCATGAGCGGAAGAAGCAACTGGTGCAGGGCTGCGAACGACTGCTCCGACTCCCCGTCGAAGCCCTGAGACCTCAGCACATACGCCCCGGTCACCCGCGCGTGCTCGGCAGCGACCTCCAGCAACGACGTCTTGCCGCTACCCGCCTCGCCGAGGATGAGCAGCGCCTGCGGGGTGCTCCGACCGTGCTCGATCGCGTCCAGGATCCGGCCGACCTCCGATTCCCGGCCCGCCAGCCCGGTGACGGGCTCCGGCCGGCTCGTCGCGCTGCGCCTAGTGCCCATGCTGTGCCCCAGCCGAAAGCAGTCGGGGAAAGTGCACGCAGGAACGACCGGTCAGCTCGTTCATGGTGTGGATCCCTCGCCCCGTCAGCGTCCGAAATGTGATGTGCTCCCTGCCCCTGTCGGCCAGAAAATGAAGCATACCTATTGTGCCATTCAGGGCAACGGAGCTGGTCGCCACTGACACAGGGCTGGGGACGAGGAGCGGATGGAATGGCGCCTCTTTCTGTCGAGACCGTCATAGAGGCAGCCGCCCAAGGCCCGGACTCGCCGGGCTGGGCCACCCGCCCCGTTCATGCTTCGGCGTTCCGGAAGCGGCCGTCGCTGTCGTCGTGACCTGCCCAGACCTGGTTCACCCGAGGCGGACGGTGGCGTGTATCTCCCGGACAAGGATCTCGGCGTCCCGGTCGGCGGTGACGCGCTGACCGCCGGTGGCGGTGAAGCGTACGGCGTCGCCGTCCGCCAGCGGGCCGCTGCTCTCCAGGGCGACCGCGCCCTTGGCCACGAACAGGTGCAGGAAGGGTGCGTGGGGCAGTTCGATGCTCTGTCCGGGGCTGAGCCTGGAGGCGTGCAGGGCGGTGAAGCGGTTGGCGTACGACTTCGTGTCGCTGTCCTCCTTGCGCGACAGCCCGCCGGCGCGGGCAGCATTGCGACAGCGCGGCGCCTTCTTGCGAAGGCTGCTCGTTTGAGCGCAGCGACCGTTGTGGGGGCATGGCGTACGGACCAGTCGACCGACTGATGCGTCTGCCCCGGTCGCCCGGCAGGCTGGGGCACAGGCAGATCCGATCTGCAGTCCGGCCCCCGACCAGCGGGATTCACTCCGGCAACGCAGGCAGGGGATTCGCGTACGAATCTTCTTCCGAGCGCCCACGACGTCCCAGGAGGAAGCCCGTGTCCATTGTTCTCTCCACCGCGCCGCTGTCCGCTGCCGACCGGGCGGAGCGCTGGCATGAAGCGGTTTCCGGCACCTTTATGCCGATGGATGTGAATCTGCTGGAGAAGGAGCCGTCGCCCGGAACGATCGTCAGCAGCCAGCTCGGCGCCCTGCACATCTCCCGCGTCAAGGCGGGACCACAGGTAGTGAAGCGCAACAAGCGCCACATCTCCCGCGACGACCGGAAGTCACTGATCGTCAGCCTCCAGCAGCAGGGCACCGCGACAAAGGAGCAGGACGGGCGGGAATCCGTGATAAGGCCGGGAGAATTCTCCATCAGTGACTCGTCCCGCCTGTTCAGGATTAAACTCGAAGGAGAATTCGCTTTCACCTCCTTCCATTTCCCTCGCGAAGAACTTCACGTGCGGGACGAGGATCTGCAGGCATTGACTGCCACCACCTTTACCGGCGAGGAGGGCAGCGCCGCACTCGTGGCGACCTTTCTTGCGCGCATGGCGCGCGAAGCCGAGGGTTTCGACGAAGGTGTCGGCCGCCGGGTCGCCGCCACCGCGCTCGATCTGATGGTGCTGCTCATCGACGAGCGCCGCGGTCGCTCTGCTTCCGAGGGCCCGAATGTCGCCGCCGTCTCTCTCGAGCGCGTGAAGGACCACGTCATGCGCAACCTCTACGATCCCGACCTGTCACCGTCCAGGATCGCCGAAGCGCACTTCATGTCGGTCCGCTACCTGCACAAGCTGTTCCAGCTCGAAGACACGACCGTGGGCGGCTGGATCCGGACGCAGCGACTTGAACGGTGCCGCCGGGAACTCCTCCGGCCCATGGCCAGGGAGGTGGGGGTGGGGGCAATCGCCCGGCGCTGGGGTTTCGTGAGTCCCAGTCATTTCAGCCGGGTCTTTCGCGCTGCCTACGGTACGACGCCCCGTGAATGGCAGCTCCAGGCGCGATCCGGAGCGCACTGCGGGAACACCGTCGGTGCACCGACGGACAAGTGACCAGTGGCAGCAGCCCATAGCGTGGCCGCACCGCAGGCGTCGCCGTGACCGCGGTCCGCGTCCAGGGCGTCATCCACGAATTCGTGATGCTCAACGCCCTACGCTCCACCCACGGCGCCCAGACCGCCATCACCCTGGCCACCGACACCCTCCGCACCGCACTCCACCCGGCCTGACCCGCCGTCGTCGCCCTCGCCCGAACAGCTGGTACTCCAGTCGTGCTTCTCCTTTTGTCCTGGTCACAGGGCCCTGGTCAGGCCACCTGGCCGTAGCCGCCGGTGCCGGGGCTGACGCCGCGGAGTGGGCTGAAGCCGAAGTCCAGGCATGGGTCGTACGCTTCGGGCTCGAGTCCGAGTCCGTGGGCGGAGTACTCGCCGAAGCGGCGTATGTGCTCGGTCAGGTACGGCGAGATGTGGGCCAGGTCCTCGGGGGCGACGGCGTATCCCTCCGCCTGGAGACGGCGGACGATTTCGGCGATGTCCGGGGCGTTGTGGAAGATCACCGCTTCTCTGAACTACGCGTTGCGAGGATCCGGGCCGACGCCGGACCGACATGCCCGGTCACCCTCCGATGAAGCTCACTGTTTCTTTCAGATCAGCCCGCCCGGTACGCAGCCGCGGCACGCCCTCCTTCTCGAATCCCACCGAGACACCGCAGAACAGCACGAGCCCGTCATCGGCTCCGACGATCTGGCTGACAGTCTTGCGATACATCGTCCACATCACCTGAGGGCAGCTGTGCAGCCCTTCCGCCCTCAGCAACAGCATGACCGTCTGCAAGTGCATCCCCCGCGTCCCCCCACTGCCCTGGCCCCATCGTCCGGTCGAGGTAGCAGAACAGCACGACCGGTGCCCCGAACGCCTCCGAGTTCAAGGCGGCGATCTTCATGGGTCTGTCGGGGGCGTCGCGCTCGATCCCCAGCGCTTCGTACCGCTGGGCAGCCGCGGCGGAAAAACGGTCCGCATACGGCGAGGTCAGTTCGGCCGGGTACATCGGATACTCCCGCTCATCCCCCGGGTCTCCCGCCAGTGCCCTGGCCGTTGCGCGTCTCTTCAGCTCGGCCAAGGGCTCGCCGGTCACGACATACACGTGCCACGGCTGAAGGTTCCCGCTCGACGGAGCCCGCGTCGCTGCAGCCAGCACACGTTCGAGTATCTCTTTGGATACCGGCTCATCGCTGAACGCCCGCACAGCCCGGCGACTGTCCACAGCCTCATACACATCCACGTCTGCTCTTCCCCTCACTCAACGACAATCACCTCTCTACCGTCTTCAGCACGCACAAGAGGCAACAGGTGATCCGGATCGCACTCCGGATCTGCGGCAGACGGCAGCGCTGGACCGACCCCCGGGTGTACGCCGGCCTCGTCGGCGGCACGCTGACCCTGGCCGTCTGCTGCGTCGTGGAGATGAACGTCGCCGAACCGATGTTCCCGCTGCGGCTGTTCCGCAACGCCGCCTTCGCCGACGGCAACGCGGCCACCCTGCTGGGCGCGATCGCCCGCGGCGGACCGCAGTTCATGCTCATCATCTGGCTGCAGGGCGTCTGGCTGCCGCTCCACGGCTACGACTACGCCCGCACTCCGCTGTGGGCAGGATCCACCTGCTGCCCCTCACCATTGGCTTCCTCGCCGGCCGGACCGGTATCCGGAGCCCTGTCGGACAGATGGGGTGCCCGGCCGTTCGCCGTCGCCGGATGCGTCGTGATGGCCGCCTCCTTCGCCGGGCTGCTCCTCCTGCCCACCGAGAAGAACTGGCGGACCCTCACCAAACTCCGCACCAACCCCGGCCGCGCCACCCACCTCCTGCGCGCCCTGCTCGCCCTGACGAGTCTTGAAGTCAACCGCTGACGGATGCGAGGCCGCGCCGTCTGGACGCTGAAAGTCACTCAGCGAGGGTGAGTGAACGAAGGCCGACGTCCAGCATGCGGATCAGCTCACCGACCCGTCCGCCGCCACTCGGCGCCGCAGGGAAGCGTTTGAGCACGTCGACGACGACTGGTGTCGCACGATGCACCGTCTGCTCAAGGCGTTCGGCACCAACGCTCCGATCGTCGCCGGCGACGAGTTCGGCTGCTCTGGCCGCGTAAGCGCCAGCACCGAGAATGTGCTTGACCTGGGTGGCTTTGGCCAGCGGATGCAGGTAGGCGGCGCCTGCCGCAGACATCGCTGCCCACGCTGCCTCTCGGGCGGCCGCAGTGTCCGCGCTCTTGGCCGCTTTGAGGGCCGTCGACGCTGTGTCGCGCAGAGATTTCCCACGTTCGCCACCCCGAGCGAACTCCCACGCGGCACTGATAGCGTCTCGAGGCCGCGAGTCGTCCGGCTGATCGGCCTCGAATATCTCGAGCACCGCCTCCGCACACGCCGCGGCGAACGCGGCGACCTCACGAAGGTCCTGCTTGCTCAGAACGATCTCGCTCGCTTCCCCTGCCATGGTTCCATCTTCCACGATTGCGCTGGAGAGCTGGGCGGTTGGGTTGAATCCGGCCGTCCATGCCGACTGGCTCCCCAGCAGGCCGGACCGCCGGACTGCTGAACCAGCTCGAGATTCAGCATGCACCGGGTCGTAGAAGGCCACCCGGACCCAGCGAGCAGAAACCGGCAAGCCGGCCACTGGTGGACGATCTACTTCTCAGACAGCCGCCCACGACCAGCGCGAGTACCCACACCAGTCCTTTGACCTGCGACTTCAAGTTGGCGAGGGCTCGGTGCGCCGCAACCCGCCAGGCTTCCACCGTCGTCGTGTCAGTGACCGGGCCGTGTTCGCTCGGCAGACAGCCTGTTCCACCCGCTGCCGACCAGCACGTGCCTGGCTGCATGACGGGCTCGTGGGCCAGGCAGCGGCTGGAGGTGCAGCAGCTGCGAATCTGATTCACCTGATCGAGTACATGATCAGTGTTCCAGGCAGGTCGTCGACTTCTCCGCGTGATGATCAAAGAGCGTTTGGAGTCATCCGTAGGGCGTCTTCCGCGGCCTTCGGCATGCCCGGCCGCGCGCACTGTCCGATCAAGAGAAATGACGCACTGTGCATTTGACTCCGCATGAGCAGGAGCGGCTGCTGATCCATGTGGCTGCCGACGTGGCGCAGCGACGCCGCGACTGTGGATTGCTCCTCAACTACCCCGAGGTCATGGCGCTGCTGACGGTGCACGTCTTCGAGGCGGCGCGCGCCGGCAAGACGGTCAGCGACATCATGGACTCGGGTCGTCATCTGTTCACCCGTGATGAGGTGATGGACGGCGTCCCGGAGATGATCAAGAACGTCCAGGTGGAGGCCACCTTCCCGGACGGCACCAAACTGGTCACCATCCACGACCCCCTTCCGGAGGCCACGAAGGAGCCCCAGGTCTACCCGGGCAAGGTCGAGCACCCCCAGCCACCCCGCAAGCCGGATTGCCCGGTCGACTGCGACGACAGCGACAACTCGTCCGTGGGCTGCGACGAGGACGACGAGGCTGCCTGCCGGTACGACGCGATCTACTTCAACGTGCATCTCGACGGGGACGCGCAGGGCGTCAGCCTGCAAGAGGATGCCGCCACCTTGCCGGGGCCGGGCAAGTCGAAGATCAAGGTGCGGAACGAGTCGGACCGTCCCATTCAGGTCGCCTCGCACTATCACTTCGCCGAGGTCAATCCTGGGCTGAAGGTCATCAGCATCGAGGTCCCTGCCGGTCAGACAGTCCCCCAGGACCGCAGTCTCTGGAACTGCGATGCGGCGAAGGGCCGACGGCTCAACATCGCCGCGGGCACGTCCGTGCGCTTCGAACCGGGCGACGAGTGCTGTGTGGAACTGGTGCAGATCCAGGGTGGTGTCACGGCCGGCGGCAGCAACACCAGTGACCTCAGCGAGATCCAGGGACTGCGTGAGGGGATCGTCCGATGAGGAATCCGCAGGGACAGGGCCGCGGTCAGGCGCCGAAGCCGGCCAACGAGCTGACGCGAGCGGGTTACACCGCGCTGTACGGGCCGACCACGCGGGACCGGGTCCGGCTCGCCGACACCGACCTCACGCTGGAGATCGAGGCCGACTGGAGCGGCGGCCCTTCGCACAGCGGCAATGAGATGGTCTTCGGCGGCGGCAAGGTGATCCGTGAGTCGATGGGGATGTCGCACTTCGCCAGGGACGGGAGGAACAGCAATGGCGACGCCACGGACCACAGGCCCGTGGACACCGTCATCACAGGCGCGCTGATCCTCGACTGGTGGGGCGTGGTCAAAGCCGACATCGGCATCCGCGACGGCAGGATTGCGGCCATCGGCAAGGCGTACAACCCCGAGACAATGGACAAGATCACGAGCTTCGAGATGCCGGATCGTGGGCCCGCGAAGGAAGCCTCGCGGGTGACGCCAACAAACTTCGTGGTCGGGCCGAGCACAGAGGTCATCTCCGGCAACGGGCGGATCCTCACCGCGGGTGGTGTGGACACCCATGTCCACTTCATCTGCCCAGGGGAGATTCACGAGGCTCTGGCCTCGGGTGTGACCACCCTGATCGGTGGCGGCACGGGGCCGGCCGAGGGCAGTACGGCCACCACCGTGACCCCAGGCGCATGGCACATCAGGCGGCTCTTCGAGGCGCTGGACGAGTTCCCGGTCAACATCGGCCTGCTCGGCAAGGGCAGCACGATGAACAAGCACGAGCTCAACGCGCAGGTGGACGCCGGTGTCTGTGGCTTCAAGATTCACGAGGACTGGGGCGCCACGCCCGCGGTGATCGACCGGGCCCTGGACATCTGCGAAGAACGCGGTGTCCAGCTTGCTCTCCACGCCGACTCACTGAACGAGTCCGGGTTCCTGGAGAGCACAAGGGCGGCCTTCACAGGCGATGGCAGAGACGCAGATGGAAAGTTCACGGCGAAGAAGGCACGCTCCATCCACATCTTCCATGTCGAGGGTGCCGGCGGTGGTCACGCGCCGGACATGATCGAGCTGGTCAAGGAACCGAATGTCCTCCCGGCCTCGACCAACCCGACGCGTCCCCTGACGGTCAACACCGTCAAGGAGCACGTCGACATGATGATCGTGTGCCATCACCTCAACCCGGAGATTCCGGCAGATATGGCCTTCGCGGACTCCCGGATCCGGCCGTCCACCATGGCTGCGGAGGACCTCCTTCACGACATGGGCGCCATCTCGATGATGTCCTCCGACGCCCAGGCGATGGGCCGCATCGGCGAGATGGTCATGCGTACCTGGCAGACCGCGCACGTCATGAAGTGCCGCTACGGGGCACTGAGGGAGGACCTCGAAGCCGCGAAGGTCCGCACGATCGCCAACGACACAAACCACTCGTTCAACGACCAGCAGGTGCAGCCGAACGACAACTTCCGGGCGCGCCGGTACGTCGCCAAGTACACGATCAACCCGGCGATCACGCACGGCATCGACGGCCACGTCGGCTCCGTGGAGACCAGGAAGCTCGCCGACCTGGTGTTGTGGGAGCCGAAGTTCTTCGGCGTCAAGCCGCACATGCTCCTCAAGGGCGGCCAGATTGCGTACGCGCAGGTCGGCGACGCCAACGCGTCGATCACCACGCCGCAGCCCTACCTGCCGCGCCCGGTCTGGGGCTCCACCGGCCGCTCCCCGGGGCGCAACTCGGTGAACTTCGTGGCTCCTGGCGTGGCCGGCAACCTGAACGGCGACGGCACCAGCAGTAATCCGGGGCTCGGTCTCGACAAGGACTTCGTGGACATCACCAGCACCCGGCACGTCACGAAGGCCGACATGAAACTGAACGACACAGTGCCCGACAGCCTCGAAGTCGACCACAACAGCTTCGAGGTCACCATCGGTGGTGCGACCACGAGCGACGCCCGCACCGAACTCAATGGTGCAACCGTGCCGCGCTCCTACGTCAACGAAGTACCCATGGCACAGCGGTACTTCCTCTTCTGAACCGCCACCTGCCCCGGCCGTCCGAGCAACAGCACTGCGGCCGGGCACCCGGACGGGCAGGCCATGCCTGCCCGCACCCGGCACAACTTCCGACCTCGCGAAAGGCAGCCGCTCACCCATGAGCCGTGCAGCCCTGCTCCTGCTGGCCGACGGCCGCTTCCCCGCCGGAGGACATGCCCACTCCGGCGGTGTCGAGGCCGCAATCGCCCACAAAGCCGTACACGACACCGGCAGCCTGGAGGCATTCTGCCGCGGCCGTCTGCACACCACCGGCCTGACCATGGCCAGCCTGGCCGCCGCGGCCGCCGCCGGAGTCGACCCGCTGCTGCTGGACGACGCCGCCGACGCACGCACCCCGCCCCGCGCGTCGCGCGCCGTCGCC
>NZ_FMDF01000123.1 GCF_900091955.1 Streptomyces sp. Ncost-T10-10d
CGGTGAAGTGGTGGGCCTTGCGCGAGCCGTGTGCCTTGAGCAGGGCCTCGCAGCGGGCCCGGCCGAGTCTTTTCAGCTTTGCCGGGGAGCCGTGCCGCGCCAGGAGGGCCTGAACGTAGGGGTAGGCCAGGCGCGGGCCGAGCACGCGCTCGAGGGAGGGATGGATCTGGGAGAGCAGGCCGCGCAGCCGGTTGGTGGTGCGGTTGACCTCACCGGCCAGGTCGTTGTCGTAGCCGGTGAGCATGGTCAGCTCGGCCAGCACCTCATCGTCGCGGTCCACCGCGCGCAGGGTGTGCGGCATGGTCCGGGGGGTCTCGGCGATCACGAACGCGTCGCGGGCATCGGTCTTGGCCTCGCCCGGGTGCAGGTCGGCGGCCCGGCGCATCGACAACCCGGGCAGGTAGGCGACCCGGCAGCCCGCCGCGCGGGCCACCGTCAACGGCAGCGCGCCGATGTTGGCGACCTGGTCCACGATCACCAAAACGGTGCCGAACTTCGCCACCAGTTTCGTGAACAGTTCCAGCAGTTTCGGCTCGGTGTTGGGCAGCCCGCTTGTCGTGCACGGTTCTGCCGTCCTCGGTCCTGCCGTGGGCGTGGTGGAACTCTTTGCCCAGGTCCAGGCCGAGGAAGAGGTCTATCGCGGTCGTGTCGACCATGTGCGCGTGCCCCTCGCCTCTCGTCTCCTCAACTCCCAGCCGTCCCTGCGGCACCACACGCCGGCAAGGCCTACACCAAGCAGGTCACGGCCTACGACAGCCTCGGCCGAGCCACCAGCACCGACGTCGTACTGCCGGCCAACGACTCCCTGGTCAGCGACAAGGTGGTGCCGCCCACGATCACTTTCGGCACGGACTACCGACTCGACGGCAACATCAACAACACCAAAGAACCCGCCATCGCCGGACTCCCCACGGAAATCGTCCAGCCGAAATACAACTCCGTCGGCCTGACCACCGAACTCTCCGGAACCAACACCTACCTCCTCGGTGTCAGCTACTCCGCCCTCGGCCAGGTCCAACAGCTCGCCCTCGGCGCCGGCGCCAAGAACACCTACATCGCCAACACATACGAGGCAGGCACCGGCCGCCTCACCAGCAGCGACGTCACGGACCAGACCCACCCGTACAAGCTGCAAGAACTCAACTTCACCCAGGACGACGCAGGCAACGTCCAGTCCATCTTCGACCCCACCACCCTCGGCGGCACCACCAAAGCCGACAACCAGTGCTTCACCTACGACGCCAACCGGCGTCTGACCGAAGCCTGGACCCCCAAGACCGCCGACTGCGCCGCCACCGGCCGTACCACCGCCAATCTCGACGGCGCCGCCCCGTACTGGACCAGCTACACCTACAACAACGCCGGCCAACGCGACACCGAAACAGTCCACACATCTGCGGGCGATGCCGCCACTTCGTACGGATACAAGACGCCGACCGGCCAGCCCCACCCGCTCGTCAAGACCACCGGTGCCAAGGCCGCCACATACGCCTACGACCAGGCAGGCAACACCACAGGACGCCCCGGCACCCAAGCCACCCAGACGCTGGACTGGAACACCGAAGGCGAACTCGCCTCCACCGCCGAACCAGCGGCAGGTACCAAGCCCGCTCTGGGCACCACCTATCTCTACGACGCCGACGGCGAACTCCTCATACGCCGCGCGACCGGAGACGGCGACACCGTCCTCTACCTCGGTACCACCGAAGTACGCCTCACCACCAAGGGCGCTACCAAGACGGTCTCAGGAACCCGCTACTACAGCGCGGCGGGCCAGACCATCGCGGTCCGCACCGCAACTGTCGGCACCGCGGGCAGCAAGCTCAGCTTCCTCGCCGCCGACCACCACGGCACCAGCAGCATCGCCACCGACGCCACCACCCAGGACATCACCAAGCGCTACACCGCCCCCTTCGGCGCCCCCGCGGCACGAAGACCACGACCTGGCCCGACGACAAGGCCTTCCTGGGCAAACCCGCCGACACCACCACCGGGCTCACCCACATCGGCGCCCGCGAATACGACCCCAGCGTCGGCCAGTTCATCAGCGTCGACCCGGTACTGGACCCCGCGCAGCACCAATCCCTGAACGGCTACGCGTACGGCAACAACAACCCTGTAACGTCCGCAGACCCCACTGGTATGTGGATCGACGACGGCACAGGCCACCACGAGCCTAGGCGCGACGGGGCCCTGCCCCGGCACCGAGCCCCACCCCGGGGACGTCGGGAGGCACTCATAGCGGTGGCGGTGGCGGTGGTGGCGGTGGCGGTGGTGGTAGTGATGTTGGAAGCAATTCGCCCACTCCTTCTCCCAGTCCGGGGATAGTGCCCGAACCAGGTCCCTATGGTGGCGTCTATGCGGAAGCTTCGCCGAAGCAGTTCCTTATGGAAGCTGCGCTTGGCGTCTGCAGTTGGATTCCCGTTGCCGGCCTTGGATGCGATGCGTACGACATCAATCGGTCTGCGGATGAAGGGGATAATGTAGGCCTTGCGCTAGGAATCGCTGGAATTCTCCCATTCGGCGACTTCGGTAAACTCGGTAAGAAGTTCCAGAAGCTGCAGGATGCCTGGAATCTGGCGCGGCATATACGAGGGATTGACCCTAAGGAGGTTGTAGACGCGCTGAGGAAGACTGGGAGATTCAAGAGTGATGCCAATCTGGCGGCGGCTACAGTCGACGTAGAGAGCCTGAATCCTATGATTCTGGCTTCTATGAGCGGAAGTGGCAGGAGGGACGGCATGGTGCCGGCGCCCGGGGATCCTCACAGCGGCTATCCGCAGAGATATATACCAAACGGCAGGGCCTCCGATTCTGAGGGTAAGATATTCAATTACCTTGCCAATGAATTGGGGCCCCCGAATGAGACTGTGAGTGGAACGATTCGTCTGCACTCGCAAAGGGATGTGTGCGATTCATGTAGGGGAGTCATGGATTCTTTTCAGGCCGAATATCCAAATATTCGAATAATAGTAACTGAAGGGTGAAAGTGTAGGGTCCGCGAGGCTAGCTAGGGATCGTCGCAACACGTGGTCGGTTTAGTCAGGCCGCGAGTAGTGTATGCAGGCGCTCGGTTGGGGATTCCCGGTCGAGCGTTTTGCGTGGGCGGCCGTTGAGGTCGGCGGCGACGGCGTCCAGGCGCGCGCGGGTGTGGACCGACAAGTAGGTGCCTTTGACTCCGGCCGCTACCCCGACCGTCCTTGTTATGGCAGCCTGTTCCAACAGCGGAGCTCCTGTGGTGAGGTGTCTTGGAGTGATAGACCTCTTCTACAGCAGCTCCGCTGCCTCGTTCACCAGCCTTGACGCACGACCTTCATGCCTAACTGAACGGCGTTGCCGCTAGAACTCAAGCTATAGAAAGCGGGCCGTACACCTTTATCTTGACGAGTGCCGTAAAAGTGTCTGGCCAGGCGAACTTTCACAATTGGCACTCTGCGGCCAACCCGCAGGGTTGATGGTGGAAAGTTGGTCGACCGTACGGGCGGGTGGGGTGTTTGCTATTTTCTATTCAACCAAGCTTCAAAAAGATCGCAGGCGAGCCAATGTCCTGAAACGAAAGCCAGGTGATGGGCAGATAGGCCCTTGCCTCCGTGTGAAGGACGGGTTGGATCGGCCCCTTTCGATAGCAGGAGAGCCGTTGCGTCCACATGGAGCGGTTTTCCGGTCTGCACGTGACCATCGATCTCGCCGTCCACTGCAGCATGCAGAAGCGTGAATCCGTTCCACTCTTGATGGACATCGGATCCGTTGTCGAGAAGGTTGCGTAGTTCTTCGAGATCGTCCTGCTCGAGTGCGAGTCGGGCCGGTGTCATGTCCATGTATTTTCACCTCGTCTTGCAACATGGTTTGTTCGATATTGTAATTCAAGTCGGTGTGTCTTGTCGGGGTCGGCCAAGTAGGTTCTGGCTGGTGGCAGTGAGTCAGGGCTTCGGCGTAGTCGCGTGACGCCCGGTTCGTGGTGGTCGGTCAGGTCAGCGACGGGCCCGGAACGTGACAGGCACGGCTTCCAAGATCATGGAGTTCTCGACGCCCCGTGATCCGAGTGGAAGACCGTGCCTGCCGACGCATCATCGCTGATCCCGCCTGCCCTTGACCAGCTCCGCGAGCACCCCGAGGTCGAATCCGAGGAGGTCCCGAGCTTTCTGAAGCGGTTGGCCGAGGTACCGGACCCGCGTGATCCACGCGGGGTGCGCCACCGCCTGGCCGTCGTCCTCGCACTCACTGCGTGTGCGGTGCTGGCCGGGGCGACCTCGCTACTGGCGGTCGGCGAGTGGATCGCCGACGCTCCGGCGCATGTGCTGGAACAGGTCGGCGCCCGCCCCGATCCGCTGCTGCCCAAACGGTAGTTGCGCCACTGCCAGCAGGACCGCAACACCTTCGCTTCCAGCCCGTATCGGCTCGCGATGCGACAGATCAGGGATGAGACCGTCTCTCCTTGCAGGGGAGCGGTTCGCAACAGACCGGAGTACTGGGTCACTCCGCTGAAAATATACGTACTTGGGCTGCTGAAAAGCGTCTAATGGGCGCTGTGACCGTATCTGACGCTCTGTGGCGTTTTACCGACACCGACGACTCTGACTCCATCAGTCTGATCGTCGAGACTCCCGCAGGCACTCACGTGCGCCGAATATCTCCGGCCATGCCTCTTCCTACCGACGTGGAACCAGGCATCGGAGCCGAAAAGGCCGCACATACGGCGGCCGCCACGTGGGGCCTGCCCGACTTCGTGTTCCAGGCCGCGCTCACCCGCAAAGGGTCCGGGCAGCGTGAACTCGGCGACCGGCTGCTGCTCAGCGGCAAGCGCGGCGCGGTCGTCCAGATCAAGAGCCGTACCGTGAAGCCGAAGGGCGACGCGGAGGAGCGGACCTGGATCCAGAAGGTGACCAAGAAGGCCATGAGCCAGGCCAAGGGGACCGTGCGCATGCTGCGTCTCCAGCCGGCCGACATGGTCAACGGGCGAGGCACAACCCTGTCGGTAACAGGCGACGCCTACGAGTGGATGGCCGTGTCCCTGCTCGATCACGACCACATTCCCGACGATACGGTGCCCACGTTCGCGCCGATCGGCATGCCCGCGCTGACACTGACCCGCCGAGACTGGGACTTCCTCTTCGACCAGCTGCGCTCCACCACCGCGGTGCTGGACTACCTCTTCCGGGCGGCCGGAGAGCCGCCCATCGCGCTCGGCGACGAGCCGGTGCGCTACTACGAACTCGCCGCAGCCGACGCCGCCGCACCACCCGGACACATCGACACCGAACTCGTCGGGCCCGGCGGCCGCCACTTCTCCACACCCCTGCTGCCCCAAGTGCCGGCCGGAGCCGGAGAGACCAACACTCACCTGGTCATCCGAGCCGTGCTCGAAGACGTAGCCACCAGCCTGCTGCGTGACTCGGTCTCGGAGAGCGACCGGCTCATGGTGCTCGCCGACCTCGACCGCCTCCCGGTCGGCATGCGGGAGGAATGGGGGCAACTGCTCCTCGACATGCTCGACGACGTGCAGCAGGCTCCCGACGGCCACGTGAAATGGCGCTCTCGACGTCAGCTACACGAAGAGGCGGACGGCGACCGGCAGATGCTCTTCGTATGCGCGACACGCTTCGACAAGTATATGGAGGCGGGGTTCGGCAACTTCGTCATGCTGCGCCACCATCAGGTCGGCGAACGTACCGGGCGCCCGGATTCGCTGTGCAGCGTCGGCGTCATGCTGACTCCGAACTACAGCGGCAAACGGCCCTGGGACACCACACTGGTGAAGATCCTGGGCCCCAGCCACCTCACCCCGGAGGAAGTAGGCGAGTTCGGGAAGCTGTGGCCCGAACGCGGCAACGCCTGAGGTGTCACCGGCGAGTCCGTCGGTACTGCCTTCGGGGTGAGTTCGGGGTGAGCGAGCGGGACAGCGGCAGGACTCCGGTGCTTGTGTCTCGTCCTGGCGGGATCGGCTTCTTCACCCCGTAGGGCCCAAAGCCAGCACCCGGACAGCAGCGACCGGAAGGAAAGATCCCGGGCACGACGAAGGCCCGGACACCTGGTCCGGGCCTTGCTCTGTCAAAGTCCTCTAGCGGGTCGAACGCCAGTAAGGGAGTCGGAGACCTACCGTCTACTCGTGCTCTCTCCGGGAGCGGTTGGCGATCCAGCCCGGTTCGCGCCCGGGCGCTGGCACCGCGTGTCGGGGGCGGGCATGATGCGCCAGCTGGTGCGCGGCGCGGTGAGAGCGTGGGTCCAGGACGACGACGGCCTGGCGGCCGAAGCCGCCCTGGACCCACGGCCCGGTGAAGCGGACCTGATCGGCTGCCCAGTCGCCCGCTCGCCGCCAGGGGCGAAGGCGTCCGAGCAGATAGCCGGCCGCGAGCGCGGCGGCCGCGGTGACGACGGCGCCCATCACGACCATCGCATCCCGACCTTGGACAGCTGCTCCACCCGCTCCGGCGTCAGCGTGGCGGCCCTGCTCCGCTGGTTGCTGACCCATGCTCCCAGGCGGAACTGGAGCTCCCACCCGTCATCGGAGAGCACGGTCTCGATGTGCTTGCGTGGGACCTTCAGATGGCCCTCGCGTTCGAAGAACTGCCGGGCGGCCGCGAGATTGGCGGTCCACTTGTCGGCCTGGGTGCGGCGCGGGGTCGGCTTCTCGTCCTCGGTTGCGGGTGTGATCCCGAGGACCTGTTCCAGCATCCACTGCTGTACGCCGGTGAGCTTGTCCCAGCCCAGACGCTGGGCGCGCACCCACCGCCCGAGGTCCTCGCCCTGGCGCAGGACGTCACCCTGCTCGGTCGGCAGCTTGCCGCCGTCGTCCAGGTGCAGCCGGGTGAGGTGGAACGCCCGCTGCCACTCCACGGGCCAGGCCGGGCACCATGAGGCGTCGATCTCCTCCAGCTGCTCACGCCGTTCCGGCGACAGTGCGCCGGCCCACGATTCCACCGGCTGTCCTTCGGCCTGGCGCTGTTCGAGGTCCTGGGTGCGCCGGGCGGCGGCGCGGGCGTTCTTCAGCCAGATGCCGACTTTGTAGCCCTGGTGGGCGGCGTCCAGCGGCGCCAGGAGGTGTCCATGTTCGGTCGCCCATCCGCGGGCGGCGGTCAGGCCTTCTTCCCAGGCGATGTCGAAGTGGGACCAGATCATGCCGAGCTTCTCCAGCTGCTGGACGCGGTCCTCGTCCATGTTCCCGCGGGCGTAGAAGCGGCGGGCGTCGGCGGTCCACTGCCCGAGGGGGAAGTTGGCGAGCGAGGCGGGCCACCCCTCGGTTTCCGCTTCCGGGTCGTCGACGGCTGGGACGCGGTAGGTGAATGGCACGCGCAGGTCGGCGTGCAGCCGGTTGTAGATGACGGCGGCTTCTATCCCGCGCCGCCAGTGTTCGTGTTCGGGGTTGAGGACGCGCAGGTTGATGAACGCCGCCAGGTGCGCAGGGTCGCGGGGTGTGGAGAACTTCAGCAGGGCCTTGGCCGGACCGCTGATGCCCTGCCATGCTGCTCTGTGCTCATCGCCTTCACTGCCGAACTCGCGCCGCTTGGGAGCACGGCTGGGGGCCTGTTGTTCCGCGAGGGTCTCCACGATCCGCGTGTCGTGCGCGCGGAGAGCTTCCAGGAGTTTGGCGAGCCCGCCGAATGCCCGGCTGGTGAGCATGTTGTCTGCTGTCTCGCCTGGT
>NZ_FMDF01000021.1 GCF_900091955.1 Streptomyces sp. Ncost-T10-10d
GCGGAATACTCGTACCGCCGCCGAGCGCGGTCTCCAGCGCCGTGACGAGGTTCTCCACAACCGTGCGGACCAGTTCACCGACCGCCGCACCGTCGATGGGCGCGACCGCGTCCACCGCCAGGGCGAGTCCGGCGCCGTCGTCGTCGACGGAGACCGAGAGCGGGTAGTTGGTGCGCTCGCGCGAGTACACCGCGCGTATCCCGTCCACCTGGCCGCCCGGCCGGTGGCCCCGCTCCTGCCCGGGCTCTCCCGAGACGTTGTGCCGGTAGTTGAACAGCGCGGTGAACAGCGGTGCGTCGCCGGAGACCCCACTCGCGGACTGCGCCACGGCGAGCGGCGCATGCTCGTGCTGCAGCAGCGTCGCCAGCTGCGCGTGCATGGCCGCCACCGACTCCACGACGTCCAGCTCGTCCGTCCGCACCCGGATGGGCAGCGTGTTGATGAACAGTCCCGGCACCCGGTCGGCGCCCGCACCCGCGTTCATACGGCCGAAAAGAATCGTCCCGAACACCACGTCGTCCCGGCCGCTGACCGCCGCCAGCGCCCGCGCCCAGGCCACGTGCAGCAGGGTCGCCGTGCTCGCCCCGACCCTGCGCGCGACCCCCCGCAGCCGGCCGTCCAGCTCCGGCGACAGGCCGACCCGCGACCGCACGACCTCGGTGCCGTCCCCGCGAACATCCAACACCCCGTACGGCGCGGTCGGTTCGGTGACGTCGCCCAGCAGCTCGGCGAAGTAGCGCTCGTGCTCGGACCGCGACACCCCGCCACGCGCCTGCGCCACGAAGTCGCGGAACGGCAGTGGCTCCGGCAGCTCCCCACTGCGGCCCGCCAGAAACACCTCGACCTCGCCCAGCAGCACCTCCAGCGCCGTGTGGTCCTGCACCATGTGGTGCATCCGCAGCACGCCGAGCCACCGTCCGGCCACCGGCGCATCCGCGATGTGGAGGCTGAACAGCGGCGCCCTGCCCAGGTCCATCGACGCTCCGGCGCACGCCACCAAATCCGCTACCGGGTCGGCACCCTGGGGCTCCAGCGTCACCTCAAGCACCGGAAGCACAACCTTGCGCCAGACCACCTGCACCGGCTCGCTCAGCCCCTCCCAGACGAAGGAGGTGCGAAAAATGTCATGCCGGTCGAGCACGTTCTGAAGAGCATCCACAAAGGCACTCACGCGCTCACGCGAGTCGAACTCCAGTGCTGTCGGCTGGACATAGGCGTCCTCGCCCTCGCCCGCCAGCATGTGGTGGAAGAGCAGGCCTTCCTGGAGCGGCGCGAGGGGGTAGACGTCGGCGATGTTCGCCGCACCGCCCTCAACAGTGGCAGCGATCCGCGCGATCTCGTCCGCGGTGAGATCGATCAGCGGCAGCATCTCCGGGGTGATCTCTGTCGCACCGGCCGGTATCAGGTTCTCGGGGACGTCGACCTGGTCGCTGTCGGCCGCCGGCGAGAGTCCGGCCGGGGTGGGTGCCTCGAACAGCGCCCGCACCGAGACGGACAAGCCTCGCGAGCGCAGCACTTCGACCAGGCGGACGGCGAGGAGGGAATGGCCGCCGAGGGCGAAGAAGTCGTCGTCGACGCCGACCTCGGGCACCCGCAACACCTCGGCGAACGCCTCGCACAGCACCCGCTCACGCTCATTCGCCGGACCACGCCCGGCACCGGCCCCACCGGAAAGCTCAGGGGCAGGCAGGGCCATGCGGTCCAGCTTTCCGTTACCCGTCAACGGCAACTCATCGAGCATCACCACCGCAGCAGGCACCATGTACTCCGGCAGCCGCTCGGCCGCGAACTTCCGCAGTTGGTCCGTCAGGTCGTCGACCTCGTCGTCGGCAACGACGTAGGCGACAAGGCGAATGTCGCCGGGTGTGTCCTCCCGGGCGATCACCGCAGCCCGGGCGACCTGCGGATGCCCGGCCAGCACGGCCTCGACCTCACCCGCCTCGATCCGGAAACCACGCACCTTCAGCTGCTCATCGCCCCGGCCCAGGAACTCCAACTGACCGTCCCGCCGCCACCGCGCAATATCACCCGAACGGTACATCCGCACACCCGGCTCGAACGGACACGCCACAAAACGCTCCGCCGTCAACCCCGCACGCCTCACATAACCACGAGCAAGCTGAACACCGGCTATGTACAGCTCACCGGCGACACCCGGAGCCACCGGGCTCAGCCGCTCATCCAGCACATACAGGCGCATGTTGGCAATCGGACGGCCGACCGGCACCACCGACCCGACCTCATCATCCGCCCGCACCTCGAACACCGAACAGCCGACCGTCGTCTCCGTCGGACCGTACTCATTCACCACCACCGAACCCGGAGCACGCTCCAACAAATCCCGCACCACCGAACCCGGCAACACCTCACCACCCACCACCCACGTCCCCGCCACACCCGCAACCTGACCATCCGTCAACATCTCCGACAGGAGAGGAAGATGCGCCGGAACCACCTTCGCCAGCCCGAAACCACCACCCGACGACCGCACCAGCTCCGCCAGACCCTCCGCACCACCCTCACGGCTCACGACCACCGGCGCACCCGAGATCAACGGCACCACCACACTCGTCACCGTCAGATCGAACGCCAACGACGAATGCAACGGCACACCACCCCCCGCACCGTACGCACCCGCCGCCCACCGCGCATAATTCGCAAGCCCGCCATGCGTGACCGCCACACCCTTCGGCCGCCCCGTCGACCCCGACGTATAAATCACATACGCCAGATTCTCCCCGGACACCGACACCTCAGGAGCCACC
>NZ_FMDF01000124.1 GCF_900091955.1 Streptomyces sp. Ncost-T10-10d
CGGTCGTCGCCGCCGACAGCGCGGGGGCGGTGGCCGCGCTCAGGGCGGGCAAGCGCCGGCCGGCCGGCGAGGCCGCGCCGGAACGCCCCCGGCTGGCCTGGCTCTTCTCCGGTCAGGGCGCCCAGTACGCCGGCATGGGCGCGGCGCTCTACCGCACCGAGCCCGTCTTCCGCGACACCGTCGACACCTGCGCCGAACTCCTCGCTCCGGAGCTGGGCCTGGACCTGAGGCAGTTGCTGTTCGCCGACGGCAGCGGCCCGGACACCGAGGCCGCGCAGGCCGAACGGGAGGCCGCCGACCAGCGGTTGCGCCGCACCGTGTACACCCAGCCGGCGCTGTTCACGGTGGAGTACGCGCTGGCCGTGCTCTGGCGCTCGTGGGGCCACTCTCCCGACGCGATGGTCGGCCATTCCATCGGCGAGTACGTCGCCGCCACCCTCGCCGGGGTGTTCGAACTCCCCGACGCGCTGCGCCTGGTCGCGCTGCGCGGACGGCTGATGGACGCCCTGCCGGCCGGCGCGATGCTCGCCGTGCAGCGGGCGGCCGAGCAGGTGGCGCCGCGGCTGCCCGCTGAACTGTCGGTGGCCACCGTGAACGGGCCGGGCGTGTGCGTGGTGGCCGGGCCGGCCGACACGGTCGCGGAATTCGCCGCGGAGCTGGAGGCCGACGGCGTCCGCAGCCGCGAGCTGCGCACCTCGCACGCCTTCCACTCCGCGATGACGGACCCGATCCTCGCCGAGTTCACCGCCGCCGTGGCCGCGGTGCCCCGGCAGGCCCCACGGCTGCCCTTCCTGTCCAACGTCACCGGGACGTGGTTCACCGCCGAGGACGCCGCGGACCCGGCGTACTGGGCGCGGCACCTGCGCGGCACCGTCCGCTTCGGGGACTGCGTCGGCACCCTGCTGGCCGACGGCGAGTGGGCGTTCGTGGAGTGCGGCCCGGGCCGGCAGCTCGCCGGACTGGTGCGGATGCAGACCGGCCGCGACGCGCTGGTGCTGCCCAGCCTGCCCGGACCGACCGAGTCCGCCGACGACCCGACCGTCTGCTACACCGCCGCCGGCACGCTGTGGACCCGCGGATTCCCGCTGGATTCGGAGGCGTTCGGGCAGCGGGCGGCCCGGGTGCCGCTGCCGGCCTACCCGTACGAAAGGGTCCGCTGCTGGATCGAGCCGGATCCGCCGGAGACCGCGGCCGCGAAGACCGAGGAGACCACCGGTGCGGGTGCCGACGACCGGGTCCCGGCCGATCCGGCCGAGTGGTTCCAGGTACCGGTGTGGCGGCAACTGGCCCCCACCCCCGCGGCCCGGCCGGCCCCCGTCTGCGTGCTCTTCGACACCGAGGACGGCACGGACGGCCTGTCCGCCGCGCTGACCCGGGCCGGGTCGGCGGTGACCCGGGTGCGCCCCGGCAGCGGCTACGCCCGCGACGGCGCGGGCGGCCACACCGTGCGCCCCGCCGAGCCGGACGACTACCTCGCCCTGGTGCGGGCCCTGCTGGCCGACGGGGTCCTCACCGAGGGCGTGCGAGTCGTACACGCCTGGTCGCCGGCCCCCGGGACCGGTGAGGGCCGCGTCGCGGCCGCCTGGTCGGCCCAGGAGCACGGCTACCTCAGCCTCGTCTGCCTGGCCCGGGCCCTGGCCGCCGAGGCCGCCGACCTCCCCGTGCACCTCGATGTGGTCACCGCCGGGGTGCACGACGTCGTCGGGGGCGACGCGCGGCGCCCCGAGCACGCGACCGTGGCCGGGGCCGTGCTCGCCGTCAACCGGGAGCTGCCCGCCGTCACCGCCCGCCATCTCGATCTCGACGCCGGGCAGGCCGGTACAGGCCGCGCCGCGGACCGGCTGGTCGCCGCGCTGTGGCGCGACCCCGGCCACGACCGGGACCGGCCGCTGGCGCTGCGCGGCGGCCGGCTCTGGGTACGTGGCTTCGACCGGGTGCCGCTGCCGGACGGCGGGACCGGCCCGTGGCGTACCGGCGGCGTCTATCTGATCACCGGCGGCTACGACGGCCTCGGGCTGGGGGTGGCGGAGGACCTGGCGCGCCGCTTCCGGGCACGGCTGGTCCTGCTCGGCCGCTCCGGACTGCCGCCGCGGGACCGGTGGTCCGCGCTGCGCGGCACCTCCGGCCGCGCCGGCACCGCGATCGCCGCCGTGGAGCGGATGGAGGCCGTGGGCGCGGAGGTGCTGCCGGTGGCCGCCGACGTGTGCGATCCGGCCGCCCTGCGGCGGGTCCGCGAAGAACTCCTGGGACGGTTCGGGCGGCTGGACGGCATCATTCACTCGGCGGGCCTGCCGGGCGACGGCATGCTCGAGGTCAAGACGCTCGACGCCGCTCGCGCGGTGCTCGCCCCGAAGGTGGCCGGAACACTGGCCCTGCAGACCGCGTTCGGGGACCTTCCCCTGGACGCGGTGGTCCTGTTCTCCTCGGTGGCCTCGGTGGTCGGTGGCATCGGCGACACGGACTACACCGGCGCCAACGCCTTCCTGGACGCCTACGCCGCCTCGGCGCACGGCTGGTCGGCCCCGGTGTTGTCGCTGGGCTGGGGCGCCTGGGCCCGGATCGGGATGGCCGCCCGCTCCACCGCACGCGATCGTCCGGGCCGGCCGACCGGCGCCGTACCGATCGCCCACCCGGTGCTCACCGAGCTGGTACCGGCCTCCGGCGGCGCCCCCGCGTACTGCCGCGGCACCGTCTCGGCCGAACTGCACTGGCTGCTCGACGAGCACCGCATCGGCGGGGTGCCCGTGGTGCCCGGCACCGGGCAGCTCGAACTCGTCCGCGCGGCGGTGACGGCGTGGCGGCCCGCGCCGGACGGGGAGAGCGAACTGGAGCTGTCCGACATCGCGTTCACCGAGCCGATCAGCGCCGCCGACGGCACGCGGACGGAGGTCCGTGTCGCACTGCGGCCGGACGCCGACGGGGTGGAGTTCACCGTGTCCAGCGTGCGCGACGACACCGTGCGCACCCACACCCGCGGCCACGCCGCGTGGGTCCGGCCGGACGGTACCGCGCGGCTCGACCTCGCCTCGGTCCGCCGGCGGTGCGCCGAGTCGGCGGCGGAGGCCGAGCGCTTCGACGAGCAGCTCGGCGGCAACCCGGTCCTGACGTTCGGGCCGCGCTGGCGCTGCCTTCGCGAGGCGTGGATCGGCACCGACGAGGAACTCGTCCACCTGGTCCCGGCCGAGGCGGACGGCGCCGACTGGCCGCTGCATCCCGCACTGCTGGACGTGGCGACCATGCCGGTCGGGCCGGGCGGCGGCGGTACCCGGCTGCCGATCGGCTACGGCCGCGTGCGCATCCACGCCCCGCTCGACTCCGCGGTGTGGGTGCACCGTTGGCGCGACGGCGCGCACGACGACACCGCCGCGGTCGTCTCCTGGGACTTCGCCGTCACCGATGACGAAGGACGGCCGCTCGTCACGGTCGCCGACTTCATGCTGCGCGCCGTCGAACCGGACGCGATACGCGCGGCGGTCGCCACGACGCCGGAACCCGCGGCGCCGGACGCCGAGCCCGCGGACCCCTGGGCGATCATGCCCGCCGACGGTCTGGAAGCGCTCCACCGGGTGGTGGCCGCGGCGCCGGCGGCACATGTGCTGATCACCCCGGGGCGGTACGACGCCATGCTGCGCGGCAGCGCCGAGCGGGCCGAGCGGGCCCTGGCCGTGCTGCGCGGCGAGAACTCCGAACCGGTCGTCGCCGGACCGTCCGGCCCGGGCATGGCCGGCGGCGACGACCTGACGGCCACCGTCGGCCGGGTCTGGTCGGCGGTCCTCGGCGAGGAGGACATCGCCGAGGACGACGACTTCTTCGAGCTGGGCGGTAATTCGCTCGTGGCCGTGCAACTGGTCGCGCAGATCCGCAAGGCCACCGGGGTACGGCTGCCGATGCGGACGCTGTTCGACGCCCCCACCGTCGCGGGCATGGCCACGCGCATCGCCGAACTGCGGGCGGCACAGCCGAGGCCGACGACCGCGCGCTCCGTTCCGCAGGCCACGACGATTCCGGTCCTCCCGCGCCCGCGCCCGAGCTGAACGGGGGCGGGCCGGACGGGCCGGCGGTCAGGGCCGGCCGGGCGGCTCCGGATCGATGATCTGGAGCCGCAGCTCGGAGGAGTACCGCCGGCCCTGCCCATCGGCCAGCCAGGCGTGCTCGGCCGTGGGCAGCGCCTCGGTGACGATCACCTCCACGTCGTCGCCGCCCTTGGCCCGGGCCCCACGCAGCATGGTGCAGAGCAGGCGCACGTACACCGGGCTGGTGAAGTCGACGAACTGCGGCTTGATGTCGGTGGCGACCCGGACGTAGACCTGCTCGGGCATGTCCGCGGCCCGCCGCCAGCGGCGGGCCGCCACGTACCGCTGCTGCTCGCCGGTGACGTCGGCCAGCCCGCCGGCACCGACCGTGGACCGCCAGGTGCGGCGGACGAGCACGAGGTCGTCCACCGTGATCCGTGGCGTGTGGCCGTCGGCGCCGGCCAGCTTCCAGGTGTCGAACGCCTGCAGGCCCAGCATGTTCGCGAAGACCTCGAGGATCGGCCACCGCCGACCGTCCTCCGCCCGGGCGACGAGTCCGTCCGGTACCTCCACGACGGTCAGGGCCGTGACCGGTACGAGCCGGTCGGGGTCCGCCCCCGGGGCCGGGACGAAGCCCAGTTCCACATCGTGCGGACCGTGCATCCAGTACGCGTTGCGGGAGCAGTGCCGCGGCCAGTCGTGCGGCAGCAGCAGACGGACCCGGCTGTCCGGCAGGTCGGCGGCCAGTGCCTCGCGCAGCATCTGCGGTTCGGGGTGGCCGAGCGCGAAGAACTGCGTGTCGAACGCGGCGGAGGCGATGTGCAGCTCGCCGAGCACGAGGGTGTAGTCGCCACGGGCCAGCGCCTCGGCGTCGGTGGCGCACAGGTGCACGTCCGGGCTGTGCACCCGTGCCTCGGACCAGCCCGGCCGGTCGGCGGGGAACGCCTCGGCGACACGGGCGCCGAGCTCCTCGGCGGTGAACCGCAGTTCGGCGGTGCCGTGACGGACGTCCTCCAGGCCGAGCACCGCCGTCCACCGGCCCAGGAAGTCGGCGACCACCGGGTCCGCGGGCCGCTCGTCGCCGAAGACCAGCGCCTGGGCCATGAACCACAGCTCCCGCAGCGGCACCTCCGCACCGCCGGCGTCGGCGGCCAGCTCGCGGTACAGCTCGGTGAGCGCCGCCGTGTACGCCGCCGCGATCCGGGCCGACAGCCAGCGCGCCGACTGCAGCAGCGGCGCCAGGCCGGCCAGCCGGGCCAGCACGTCCCCGCCGACGGTGACGTCCAGGTCGCGCACGCTGTCCAGGTGGCACAGTGTGCGGCCGGCGTACGTCTCGCCGGGCCGCCGCCGGGCGTCCTGGCCGGTGATGCCGGTGAAGGTGTCCTCCAACGTGGCCATGGCCCGGGCGAGTTCGTCCGGGCCGTCGGCGGCGGCCACCGCGTCGCGGGCGTCGCACAGCCGGTCCATCGTCCCCAGCGCCCACGCCCGGGCCCCGGCGTCGCCGATGCCGTCCAGCCGCTCGCGCAGCAGCCGTTCGGCGCCGAGGTCCATCGGCAGGTCGAAACCGAGCCGCAGGACCCCGGCGGCGGTGAGCTCGTCGAGCTGGGCGTACACGTCGGCCGGGCGGCGGAACGTGCCGGCCGCGGTCAGCCCGGACGCGAGCTCGCCGGCCCGCCGGCGCCCGTCGCAGCGGGCCACCAGCTCGGCGGCGCCGGCCGGCAGGTCCTGCGCGGGCCGGTTCGGCCACACCAGTCGGCGGCCTTCGAGACGCAGCTGCGGCTGCCTGGCCACGGGCAGCCAGGGACGCAGCCGTTCGTCGGACGCGATGTGCGCCGCCAGCGCGTCGAGCGCCCACCACTCGAAGTGCACCGCGGTGTCCCGGACGAGCGCCGGCCCGTGCCGGACCTCCAGTCGCGGACCGCCGTTGTCCACCGTCGACCAGCACATCGGGCCGAAGAAGCCGATCGTGTCGTTCTTGGTGCAGTACCGCTGCCAGTACTTGGCGACGATCTCCTCCCGGCGGCGGCGGCGTTCGTTCCGCCGCGCCGCAGGCCCGTCGCGCAGCACCCCGGCCACGGAGCTGAGCGCTCCGGGGTTCTGCCAGGTGACCGCCTGGCGGAACAGCGGATCGGCGCACACGTCGTGGACGGCCCGGCCCAGTTCGGTCATCGCGGCGGCGAACGCGGCGTCGACCTGGGCGGCTTCACCGGCACCTTCCAGGTGCCGGTCCACGGTCCGGGCCAGCTCCGGCGCGCAGAACGCGGCGACGCCGTCGGCGGGGAACCCGGCGGAGCGCACCAGGGTGTGCCGCCACACGCTCCACGAGGTGCCGGGCAGAGGGACGAGATGGTCGGACAAAATGGTCACCGGCTCCCAATCAGTGGATGCTGCGGGCGAAACGACGGACGGCCCAGGCTGCCGACAGACCCCCTACGACGACCACGATGCCGTGCAGGCGCCCTGCATCACCGGTTCCTCGCAGGCCGTGACCAGCCGCCAGGTGGCCGGGCCCTGGGCCACGTAGACAATCCGCCGACGCACTCGGCGCGGGTGCCGGCGCAGGTCGGCGCCGACCACCGTGGCCTCGCCGCCGTCCGGCGGCAGCAGCGTGGTCAGCATCCGCATCGGGGGCGACTCGCCGGCGCCGTTCGGGCCCGGGAAGCCGAATGTCTCCCCCTCGGCGACGTCCGGGGCGAGATCGCGCACCGCCGGAACGCCGACCTTGCGGCTGCGGAAGGTCTTGCACGGACCACGGGCCTCGATCACGACGTCGGCCCGGCATCCTCCATCGACCGCACCAGGCTCCGGGGCCGCATGTCCGTCCAGTGCGTCTCGACGTGGTCCAGGCACGCCTGGCGGCTGTCCTCCGGGTGCGCCACCGTCCAGCCCGCGGGCACCTCGGCGAACGAGGGCCACAGCGAGTGCTGGCCCTCGTCGTTGACCAGGACCAGGAAGCGGCCCTCGGCGTCGTCGAACGGATTGGTCATGGTGTTCTGCTCCTTCAGGGCTGTGGTCTCAGCCGGATGTCGAGCTCGGCGCCGATCCGGCGCAGGTGCTCGGGCCGGGTCATGTCGTCGTGCGCGCACGCGATCCGGTGCACACGCAGGTCACCGGCGGTGTGATCGGCCCAGGCCGCCGGCCGGGCCGCGCTGGGTTCTTCGGGTGCTTCGGTCGCGTGGAACAGGTCGATGTCCCCGTCGAAGAGCCCGGGGCGGTGCGCCCCGGCCAGCCGGGCATTGTTGGCCACCACCCCGGCCAGCTCGGAGGCCAGGTCGGCGGCCGTTTCCTGGCCCAGCAGGCGGTGCAGCGCGGCCACCGGGTCGACGGGGACGTCCAGTTCGCCGACGGCCGGCGGATAGGCGTCGAGCAGGGCCAGCAGCCCGACCGGCGCCCCCTCGTGCCGCAGCCGCACGGCCAGCTCGTGCGCCACCAGCCCGCCGTACGACCAGCCGAGCAGGTGATACGGGCCGGTGGGCTGTACGGAGCGGATCTGCTCGAGGTGGTCGGCGGCGACCTCGGCGAGCGAGCCGGGCAGCGGGCGGCCAGGAGCGGCGAGCCGGGACTGCAGGCCGTAGATCGGCCGCTCGGGGTCCAGGTGCCGCAGCAGGCCCGTGTAGCACCAGGCGAGACCGGCGACCGGCGCCACGCAGAACAGCGGCGCCAGGCTTCCCGTGGTGCGGATCGGCAGCAGCACGCCCAGCCCGCGTCCGCCGCCACCGTCCAGCCGCGCGGCGAGACCGCCCGCCGTCGGGTGCTCGAACAGCAGGCCGAGGCCCAGTTCGGCGCCGAGCTCGGCCCGGATCCGGCCGGCCAGCGTGGCGGCCAGCAGCGAATGGCCGCCGAGGTCGAAGAAGTTGTCGTCGACGCCGACGCGCGGTACGCCGAGCACCTCGGCGAAGAGCTGGCACAGCAGCTCCTCGCGGTGGCTGCGGGCGGCGAGGCCCGCGCGGGCGGCCGGCGGCGCGGGGAGCGCCCGGCGGTCGAGCTTGCCGTTCGGCGTCCGCGGCAGCGCCGCGAGCGCGACGATCGCGTTCGGCAGCATGTAGGGCGGCAGGGTGCGGCCCGCGTGCGTGCGCAGCGCCGCCGGGTCGACGCCACCGCCCGCCCCCGGTACGACATAGGCCACCAGCCGCCGGTCGCCGGGCCGGTCCTCGCGCGCGACGACCGCCGCCCGGGCCACGTCCGGATGGGAGACCAGGGCCGCTTCGACCTCGCCCGGCTCGATCCGGAACCCGCGGAGCTTGATCTGCTGGTCGGCCCGGCCGCAGTACTCCAGCTGCCCCGCGGACGTCCAGCGGGCCAGGTCGCCGGTGCGGTACATGCGCTCGCCGGGCCGTCCCCACGGGCACGCCGTGAACCGTTCGGCGGTCGGCGCGGGCCGGCGCAGATAGCCGTTCGCGAGCCCGGCGCCGGCGAGGTACAGCTCCCCGGTCACCCCGGGCGGGACCGGCTGCAGCCGTTCGTCGAGCACGTAGGCCCGGGTGTTGGCGAGCGGAGTGCCGATCGGCTGCCCGTCAACCGGGCCGAAGAGGCGGGCCGCGGTGGACCACACGGTGGTCTCGGTCGGACCGTACAGGTTGGTGAGCTCGCCGCCGGGGCCGGACAGCAGGCCGGCCAGCCCGGCGGGCAGCGCCTCGGCGCCGGTGAACTTCCGCAGCCCGGGCAGCAGTTCCGGGACGGATTCGGCCAGGGACTGCCACAGCGAGGGGGTGGCGTGCACGACGGTGACCGAGGTCTCCGCGCACCGCCGGGCCAGCGCCACCGGGTCGCGGACCGTCCGCGGACCGGCCGGCACGACGGCGGCGCCGCTCAGCAGCGGACCGTAGAGCTCCGGCACCGACATGTCGAAGGCCGCGGTGGTCACCGACAGCATCCGGTCGCGAGGAGTCAGCCGCAGGATGCCGCGCAGGGCGGCCAGCAGGTTGGCGAGGGCCCCCCGGCCGATGACGACGCCCTTGGGCGGCCCGGTGGTCGCCGAGGTGTAGATGACGTACGCCGGGTCGGAGGCGGACGGCGGCCCGGCCGGCCGGTCCGCGTCGTCGGGGGCGGTGCCCGGACACCCGGCCGCAGCCAGGTCGCCGTCGTCCGGCACCGCCTCCAGCACCAGATCGGGCGCGGCGTCGTCGAGTACGTGACGCAGGCGGTCGGAGGGGTGGTCGGGGTCCAGTGGCAGGTACGCCGCTCCGGCCTTGAGCACCGCGAAGACGGCGACCAGGAACTCCTCGGTCCGCGGCAGGAGCAGGGCGACCAGCGCGCCCGGGCCGACGCCCCGGCCGATCAGATGGTGCGCGAGCCGGTTGGCCCGCCGGTCGAGGCCGGTGTAGCTGAGCGTGCCGGTCTCGCCGATGACGGCGTCGGCCTCCGGGGTGCGCAGGACCTGCCGCTGGAACGCGGTCACGACGTCCGGGGCCGCCGGAGCCCCGGTGGCGTTCCACTCGTGGAGCAGGCGCCGGCGCTCGGCGCCGGTGAGCAGCCGCGGGCGGCTGATGGGCTGGTCGATGTCGGCGGCCATGGCGCGCAGCAGCATCCCGAACCACCGGTGGAACGCCTGCGCGGTGCCGCGGTCGTACAGATCGCCGCGGTAGCCGAGGTGGCAGTCCAGGCCCTGCGGTGCGCCGTCGGTTCCGCGCCGCTCGGTGACCTCGAAGAACAGGTCGAACTGGGCGGTGGCCGGTTCGACCGGCAGTTCCTCGAAGCCGCCGTCCGCCGCCGTGGCCGTCTGCAGCGACAGCACCACCTGGAACAGCGGATGCCGGGCCGGTGTCCGGGCCGGGTTGAGCGCCTCGACCAGGGACTCGAAGGGCAGGTCCGCGTGCGCGTAGGCGTCCAGGTCCGCCTTCCGCACCCGCTCCAGCAGCCGGCGGAACGTCGCATCGCCGCCGGTGTCGGCCCTCAGCACCAGGAAGTTGACGAAGCAGCCGACGAGCCGGTCCAGGGACGCGTCGCCGCGGCCGGACACCGGCGTGCCGATCGGGATGTCGGTGCCCGCGCCCAGCCGGGTCAGCAGGGCGCTCAGCGCCGTCTGCAGCACCATGAACAGGGTGGTCCCGGTACGCCTGGCGACACCCAGCAGGCGCGCGTGCAGGTCGGCGTCGACACCGAGGGTGACGGTACCGCCGTGGTCGCCGGTCGCGGCGGTGCGCGGCCGGTCCGTCGGGAGCGGGGTGCAGTCGGGCAGGCCGGCGAGCGTGCGACGCCAGTGCTCCAGCTGGCGGGAGTGCAGGCTGTCGGGCCGGTCCGGCGCGCCGAGCAGGCTGCGCTGCCACAGGGTGACGTCGGCGTACTGGACCGGCAGCGGCTGCCACGCGGGGGCGCGGCCCGCCAGCCGGGACTGGTACGCGGTGTGCAGGTCGTCGGCGAGGACACCCAGCGACCAGCCGTCACCGGCGATGTGGTGCAGGACGAGCAGCACGACGGATTCGCCGGGGCCGGCGGTGAACAGGTGGGCGCGCAGCGGGGTCTCCGTGGCGAGGTCGAAGCCGCGGGCGAGCGCCGTGGCCATCGCCGCGGGCACGTCCTCGGGGGCGCACCCGACGGTGCTCAGCGGTGCCCGGCCGCCGGCCGGCACGTGCTGGTAGGGGACGCCGTCGGGCCCGGTGGGGAACACCGTGCGCAGGCTTTCGTGCCGGGCCACGACGTCGTCGAGGGCGTGTCGCAAGGCTGTGGTGTCCGCGTCGCCGGGCAGCCTCAGTGCCAGCGGCATGCTGTTGTTGACGGCACCGCCGGCGAGCTCGTTGAGGAACCAGAACCGCCGCTGCCCGTACGAGAGCGGCAGCCGCGCCGGCCGGGCGGCCGGCTCCGGCCGCGGGCGCACCGGACCGCCTTCGCGGTCGGCCAGCTCCGCCGCCAGGGCGGCCGGGGTGGGGTGCTCGAACAGCGTCCGGACGTCCACGTCCACCCCGAGGGCGTCCCGCACCCGGCCGGTCAGCCGGGTGGCCAGCAGGGAGTGGCCGCCGAGGTCGAAGAAGTCGTCGTCGGCGCCGACCGCGGGCGCGCCCAGCACGTCGGCGAAGAGTTCGCACAGCACCTGTTCGGCCGGGGTACGGGCCGCCCGGGTGCCGGCCGCGGCGGGC
>NZ_FMDF01000125.1 GCF_900091955.1 Streptomyces sp. Ncost-T10-10d
GGGCGCCCACCAGCCGCTCGTGCTGGGCCTCGCCGCCCGGGCCGCCGGGCTCACCCCACTGGACGCCGCCTACGCCGCCGCGTACGAGAACGCCAGCGGCCCGGCCACCGCAGCGGTGCGCCTGCTCAGCCTCGACCCGCTCGACGCCTCGGGGCTGCTGGCCCGCCTCAGCTGCGATACCGACGCCGTCGCCGTAGCTGCTGCCCAGGCCGCGCACCGTGTCGCGGCCGAGGGGATCGACGCCCTGCCGTCGGCGTCCTCGCCGCTGCTGGACATCACCGGCGAACAGCACGCCGCCTGGACCGTCCGGCTCTTCGCTTCCTGAAACCTCTTTTTCACACCGGGAGTTCTTCGTGCACCTCGACCACCCTGTGACCATGCCGCAGCGCCACAGTCACAGCGCCGAGCCGCTCCGCGCCGACGGCAGCCGCCGAGCCCTCCGTGTCGGGCTGGGCGGGCCCGTCGGCTCCGGCAAGACAGCTAGCGTCGCCGCGCTCTGCCGCACCCTGCGGGACCGCTGGTCCATCGCCGTCGTGACCAACGACATCTACACCCGCGAAGACGCCGAGTACCTGCTGCGCGAGGCCGTGCTGCCGCCTGAGCGGATCACCGCGGTGGAGACCGGCGCGTGCCCGCACACTGCGATCCGCGATGACATCTCCGCCAACCTCGAGGCGGTCGAACACCTGGAGGAGGCCCTCCACCCCCTCGACCTCGTGCTCGTGGAGTCCGGTGGTGACAACCTCACCGCCACCTTCTCCAAAGGCCTCGTCGACGTGCAGATCTTCGTCATCGACGTCGCCAGCGGTGATGACATCCCCCGCAAGGGCGGCCCCGGAATCACCACCGCCGACCTCCTCGTCGTCAACAAGACCGACCTCGCCCCGCACGTCGGTGCCGACCTCGCCACCATGGTCGCCGACGCCGAACGGCAACGTGGTGACCTTCCCACCATCTTCACCAGCCTCACCTCGGACGACGGCATCCGCGAGATCGCCGACTGGGTCACCGGCCACCTGACCCGGTGGCGCGCGGAGGCTGCCTCATGAGCACCGGCACCCATCTCGCCAGGCCCAAGGCCCCGTGCGAAACGTACGCCCAGGCGGCCGGCGCCGAGGAACCCCCCGGACACCCGCACGGCGTGCTTGCCACCGCCCGCATCCGCGCCACCTTCAACGGACGCGTCACCACGCTCCCGCAACTGCGCAGCGACGGCCCGTTCCACCTACGACGCATGCGCACCTGCGGGAAGGCCGCCAGGGTGGGAATCATCGGCGCGATGAGCGCCCCGCTCGGCGGCGACCGGCTCACCCTCGACATCACCGCCGAGGACCGCGCCGAACTCGAAGTCACCACAGCCGCCGCCACGCTCGCCCTCCGCGGTCCCACGACCGCCTCGGCCACCTACGACGTACGGCTGACCGCCGGGGAACACGCCGGCTTGCGGTGGCTGCCACAGCCGCTGATCAGCGCCGCCGGCAGCAACCTGCAGCAGACCTGCACGGTCAACCTGGCCGCCACCTCACGACTGCTGCTCCGCGAGGAGCAGCTCCTGGGCAGAGCCAACGAGAAGCCGGGCCACCTCGTCACCCGCATCCGGGTCCAACACGCCGGACGCCCGCTGCTCGACCAACACACCGCCTACGGGGATCCCGAGCCCGGATGGGACGGCCCCGCAGTCCTGGGCGGACACCGAGCCGTAGGCCAACTTCTCATCGTGGATCCAGAGTTGGATATCCAGCGCGACCCCTTCCTGCTCCGCGAAGGGACCGAAGACGGCTGCGCCGTCCTTGCACCTCTGGCCGGCGGCCCGGCACTACTCGCCACCGCCCTCGCGCCGACCTCCTCCGCTCTGCGGGAGCTACTCGACGAGGCACTCGCACACGTACTCGGAGCGTAATGGGGGACTGTCCGGCGCCTCTCCGGACCGGCCGCGCAGATCGTCAGCCGTGATGGACCGGCCCCACGTGTCGGCTGAAGCCGGCCGAGCCGCTTCATCTCGTGCACGGTGAAGATCACCCGCATCCAGAAGGGCGAGGCACCGCCCTCTGACACGGACATCCGCACCTGGTGTACGGCCTGCGGCGCCGACGACCAGGCCGACGAACTGATCGCCACCGCCCGCGCGGTCGACTCCATGTACCTGGAGTGGCGCCGTCTGCACCGCAGCGGCATGCGCAAGGTCCAACAGAACCGGAACGCTCTTCACGAGCGCACCCGGGCGCCGGCGCCGCGCATCCCACCTGTACGAGTACCGGATTCGATCCCGACGTCGGCTGAACCACGGGCCGCGTACAGGCCGCGCGTGCAGTCCGCCCGGGGCCCAGATCGTGGCGGGCCCACGTTCGGCGGGACCGGGAGCCACTGATGGGGTGACTTCGGCGGGGGCGGCGGAGTGTCCGGGAATGCCGGCGGACCTCGCCGCGGCCATGACAGGTCGGGGAGCTGCCGGTGGTCAGTCAAGCGCGGCACCCACCTTCGCGTTCTTCGCGGGGATGGCGGAGAC
>NZ_FMDF01000173.1 GCF_900091955.1 Streptomyces sp. Ncost-T10-10d
TCTCCAGCCAGCGGGGTCTGGTTTCGTCGATGCCGAGGAGTTCGAGCAGGTGTGCTTGGACTCCTTGGTTGATCAGGATGGTGGGTGGGCTGGTGCTGGTGCCGGGCCGGAGCATGAGACTGTCGAGGTGGTAGAGGATCATGCGGCCGGTGGGGCGGACCTTGCGGTTGTCGGGGTAGAGACCGGCCATGGTCTGCTCGGATCCCAGGGACTGGCGGACTTGGCGCTCGATCAGGCAGAACACCAGTAGGCCCAGGCAGATCACGGTGAGCAGTGCCGTGATGCGGCGGTTGTGTTCGAGGAAGATCGGTGCGACGGCCAGCGGGCCTTTGAAGTCGCTGTAGCGGCGCTCGACCACGCCCTGGCCTTTGTAGCGCCGGAATACCTCGGCGGCATCGGCCTGCTCTGGAGTGAGCGGGGTCACCAGGGCGTACCAGCCGTCGGCTGCGGCTTGGGAGGCGAGGATGTCCTGGTCGAAGTGCCAGGTCAGGGATGGGCGCCCGGCGTCGTCGGTGGTGACGGTGGTGTGCAGGCAGTGTGCGACCCGGCGGGTCCTGGCGATGACGCCGATCCGGGCTTCGACCTTCGCCGCGGTGTTGTAGTACCGGCCGCCGGCCGAGTGCTGCAGCTTCTGCAGGTCCTCGGTGGCCCGGGCCAGGCGTTTGGCGCGGGCGGCCTGCTGGCCTTTGGCGTTGCCGGTGGAGTGGACCAGGATCCTGCGCAGTCGGTGCGCGGGATCCTTCTTGCGGGGCCCGGGCATGACGTGGACGTCATCCAGAACCCGGTAGGACTCGCGCTGGTCGGCGGGGGTGTTCCGCTCGCGGTCACGGTCGTTGACGTAGTCGACCGGCTGCGCGTGCTGAACGTCCAGGGCGGCGTAGACCTCTGCTTTGACCTGGGCGGCCGGGACCGGTGCGATGAAGTCGACCTTCGCGTCCAGCAGCGCGGTGATGTTCGGGTAGGAGACGAGTTTGGAGTCGGCGACGAGCAGGAAGTCCTTGCGGTCGGCGATCTTCCGCAGGGCTTTCATCGCGCCGACGACCTGCGCGACCTCGCCCGCGCCGCCGTCGTAGGCCCGGTGGAATACCGGGATGCCGCCGTCACGGCTGACGGCCAGCCCGGCCTGGATCTGCTTCAAATCGACCCGCCGGTCTTTGGGGTGACCGTACTTGACCTGCGGAAATCCCTCCTCCTGGTCCTCATACGCACCGAACATGGACATGCTGGTCATGTCCCAGTGGATCTGTGCGACGTCGATACCGAACTCCGCGATGGCCTGCGCGCCGACCGAGCCGGTGATCTCCTCCAGATGCGGTGCGATGGCGTCCAGGGCCCGGGCCAGCCGGTCGTCGTTCAGGAGTGCGGGATCCACACCGAAGACCTCATCCACCGCCCAGGCCCGTGCCCAGTTCTCAACGCGGACCATCGAGGTGGGCACGGACAGGCGGTTGGCGACCAGCACCTCGATGACCTGCCCGTGTGTCACATGCGCCACATCCCGGACCGGACACAGCTCGTCGATGATCCCGGCCACGTCCAGTCGGCGCAGAAACTCGGCAGAGGCAGGCAGAGCGCCCAGACGCCTCTCCACCACAGGAGCTAACTCCACCGTCATACGAGGACGTTGAACCCGGGAACGACGCGAACGAGATATCGGCACACCACACATCCCACCGAATGACCACCCTCGAAACAGCGGTCATGCCGTCCATTCATCCGAACGTGTCATGTGCGGAGGATCGGGCTAGC